>JBMFXF010000106.1:0-10529 GCA_049964515.1 Acetobacteraceae bacterium | reverse complement strand
CGAGGATCCCGCAAATGAATGCCTCTCTGAGCACACTTGCGATTGTTGGGCTCGCGGGAGCCTCGGGCGGTGCAGTGGTGGCGGCATGGAGCCACAGTTCCCTTGCTGAGGGAGCGCTCTGGGCGCTGTTCGTCCTGGCCGTGTGGCATGTGATGCGGCACGGCGGCACCGCTGCGCGGCTGGCGCTGGCCCCGAGTCGGGCCGCCTATCTGGTGGCGCTCGGCGGCGGGATCACCGTGAACGGGGTGGCCGCGGCCCCGCGCGACGGGGTGGCGGTGTCCGGGGAGGCGGAGCTGGTGCTGCGCGCCGAGGCGGGCGCCGAGGTGGTGATGGTGGAGGTGCGCGCGTAGCCGCTACGGCGTGAACTCCGGGATGGCGAGGCCGGCGTTGTTGTCGGTGAGGAACACGCCGCTGGCCTGGATCACGGGCGGGGGTGAGGGATATTCGCCCCGGCGCCGGGACTGTAACCGGTTTGCAAGGAATGCCGTGCGAAAAGCGTCAAGACGTTGAGGAACTCGGGCAATGCGGCGCTTGGCGGGGTTGTTGGGACGACGCGAACCGGAGCCGGCGGCGATTCCGCCGGCGCGGTTGGCGCACGCCCTGGCGGTGCTGCGCCGGCGGGTGACCGATTCGGTGGAGGATGCGTTCGGGCGGGCGTGCCTGGCGAACGATCTGGCGACGGCGCGGGACCTGGTGATCGTGCTGGACCGGATGGCGCAGCGTGGGGCGCATTGGCCCGGTGGGGAACGGCGCCGGGTTTCCGGGCAGGTGGAACGGTTGCGCGAGGAGTTGGCGCGGTGCGCGACCTTGCGGGTGGCGGACGGGGAGTTGGTGTGAGGCTGGGGTAGAAAAACCCGCGCCGCAGGTTTTACGGGCGCGGGTTTTCCAAAGCGGGGCCGGAGGATCAGGCGGCGCGGCGTGTTTCCGCAGCCGCGGGCGTGTCGATCAGATAGGCCGGCTGGGCGAAGAACCGGACGGTGATGGTTGCCGCGGCGGTGGGACAGGGCAAGCGCGCGTTGCCCCTGGTCCAGCGCCAGCTGCCGGAAGCATCCGATTCGGCGTCCTGCCACCCTTCGCTCAGGGCCGGATGGTCGGGACCATAGACGGTTTCACCGGTCTGGGTGCGGTATCTGAGTTCGCGGACGGCGACACCGAGGATGCGCCAGTCGTCCGCATCGCGGTCGAGAGCGGACGGGCTGGAGGCGCGGGACGCGAGGCGCAGCGTGGTGGGGGCGGCGGGCAGCACGAAGCTCGCTTCGGTTGCCGTGCAGTGCACGGGCATCACCGGCGCGCCATCGGCCACCAGATGCAAGCCCGGGTCGGCGACGGTGGTCAGCGCGGGCTCGGGGTAGCCCAGCGCGATGGCGCGATCGTACAGCATCTGCCAGATGTCCCGCGAGGCGGCGGGCGTCATGGCGAGCGGCGCGCAGGCGCGCGGGGAGTGCGCCGGGTCGTTGAGGTTGGGGAGGGTCGGGCGGAGCGCGGTGACCGCGGACCCGGCCTCGAAAAAGCTGCGGTCATTCTGCTCGTCGAGGAAGGATTCGGCGGGCACTCCCTCTACGAACAATATAGAGTGTTCCGCAAATTCAATGTGAAGGTAGGTAACGGGCCCGTTAAACAACTCACGGCGGATCGACATGCCATTTACGAGTAGTCGTGCCGGAACCAGACGCCCGTTAAGAAGGATCCGATGATCGGGAGAAATAGACAAATCGCGCTTCGGAACCCCATCGGCCAGGGCGGAGGAATCTATACGGATGGGCGCGGACAACTCAGGGCAGGAAAATTTTGTCGGCGCAACGGAGCCAGAGCCAACCCAGACAACCGGCCGAGCCACCAACCGAGAGCCGGATTGAACCAAAAGGACATCTCCCACGCGCACATCCTCAACGAGGACATCGCCACCAGGGGCTGCGCAACGAGACCCAGGGGTAAAGCAAGGAGGGGGCATTGGATCAACTCCGAACGATCATTCTGGTGAAGCCCCAGAGGTCAGGCTTCTGTGGAAGCGGGAGAAACTCGACCGGAAGCCCATATACGGGCCAACCCAAGCACCAACATACCAAGACCCAGCAAGATGAATGCACTGGGTTCCGGAACCGCAGAGACCTCAAACAGGTCAACCCCGTTTGCACTGTCGGTCGAACTATAGTTCGCAAAGCCGGCATAGTTGCCCCAATTATATTCGTTGGCAGCGTTCGGGATCGTCATCGCCTGCGTGGCGGACGCGTACTCCCACTGCCCAGATGTAACCGCTGTAGAGGACACGTTGGATAGCTCGACCCAATACCGGCCATTCGCGGCCAGAGCTATCGCCTGAGTCACAGGAATCGAGATGCTAGAGAAACGTGTCGAGAGACTCGAGTCGTTGACCGTCGCCAGATTGGCCACCAGAGAGCCTGGGGCCGGCAGGCCACCACTGCTCCCAGTTGGATTAGTGGTCCAAAGGCTGACCAACATCGCTCCACCGTCAGCCGAATTAGTGGCGCCCAGGACAACGTTAACGGAGGAAAGCATCAATCCTTGAGGGCCAACAGAGAAAGAGTCGGCAATCGGCCCCCCGCCGCCGAAGATCGCACTGGCGGGGGCAATAACATCCGCGGCAGATGGGACCAAGCCCGTCGTGTTCATCAGAACATCCGCCCGCGCCCGCAACGCCGGGAGTACCGTCAACGCCGCCCCGATCGCCGCCGTCGCCACCCATGGAAAACGCATGATCCGATACCCTGATACAGCCTGAACGGAAACCCCCGACGCGGCCTGAGTGCCATCGCGCGCCGTCATTCACCTTTCTTTTACACCCACCGGCCTCGGGGGTCAACCAAATTTTTCAATCTCCCCGCTGCGCCCCGGTCACCTCCCGGCCGCGCTCCGGGGCTCCCCGCGAACAGTATGGCTGGAAGAAACAGAGGCTAAAACAACCCATTACACTCTGACCCAAGGATCTGCCACGGGCGCAGACGCAAGGGTTCGGCAACCGGTTTCAAACCACCGCCGCCGCCCGTTCCACCGCAATGAAGTCAGTCTTATTCTTGGCACAGCTCCGGTGCGAAACAACCCTCGCCATCGGCCGGCAGGACCTGCCGGGGCCCCATTTTTCCCCTTGCGCCCCGCCCGGAACCCGCCTACATCCCCCCCACGCAGCAACGCACGTGCCTCTGGCCCTCGTGGTTACGCAACGACGTCAAGCGTTCTGGCAACTCGCTTAGGTCGCTGGTTCGTTCGACCGTTTCGTCAACTGTCGCCCGCCGCCTGAACAGGCGGGCGTCTTGCCCCAGGGAACACGGCGCGATGACCCCAAAAGTCGCCCGCTATCTGTCGCACACCCACCCGGCCACCCCGTGCCTGGTGCTGGACCTCGACCGCGTGGAGGCGAATTACGCCGCGCTCCGCCGCGCCCTGCCGCTCGCCCGCATCTACTACGCGGTCAAGGCCAACCCCGCCGCTCCCATCCTCGACCGCCTGGTCCGCCTGGGCAGCGCCTTCGACGCCGCCGGCATCGAGGAGGTGGAGGCCTGCCTCGCCGCCGGCGCCGCGCCGGAGGCGATCAGCTTCGGCAACACCATCAAGAAATCCTCCGCCATCGCCCGCGCCCACGCCGCCGGCGTCTCGCTGTTCGCCTTCGATTCGGACGAGGAGCTGGAGAAACTCGCCACCCACGCCCCCGGCGCCCGGGTCTATTGCCGCATCCGCGTCGAAAACCACGGCGCCGACTGGCCGCTCTCGCGCAAGTTCGGCACCACCATCGATCACGCTGCCCGCCTGATGCGCCGCGCCGGCGCGCTGGGGCTGGACCCGTACGGGCTCTCGTTCCATGTCGGCAGCCAGCAGACCACCACCGAGGCCTACGACCTCGCCATCGCCCGGGTGGCGATGCTGTTCACCGACCTCACCGAATCCGGCGTCAATCTGCGCATGATGAACCTGGGCGGCGGGTTCCCCACCCGCTACCGCGACCCGGTGCCCGAGATCGACGATTTCGCCGCCGCCATCATGGGCGCGATGACCCGGCATTTCGGCAACGCCCTACCGGAGATGGTGGTGGAGCCCGGCCGCGCCATCGTCGGCGACGCCGGGGTGATCGCCTCCGAGGTGGTGCTGGTCAGCCGCCGCGGCGACGATTCGGTGCGCTGGGTCTATCTGGACATCGGCCGCTTCGGCGGGCTGGCGGAGACCGAGGGCGAGTCGATCCGCTACCGCATCACCACCGCCCATGACGGCGGGCCGACCGGGCCGGTGGCGATCGCCGGCCCTACCTGCGACGGCGCCGACATCATGTATGAGCGCACCGGCTATCACCTGCCGCTCGCGCTCGCCAGCGGGGACCAGGTTCACCTGCTCGCCACCGGCGCCTATGTCACCACCTATGCCAGCCAGGGTTTTAACGGCTTCGCCCCGCTGGCCGAGCATTACGTGTGAGCCGGTCGCGTCGGGGCCCCGTCTGATGCCCCGGCTCGCCGGAAACGTGGTGGAATTCGCGCGCCTGCTGCGCCGCGCCGGCCTGCCGGTGGGGCCCGCCGAAACGCTCGCCGCCACCCGGGCGCTGACCCTGATCGACCTCGGCGACCGCGACCAGGCCCGCACCGCGCTGCGCGCCGCGATGATCCATCGCCACGAACACGCGGAGCTGTTCGACCACGCCTTCGCCCTGTTCTTCCGCGATGCCGCCGCGTCCCGCCAGGCGGCTGCGATGGCGCTGCTGGATGCGGCGAAGAAACCGCGCCCGGAACCGCCGCCACCCGGCGCGCGGCGTCTCGCGGAGGCGTTCAGCCCGCCGCGCCCGCGCCCGCCGCGCGACGAACCGCCACCGCAGCTGGACGCGATCTTCACCGCGAGCGAGCGCGAACGCCTGCAGACGATGGATTTCGAGGCGATGAGTGCCGCCGAGATCGCCGAGGCCAAGCAGGAGATCCGGCGCCTCGCGTTGCCGCTCGATCTGCGCCGCACCCGCCGAGTCCGGCCCGATCCGGGCGGGCCGATCATCGACCTGCGGCGCACCCTGCGAGCCAGCCTGCGCCAGGGGGGGGAGATGTTCGACCTCGCGCGCTCCCGCCGGGTCAGCCGCCCGCCGCCGCTGGTGGTGCTGTGCGACATCTCCGGGTCGATGGCCCGCTATGCGCCGATCCTGCTGCACTTCCTGCACGCGCTGGCCAACCACCGGGAGCGGGTTCACGTGTTCCTGTTCGGCACCAGGCTGACCAATATCACCCGCCAGCTGCGGCACCGCGATGCGGAGGTGGCGTTTCAGATGGTGGCGCAGGCGGTGCCGGACTGGTCGGGCGGCACCAGGATCGGGGCGGCGCTGGCCGGGTTCAACCGGCTGTGGGCGCGCCGGGTGCTGGGCCAGGGCGCGGTGGTGTTGCTAATCACCGACGGGCTGGACCGCCCCCGCGAAGGAGAGGGGGCCGAAGCGCTCGCAGGGGCGATGGACCGGCTGCACCGGTCCTGCGCACGGCTGATCTGGCTCAACCCGCTGCTGCGCTGGTCGGGGTTCGAACCGCGCCCGCAAGGCATCCGCGCCATGCTACCGCATGTGGATGCGTTCCTGCCGGTGCATAACCTGGACAGCCTGCGCGGGTTGATCGGCGCGCTGTCCCGGACCGCGGAGGGCGGAGCGCGCGCGCTCCGCCCCGGTTGACCCGGCTCCGGCCGGTCAGTCCGTCCGCCCCGGCTGGGGGCCGCGCGACAAGGCCAGGTGGATGGTCCGGTTCTTCGCGCTGGACCCCATGCTGGAGCCGACCCAGTACGACACCACACTGGTCGCCATCGCCGCCAGCGTGCCCAGCAGTACGTTAAGGATGGGCGCGGAGCCCGCCGGCATGGCGCGGGTCAGCGCGACCCACATCACCAGCCCGAAGGTCGCCAGCACCACCACCGAAATCACCGGCGCGCCCCAAGCGATCGCCGAGCCATCCTTCGCCAGCGCCTCGGTCTGCGCCCGCGCGCCGGCGACATCGGCCAGCTGCGCCTGCAAGCTGGCCAGGTCCTGCTTGCGGCGTTCGCTCTCGGCATCGGCGGCGATCTGCGCCAGCTTGATGCGGAGCGCCGCCGCCGCCTTCGGGTCCTTCTCGATCGCGGCCATCGCCGCGTCGGCATCCGAGGTTCCGGTCACCGACTGCACGGCCGAGGCGACCGCCGCCGCGGCCTTGCCGCCGCTGGAACCGAACAGCCAGCTGCCCAGCTGCGGGGCCAGATCCATCACCAGCCCGCCGAGGCCGCCGACGGCCGCGCCGATCGGGCCGCCCACCGCGCCTGCCGCCGCGCCCTTCGCGCCGGCGGCCAGCGCATCCGCGATATCGACCATAATCCGAACTCCTTTATGCTTGTGCCATTGTCATTGCCTGCCAGGGCAGCCGCGCCAGGCGCAGCGACCAACCGGCGCCGAAGCTGCGCCAAGTCGGCAGCCCGGCCATGAATTGCATCCGCAGCGCCATGAAGCCGGCGCATAAATGCCACCCGCCGTCGGGGATCGTGCCCTGCCGCTGCACCGCCGCGAGGGTCTCCGGGCCGATCTGGCCGTCCGCCTCCACCCCCACCGCGCGTTGCAGCCAGCGCGCGGCCTGCCCGGTGCCGTTGTTCACCGCGGCGTCGAACACCAGCAGCGCCAAGGGCGCCGGCAGCGCATCGCCCTGGACGTGGTCCCAATAGTCGCGCCGATAGATGGCGCGCGCGTCGGCCTCGGTCAGCTGGGCGATGTCCAGCGTGGGATAACTCGCCGCGCTGATGCCGAAATTGGTGCCGCGGAGGCGGCCCTGGTTCACGGCGCCGCCGGTCCAGTTGCCGGGGTCGTCTGGGTCGTTCTGGTAGCCTTTTTCGGTCCCGAGAACGACGATATCGAAGGCGCGGTCGAACGCCGCCATGGTGAAACCTTTCAAATCTTCCCCACCGCAGGGTGGGATGAATGGGGCTGCGCTGAAAATGGAGGCAGCGCGGGTGAGTCACCGATAGGCTGATTATCCTAAAATTCGGTGAAGGCGCGCGATCAATCTTCTCCGGGCAGTGGGGCCACGGTGACCCGGCAGGTCCGCACATGGCCATCGCGCAGCAGGCGGATGTCGATCTCGGTGCCCACGCGCTCCGGCGAGAGGTAGTCGCGCAAGGTGCCGGAGCCGGCGATGGCCTTGCCGTCCACGGTCAGCAACACGTCACCGACCATGATGCCGGCCTGGGCGCCCGGGCCACCGGCATACATGCCGATCACCCGCCGCCCCTTGCCACCGCCAAGCCAGCGGAACCGCCCGCTGCCCTCCACCGGTTGCAGGGAGAGCCCGAGCCAGCCGCGCGGCCCGTCCGGCCGCCCCGGCACCATCGCGGTGCCGCCGAACAGGGCGGCGATGCTGGCCGCCGGGGCGATGCGGGCGGTGCCGTCGGCGCCGGACAGGGCGAGGCCGAGCAACCGGCCGCTGGCATCCAGCACCGGCCCGCCGGAATCCTCCGGTGCCAGTGCCGAGTCGAGCGGCGTGGTGGCATCGAGGGGATCGGCGCCGCCCTGCACCATGGCCAGCCGGGCGATCGGCGCGGCCTCGGCGGTGGCGCCCAGGATCACGACCAAGGCACCCGGGGCGGGAATGGCGGCGTGGGACAGCGCGCGTGGTGCGCCGGGAATGGACAGGCGGACCGCGGCCAGCCCGGAGCCGGCGTCGCGCCGCTCGAGCCGGGCGGGGATCACCGCTCCGCCGGGACGGGCGACCGAGCAGGCATCGAAGCTGGGCAAGGCCGCCTCGGCGGTGACGGCGAGCTCCGGCTGCCAGAGCAGCGCGCTGCGTTGCTGGTCCGGGCCGAGGCGGATCGCGGCCAGCGCCAGGCTGGCGCGGCCGACGATATCCTTCATTGCTTCGGACAGCTGGGCGAGGGTGCCGGACACGGATGGAAATTACGATGCCGCGACGGGTATGGCAAAGCGTTTCGGCGGTGCCGGCCCCGGGAATTATGACTGGAAGTTAATCCCGGGCGTCGGGGGGCCTGATAAGCTCTGGTTCGAGCTGCGGGCGAATCGGTCCGCGCCGCCAACCAACGGCCGGAACCGGCCAGCAAGGGAGTCCTCGTCCATGACCCAATCACCCCCCGGGGCCCTGCGTCCCGGCCGCCGTCGCGTCCTGCAAGGTGCTGCGGTGATCGCTGGCGCCCAGCTCGCCGCGCCGTTCCTGATCTCCGCCCGGGGCGAGGTGCCGATCAAGATCGGCATGGTCGATGAGATGACCGGCCCGGCTTCCATGCTCGGCACGTCGGAGCACAACGGGGCCATGCTGGCGGTGGATGAGATCAACGCCAAGGGCGGCATTCTCGGGCGGAAGGTGGAGCTGCTGATCGAGGATTCCGCGTCCGATACCGGGGTGGGCGTGCAGAAGGCGATCAAGCTGATCGACCGCGACCATGTGAACGTGCTGCTGAGCGATCCGAACTCCGGCATCGCCTATGCGCAGACCCAGGTGACCTATCAGAAGGGCGTGCTGAACATCCTGCCCGGGGCGCATACCGATCCGATGACCGGCAAGGCGTGCAAGTGGAACGTGTTCCGCATCTGCGGCACCACCAGCATGGATGCGAATTCCATTACCAGCACCCTGGTCCGGAAGTTCGGCAAGCGCTGGTTCATGATCACCCCCGACTACGCCTATGGCCACACCTTGCAGGCGGCCTTCATCCGCGACCTGAAGCAGCTCGGCGGGACGGTGGAGGCGGTGCTGGTGCCGCAGACCATGCTGGATTTCACGGCGACCCTCATCAAGGCGAAGCTGTTCAAGCCGACGGTGCTCATCAACAACATGTACGGCCAGCCGCAGGTGGACTGCATGAAGCAGTTCCTCCAGTTCGGGATGGAGAAGAACATCGCCCTCGGCGGCGCGATCTTCGAACTCGAGGACGTGATCGCCACCCCCGCCGCGGCGCAGACCGGCTGGTGGAACATGGAGTGGTGGTGGAACCAGCCCGGCGTGCCGCATGTGGCGGCCTTCAACGCCGCGGTGCAGAAGCGCTACGGCGTGATGCCCTCGGCGCGGGTGTGGTTCGGCTATGTCGCCGTGCATAGTTTCCGGCTCGCCGCCGAGCGCAGCAAAGGCCTCGATGCGTTGAAAATGGCGCGCGCGCTGGAAGGGATGGAACTGCCGCCCGAGGTGGCGCTGCAACGCGGCAAGGCGTTCTACCGCGCCGCGGATCATCAGCTGATGGCGACCATCTTCGTCGGCGACATTCATCCGCCGAAGAACGGCAACAAATACGATATCTTCACGATCCGCAAGGAAGTCCCGGGCGAGTCGGTCGCCGCCACCGCGGCGGAGGACGGTTGCCACATGACCTATCCGTCCTGATCGGCCGGTCGTGACCAGCCCGGCGCCCGGTCGGCCGGTGACGGTGGTCACCGGCTTCCTGGGTGCCGGCAAGACCACGCTGATCGGCCGGGTGCTGCGCGACCCGGCCTTTGCCCGCTGCGCCGTGATCGTCAACGAGTGGGGCGAGGTCGGCATCGACCACGCGCTGATCGCCTCGGGCAACGAGACGCTGCTGACGCTGGCCAATGGCTGCCTCTGCTGCCGGGTCCAGGGCAGCCTGGCCGATACCATCGCCCGCCTGCCCGAGCATGACCGGGTGCTGATCGAAACCTCGGGGCTGGCCGATCCGGGGCCGATCCTGGCCGCGCTGCTCGAACTCGGTTCCTCCCATGCGCCGGGGGCGGTGGTCACCCTGATCCCGGCGCCGGACGGGGCGGAGCTGCTTGCCCGCCATGTCGAGGCGCGGCGCCAGCTCGCGTTGGCCGACCGCGTCGTGCTGACCAAAACCGACCTGGCCCCCCCCGATCCCGCGCTCACCGCGGCGCTGGCCGCCACCGGGCTGCCGGTGACGGCGGCAGTTGCCGGCCAGGCCGCGCCCGCGCTGTTGTTCGCCCCCGCGGGCGCATTGCCGCTGCGCGAACGCCTGGCCGGCCTTGAGCCGGACGGGCCGAACCCGTTTGCGCGCGGTCGGCATGGGCGCGGTCTGGGCAGTGCTGTCGTGGCGCGGGAGCGGCCGATCGCGGGCGCCGCGCTCAGCCTGTTCATCGAGACCTTGATGGCGCATTCCGGTCCCCGGCTGTTGCGGCTCAAGGGCATCGCCACCCTGGCCGAGGCGCCGGAGCGCCCGCTGCTGATCCAGGCAGTCGGGCACCGCGCCGCTCCGGCCGAGTTCCTGCCGTCCTGGCCGGCGGACTGGCCGGCGGGCGCGACCCGGCTGGTGGTGATCTTCCAGGACATGCCGCGCTGGTTCGCCTCCCGCCTGCTGTCGGCGCTGGAAGCCGAAGTCACCGAGGCGTGACAGCCTGCCCCGGCTTGGGTTAGGTGGCGGCTTCGTTCGCACCAGGACCGATCCCGCCCCATGGCCAGCAGCAACGACATCCGCGCCGCCTTCCTCGGCTATTTCGCCCGCCACGGGCATGAGCCGGTCGAGAGCTCGCCGCTGGTCCCACGCAACGACCCCACCCTGCTGTTCACCAACGCCGGGATGGTGCAGTTCAAGAACGTCTTCACCGGCCAGGAGAAGCGGGCCTACAACCGCGC
>JBMFXF010000105.1:0-10539 GCA_049964515.1 Acetobacteraceae bacterium | reverse complement strand
CGGGCTGCTGCCCGGTCGCTTTCGCATCCGCCGCGCCGTCGCGCCCGGAACGGTCTCCATCCTGATCCCCACCAACGGCGCCGGCGGCCATATCGAGACCTGCATCGCCTCGTTGCGCGCGCTCACCGCCTATCGCGATTTCGAGCTGATCTGCATCGAGAACATCCCCCCCGAGCGGGCGGCGCTGCGCCCCCGGCTGCGCGATCTCGCCGACCAGCTGATCACCGCCCCGCCCGCCTTCAACTGGTCGCATTTCAACAACCTCGCCGCCGCCGCCGCCCGCGGCTCGCGGCTGCTGTTCCTCAACGACGATGTCGAGGCGATCGACCCCGGCTGGCTGGACGCGATGCTGGAAGCGGCGGCCGATCCCGGCGTGGGGGTGGTCGGCGCGCGGCTGCTCTACCCGGACCGCACCATCCAGCACGCCGGGATGTTCCTCTCCGGCACCGCCACCGGCCGGCATGCGTTCCGCTTCGCGGCCGAGACCGACCCGGGATATTTCGGCCTGGCGCTGACCCCGCGCAACGTGAGCGCGGTGACCGGGGCGGCGATGCTGATGCGACGCGAGCATTTCGACGCCCTCGGCGGCTTCGACGAGACCCACCAGGTCATCAACAACGACCTCGATTTCTGCCTGCGCACGCTGGACGCCGGCAAGCGGGTGGTGGTGACGCCGCACGCGACCCTGATCCACCACGAGCTCGCCAGCCGCGGCCGGCTCGAGGAACGCTACGACCTCGCCGGGTTCGAGCGGCGCTGGCGGCCCCGCTTCGCCGCCGGCGATCCGTTCCACAACCCCAACCTCGCCAGCGACCACGACGATTGCCGGCCGAACGAGGAGCGCGCGCGCATCCGCCATGGCGGCGCGCCCCGCCTGCCGCGCGCGGCGCTGCGCCGGATCCTGGTGGTGAAGCTCGACCATATCGGCGACGTCATCACCGCCCTGCCGGCGATCCGGCGGCTGAAAACCGCCTTCCCGGAGGCGAGCATACGGCTGCTCGCGGCACCCGCCGCGGTGCCGCTGGCGGCATTGGAACCGGCGATCGAGGCGGTCATCCCGTTCGCCTTCTTCCACGCCCGGTCCGCCCTCGGACTGGCCGAGCAGGACCCGGCGGCGCTGGCCGCGCTCGATGCCGAACTCGCCGCCTTCGCCCCCGATCTTGCCATCGATCTCCGCAAGCATCTCGATACCCGAGAGATCCTGCGCCGCTCCGGGGCGCGCTGGACCGCCGGCTACGACCATCTGGGCCAGTTCCCCTGGCTCGATATCGCGCTGGAATGGGAAGCCGACCGCGCCATGACCGGCAAGCGGTCGCATATCACCGAGGACCTGCTGCGCCTGGTCGCAGCGGTGGAACTGGCCGCCACCCCGCCGCCCGAGCCGCTGCGTGCCCCGCCGGCAGGCCCCCTTCCGGCTGCGCTCGGCGCGCTGTTCGACGCCCCGGTGATCGCGGTCCATCCCGGTGCCGGCAACCCGATGAAGCAATGGCCGGTCGGGCATTTCATCGCTCTGCTCGGGCTGATCCTGGCGCGTCATCCGGTGCGCGTGCTGCTGATCGGCGGGCCGGACGAGGCGGCGGCGGCGGCGGAGATCGCCGAGGGACTCGACGCGCCCGACCGGGTGGGATCGGCCGTCGGCGCGTTCGGCCTCGGCGCGCTGCCGGGGCTGCTCACGCGCTGCGCACTGTTCATCGGCAACGACAGCGGCCCGAAACACATCGCTGCCGCCCTCGGCGTGCCGACCGTCGGCATCCATTCCGGCACCGTGGATGCGACCGAATGGGGTCCCGAAGGCCCGGCGGCGATCGCGATCAGCCGGGCGATGAGCTGCGCCCCCTGCTACCTCAACCGGCAGTCCGACTGCCCGCGGGACCTGGCCTGCATCCGCGGCATCGATCCGGGCACGGTGTATGCCGCGGTCCGGCCGGTGCTGGCCGCGCTGACCCCGCCCGCTGCGGCCCGGCCACGCCGTCGCGGGGCGCGCTGATCGACCCCGCGCCGCCCTTGCCGGTCGCCGCCATCCTGCCCGCGCTGGCCACCGCGCTGGCGGACGGACGCAATGTGGTGCTGCGCGCGCCACCGGGATCGGGCAAGACCACCTTGGTGCCGCCCACCCTGCTCGCCGCCGGCTGGCGGGGCGATGCGCGCATCCTCCTCGCCGAGCCGCGCCGCCTGGCCACGCGCGCCGCCGCCACCCGCATGGCCGCGCTGCATGGCCAGGCACCAGGAGGGGTGTTCGGCTTCCGCACCCGCCAGGACGCCGCCGTCTCCGCCGCCACCCGGGTGGAAGTCCTGACCGAGGGCCTGCTGCTCCGCCGCCTGCTGGCCGATCCGCTGCTGGAAGGGGTTGCCGCCGTCATTCTCGATGAAATCCACGAGCGCAGCCTGGAATCCGATCTCGCGCTGGCGCTGCTGCTGGACCTGCAACGCGCACTGCGCCCGGATCTGCGCCTGATCGCCATGTCCGCCACCGCCGAGACCGATCGCCTGTCCGCCCTGCTGGAGGCGGTGGTGATCGAAAGCGAGGGCCGACCGCATCCGGTGACGATCCGTCACGCCGCGCGCGATCTCGCCACCCCGCGGGACCTGCCGGAGGAGATGGCACGCGCGACCCGCGCCGCTCTCGCCGCCCATCCCGGGGACATTCTGGCGTTTCTGCCTGGAATGGCCGAGATTCGCCGCACCGAGGCGGCGCTCGCCGGTTGCCCCGCCCGCATCCTGGCGCTGCACGGGGACCTGCCGCGTGCCGAGCAGGATGCGGCCCTCGCTCCCGATCCGGCCGGCGCGCGCCGGGTGATCCTTGCCTCGCCGGTGGCGGAGACCTCGCTCACCGTGCCGGGGGTGCGGGTGGTAATCGACGGCGGGTTCCGCCGGGCGCCGCGGTTCGACCCGGCTACGGGGCTGACCCGGCTCGGCCTGGTCCGCATCTCCCGCGCCGCCGCCACGCAGCGGGCCGGCCGGGCCGGGCGCGAGGCGCCGGGGGTGGCGATACGGCTCTGGACCGAGGCGCTGGGGCGGGGCCTGCCGGCGCAGGACCGGCCGGAGATTCTGGCCGCGGACCTGGCGCCGCTGGTACTGACCGCGGCGGCCTGGACGGCAACCATGGGCACGCCGCGGGAGGCGCTCCGCTTCGCCGACCCGCCACCGGCCGGGGCGCTCGCCGCCGCCGAGACCTTGCTGCGGGCGCTCGGCGCGCTGGATGCGGACAGGGCGCTGACCCCGCTCGGGGCGCGGATGAGCGAGCTTGGCGCGCATCCGCGGCTGGCGGCGATGATGCTGGCAGCCGAGGGGGCCGAGGAGGCGGCGCTCGCCGCGGCATTGGCGGCGCTGCTGGAGGAGCGCGATCCGTTGCGCGGCACCGAGGCCGGCGCCGATGTCGCGGCCAGGCTGGCGACGCTGAATCGCGCACCGGCCCCGATCCGTCGCGCCGCCGGCCAGTACCGCGCCCGCCTCGGCCTGGCCGCCGGCACATTTGCGGCGGGCGATCCCGGCCGGCTGATCGCGGCGGCCTATCCGGATCGCATCGCCGCCCGCCGTGCGCCCGGCCAGTTCCGCCTCGCCGGCGGCGGGGGCGCCGTGCTGGACCCCAGCGATCCGCTCGCCCGCGCGCCGCTGCTGGCGGTGGCGGCGCTGGGGGGAAGCGGAACCCCGCGCATCGCGCTCGCCGCGCCGCTGGACCCCACCGCGCTGCCGCCGGCATTGGAGGCGCAGGTGACCACGCAGGTGGAAACCAGCTTCGATCCCGTCGCCGGCGCGGTACTGGCCCGCCGCCGGCGCCGCCTCGGCGCGCTGGTGCTGTCCGACACCACCGCTCCGGCCGACCCGGCGGAGATCGAAGCCGGGCTGCGCACGGCGCTCGCCGGCCCGGCCTGGGACTTGCTCAGCTGGTCGGACGCGGCGCGACAGCTGCGGGCCCGGGTGGCGCGGATGCGCGCGCTGGAACCGGAGGTCTGGCCCGATTTCTCCGATGCGGCGCTGCGGGCGGACATCGGCGCCTGGCTCGGCGGACAGCTCGGCTCGGTGCGGCGGCGGGCGGATCTGGCCGCGCTCGATCTGGCGGCGCGGTTGCGGGCCCGGCTGGGTCGGGAGCTGGCGGCGCGACTGGACCGGGAGCTGCCGGCGGTGTTGCCGCTGCCACATGGTCAGGCGACGGTCGATTACACCGCGCCGGAACCGCTCGCCGCGGCGCGCGCGCAGGCGTTCTACGGGCTCGATGCCACCCCGCACCTGGCTGGCGGGCGGGTGCCGCTGCGCCTCGCGCTGCTGTCCCCGGCCGGTCGGCCGGCGGCGATCACCGCCGACCTCGCCGCCTTCTGGCGCGGC
Organism: Acetobacteraceae bacterium; assembly: GCA_049964515.1. Lineage (GTDB taxonomy): Bacteria > Pseudomonadota > Alphaproteobacteria > Acetobacterales > Acetobacteraceae > JAJZVS01. The sequence continues at coordinate 6,216 of JBMFXF010000105.1, read as the reverse complement.
GGCTGGGCCGAGACCCGCGCCGCGCTGCGCGGACGCTACCCGAAACACGACTGGCCGGAGGCGCCCTGGAACCCCGGACCGCGCCCGGATGGGCGCGGGATGAACAAAGCCTAACCGGCGGGCGCTTGTTGCGTGCCCGGCGTGGTGCCATGTCGGGCGGCAGCGCCGTGCCCGGCCCGGCGGGCCGCAAGGCAGCCGACGAACCGCGAACCCGGAGGGAGACCGCGATGCGTATTCTGGTGGTGGAAGACGACAAGGACGTGGCCGGCTTCGTCGTGCGCGGGCTGCGCGAGGCCGGGCATGTGGTGGAACACGCCGACAACGGCCGCGACGGGCTGTTCATGGCCGCCTCGGAGGCATTCGACGCGGTGGTGCTGGACCGGATGCTGCCCGGCGGCATCGACGGGCTGCATATCCTCGAAACCCTGCGCGGGCAGAAGAACGCGGTGCCGGTGCTGATCCTCTCCGCGCTGGCCGAGGTCGATGAGCGGGTGAAGGGCCTCAAGGCCGGGGGGGACGACTATCTCACCAAGCCGTTCGCCTTCACCGAGCTGCTCGCGCGGGTGGAGGCGCTGGCGCGGCGCGGCAAAAGCGAGGGGCCGGTCACCAAGCTGGCGGTGGGGGATCTCGAACTCGACCTGCTGTCGCGCCAGGTGCGCCGGGCCGGCCAGAAAATCGACCTGCAACCCCGCGAGTTCCGGCTGCTGGAATATCTCATGCGCCACGCCGGGCAGGTGGTGACGCGCACCATGCTGCTGGAAGGAGTATGGGATTATCATTTTGATCCGCAGACCAACGTGATCGACGTCCATGTCTCCCGGCTGCGCCAGAAAGTGGACAAGCCGTTTCCCTCCCCCTTGATCCATACCGTGCGCAACGCCGGCTACATGGTGCGGGCCGAGGAGTAGGAGACCGCGATGCCGGACGCGCTGGCTGCTCCGGCGTCGAGTCCCGCGCCTTCCCCGACGCCTTCCCCTGGGCCTTCCCGTGGGCCACGTCCCCGCACACCGCTGTTCCGCTCCGCCGGCGTCCGCTTCGCCCTGGTCTATGCCGGGTTGCTCGCCATCACCGCCGCGGCGCTGGCGATCTTCCTCTGGTGGGCCACCGCCGGCCTGCTCGACCGGCAGGTGGAAGCGGCGATCCGCGCCGACGCGCGCGGCCTGGCCGAGCGCTGGGAGGAAGGCGGCATCCCGGCGCTGGTGCTGACCATCCAGGACCGCATCGCCGAGGGCGTGGACGCGCAGGCGATCTATCTGCTGGTCGGCCCGCTGGGGCAGCGCCTGGCCGGCAATCTCACCGGCTGGCCGCGGCCGGTCACGCGCACCGACGGGTGGTACCAGCTGCCGGTGACCCGCCAGGGGGTGCGCTCGATCGGGCTGGTCCACAGCTACAATCTCCCCGGCGGGTTCCGCCTGCTGGTCGGCCGCGACGTACGCAACCGTGCCAAGCTGCGCGAATTGCTGACCGACGCGCTGCTGTGGGCGATGGGCGTGGTCGCCATCATGGTCTCGATCGGCGCGGCGGTGGTGCGCTCGTTCTTCCGCCGCAGCCTGGCCAATGTGACCGACACCGCGAACGCCATCGCCGCCGGCGACCTCACGCAACGGGTGCGGCTCTCGGGACGCGGCGACGAGTTCGACCAGCTGGCCGAGACCATCAACGAGATGCTCGACCGCATCGCCCGGCTGATGGACGGGGTGCGCGCGGTCTCCAACGCCATTGCCCACGACCTGCGTACGCCGATCGCCCGCGCCCGCGCCCGGCTCGAGGATGCCGCGCTGCACGCCGACGGGCCGGAGGCGCTGCAGGCCGCGATCGAGCGCGCCACCGCTGATCTGGATGGTATCGTCGCCGTTTTCCAGGCCCTGATGCGAATTTCCGAGATCGAGGCGGGCTCGCGCCGCTCGGCCTTCGCCCCGTTCGATCTCGCCCCGGTACTGGCCGACATGGCCGAGCTCTACGCGGCGGTGGCCGAGGACAAGGGGGTCACGCTGGAGGTGGCGCTGCCGGAGCATCTTCCCGCCAATGGCGATGCCGCGCTGATCCAGCAGGCGGTGGCCAATCTGCTGGACAACGCGGTGAAATTCAGCCCCACCGGCGGCACCGTGCGGCTGGCCGCGCAGGGCGGAGCGGAGCTGAGCATCACCGTGGCCGACCAGGGACCCGGCATCCCGCCTGCCGACCGGGCCCGGGCCACCGAGCGGTTCTTCCGCGGCGAGGCGGCCCGCAGCACCCCCGGCTCCGGCCTCGGCCTGGCGCTGGTGCAGGCGGTGGCGCAGCTGCACGGCGGGCAGCTGGTGCTGGGCGATGCCAACCCCGGGCTGCTGGCCCGGCTGGTCCTGCCGCTGCCGCGCGAGGCGGATGGGTAGGACAATCAGCCCTCCCCGGCCTCGGCCAGCACCTGCCGGGCCCGTGCCGCGTCGATATCGGCCACCGCGATCCGGCGCGGCACCGCCCCGATGCTGCCGTCCATCGTGCTGGCGTGCCGGTCCAGCAGCATCGCCGCGATGCCGGCATCCTCGAGCAGGGCGATCAGGAACGAGAGCCGCACCGGGTCGTTGCTGCGGGCGATGACGGTCATCGGAGCACTCCACAGAGCCGGGCGGTGAGCGCGGCCGGATCGGCCGGCGGCGCATCGCCGCGCCAGGCGACATGCTGGTCGGGGCGGATCAGGGTCATCCGCCGCGGATAGAGCGCCGCCGCCTCCGGCGCGTCCAGCAGCGCGAGCGGCATCCCCCGGGCGCGGGCGGCGGCGAGCAGCGGGTCGGCATCGGCGCCGCGATGCGTGCGGAGCAGGGTGAACCAGGGACCGAGCGCGTCGTAGAGCGAGCGCCCGTCGTCCAGCCAGAGATGCGGGGCACGGCAGCCGGGCACGGTGGAGGGCGTGAACCGGTCCATGCTGTAGCCGGGGGCCTGCTCGCCGTCATAGGCGATCGCCGGCGAGCGGTCGTAGAAATAGCCGAAATTGAGCCCGCCGCAGCAGTATTGCGGGGTGTTGAGGGCAAGCAGGCGGGACCCGAAGGCGCGGCGGGCGGCCTCGCCGGCCGGGGTGTCGTCCTCGATCTCCGCCGGCACCGCGCCGCGCGTGGCGGCGAGGCGCTGCGCGGTGTCCATCGCATGGCGCGAGACCTGCTCGGTGATCGGCCAGCGCTCGGCCGCATGCGCATCGAGCAGGCGCGGATCGGCCCAGCCCGACAGCACCGCGGCCAGCATCCACGACAGGTTCATCGCATCGGCGATGCCGGCGTTCATCCCGTAGCCGGCAAACGGGACCCAGATATGGGCCGCGTCGCCGCACAGGAACACCCGGCCGCGCCGGAACCGGTCGGCCAGCATCCGCCGGCCGATCCAATCCTCCTGCCCCAGCACGCGGTAGCGGAAGTCGGGGCCGACGCCGAGGATCAGCCGCAGGCAGCGGTCGCGATCGACGGCGGCGAAATCGGTCTCCTCGGGGCGCAGGTAGTTATGGACCAGGAACCGCCGGCGCCCGTCGATGGCGAAGATGTTGGCGCTGCGCCGCGGGTTGAGCGACTGGGTGGACCAGGCCGGCGGGGCCTCCATGCGCGCGATCAGGTCCGGGGCGTCGATATCGGTCGATTGGGTGCGCTGGACCAGCGCATCCCCGGTGAAGCGGGCGCCGATGGCGCGACGGGTCTCGGAGGCGGCGCCGTCGCAGCCGACCAGCCAGCCCGCCTCGATCCGCAACGGCCCGTCCGGGCCCATCGCCTCGGCGGTGATGCCGGCGGCGGTTTCGGTGAAGCCGGTGACCCGGCACGACCAGAGCAGGCGGATCCCCGGCCGTTCCGCGGCGATCGCGGCGAGTGCCGGTTCCAGATAGATCTGGTTGATCCGGTGCGGCGGTTCCGGGGTCGGCCACCACCCGTCCGGGCCCGACCTGTCGGTGTAGCGGGTGGCGCGGGCGGGGATATGGATGCGCGCGAATTCCCGCCCGGTGGTGGTGGTGCGGAAGGCGACATCGTTGGGGAAATCGGCCGGCAAGCCTGGCGCCTCGCGGATGCGCCGGGCGATGCCGAGGCGGCGATAGACCTCCATCGTGCGGGCGGCGACGTGGTTGCATTTCACGCTGGGCGGGGTGCCCCGGGCGCGGGCTTCCGCCACCGTCACCGCCACGCCGCGGGCGGCGAGGTCGAGCGCCAGCGAGAGCCCGACCGGGCCGCCGCCGACGATCAGCACCGGGGTGGTCAGCGGGGCGGCGCTCACGCGGCGCGGCGCTCGCTCATGCCGCCCGACCCGCCGCCCGGGCAGAGCACGTTCACCACCGCCTGGCGGCCGGCGCGCACCGCAGCGGCGGCGCGGGCCAGCGCCGCCGGCAGCTCGGCCGGGTGCTCCACCCGTTCCCCGTGGCCGCCGTGGGCTTCAGCGAGTTTCTCGAAATCGGGGCTGGGGCCGAGTTCGGCCAGACGACGTCCGTCCTCGCCGGCGGCGACGGAGTCCGGGTACATGTCGAGGGTGGAGCGGCGCACCGCGCCATAGAGGGTATTGTTGTAGATCACCGCCAGCACCGGCAGCCCGTGGGCGCGGGCGGTGAAATGGCAGGCGGTGGGGTTGGCGAACATATAGGCGCCATCGCCCAGCACCGCGATCACCTGCTTCTCCGGCGCGGCGAGCTTGGCGCCGATCGCCGCTCCCAGCCCCCAGCCCAGCCCGCCGGCCGGGCTGAGGCCGAACAGGCTGCCCGGCGCGTCGAGCGGGCAATGTTCCTGGCGGAACGAGTATTCGCTGACCACCAGCGTGTCGGCGTCGACGATGCCGGAAAGGCAATGGTTGAGCCAAGCCATGGTGCAGACCGGGCCGGCGCCGTCGCGCGCGGCCTCGGCGGCCCATTCGGCGCGCAGGCCCGCGGCGCGGGCGGCGAGGCGGGCGCGGCGGGCGGAGACGTCGCCGAGGTGGGGGGCAAGCGCGGCCTCGAGGGCCTCGAACAGCGGCAGGGCGGCGCTGCGGATGGTGAGGTCGGAGCGGAAACTCCGCATCGGGTAGCGGGTGAACAGCGGGTCCTCGCCGATCTGCACCACCCGCGCCCCGTCGGCGAGGCGATGGGTGCCGGGATACCAGGGCACGTCCTGTTCCCACACCAGCACGAGGTCGGCCTCGGCCAGCAGCGCGCCGGGGTTGCCGCCCTGGTACATGGGGTGGCGGGCGGACATGGCGTGATAGCGCGGGTTGAACGGGACCACCGCCAGCGCGGCGCGCTCGGCGAGGCGGGCGAGGGCGGGGTTTTCCCGCGGATCCCGTCCGAGCGCGCCGGTGATGAGCAGCGGCGCGCGGGCGGCGGCGATCCACTCGGCCAGCTGGGCGACCTCGGCGGCGGCGGGCGCGGGCGGGGCGGGACGGGCGCGCGGGGCCGGGGTGGCGGGACCGGGCGGTTCGACCGCGGCGCCGAGCACCTCGCGCGGCAGCGAGAGATAGACCGGGCCGGAGGGGGAGGCGGTGGCGAGTTCCATGGCGCGGGCCACCACCGGGTCGATCTGGTCGGGACGGCGGAGTTCATAGTCCCACTTGACCATCTCGCGTAACATGCCGGCCTGGTCGAACATCTCCTGGGCCCAGTGGATATAGACGTTGCGGGCGCCGGAGGGGCCGGATTCCATGACCGGGGTGCGGCCGGAGGACAGCAGCATGGGGATGCGGTCGCGGGCGGCGTCGATCAGGGCGTTGATGGCGTTGGCGGTGCCGACATTGGTGTGGGTCATCACCGCCTGCGGCCGGCCGGTGACCATGGTGTAGCCATGCGCCATGGTGACGGCGGCGTTTTCGTGCGGGATGACCATCGGCCGCGGGACCCGGCGGTTGGAGCGGGCGGCGCGGGCGTAGGCTTCGACGATGGGGGCGAAATCGGTGCCGGGGTTGCAGAACAGGTAGTCGATGCCGTGGGCGGCCAGGGCGTCGAGATAGTCCTCGGCGGCAATGCGGGCGGGGGCGGTCATGGGCGGTTCCTGGTGTTTCCCGGGGAGGGAGTGTGACGCCAGGGGCCGGGGGGGTCAAAGGGTGGTTTTTGTTCCGTTATCGCAACGTTATGGACAGGCGTCGGGGCTCACCACCACCCCTTGCACTTCCACCTGAGCTCCGCCGGCACATCCTTCGGCCCCAGATCCGGGATCGGCACCCGTGCCACCCACACCGGGCGGTTGTCGCGCACCACGCGCCGCTCGAACGCGCGGCAGTATTGCTGGTACGGGTGATCGGGGTAGAGGCAGT
>JBMFXF010000104.1:0-10556 GCA_049964515.1 Acetobacteraceae bacterium | reverse complement strand
GCTACGACGCGCGGCGCCACCGCAAGCAGACGGTGATTCCGGTGGAGGAGGTGCGCCGGGTGGGGCAGTTCATGTCGCTGACGCCGGCGGAAGGCGGCTGGCGGGTGGCGATCATCGACGGCGCCGACGAGATGAACCCGTCGGCCGCCAACGCGCTGCTGAAGGTGCTCGAGGAGCCGCCGCCGCGGGCGGTGCTGCTGCTGATCTCGGCCGCCCCCGGTCGGCTGCTGCCCACCTTGCGCAGCCGCTGCCGACGCTTGCGGCTGGCCCCGCTCGACGAGCCGGACATGGTCCGCGCACTGGATCACCTGCTGCCCGGGCTGGCGGAAGCGGAGCGGGCGCGGCTGATCGCGCTGGCCGAGGGTGCGCCCGGGCGGGCGATCGCGCTGGTGGGCGGGGAGGGGCTGGAAATCGCGGACATGGTGGACCGGGCGCTGGCCGAGCCGGCGCCGGGGCTGGCCTACGCGCTGGCCGACCGGCTGGGGCGGATCGAGGACGGGCTGGCGATTTTCCTCGACCTGTTGCGCGCGGCGCTGGCGGCGGCGGTGCGCGATGCCGGGCTGGGGCGGGCGGAACCGGATGCCGCGCCCTGGCTCGCCGCGGCTCCGCTTGCCGCCTGGGGCGACGTGTGGCAGGCGCTGGCGACGTTGCAGGCCGAGACGCTGAGCTTCAACCTGGACCCGCGCCAGGCGATGCTGGCCGCGCTCGACCTGCTCGCCCACCCTGGCAGGACCGCCGCATGAGCTCGCGCTACTACGTGACCACGCCGATTTATTATGTGAACGGGGCGCCGCATATCGGCCATGCCTATACCTCGATCGCGACCGACGTGCTGGCGCGCTGGGGGAGGCTAGCGGGACGGGACGTGTTCTTCCTGACCGGCACCGACGAGCACGGGCAGAAGGTGGCCCGGGCGGCGGCCGAGGCGGGGATGGACCCGCAATCTTTCACCGACAGGGTTTCGGCGGATTTCCGCGACATGGCGGACCGGATGGGGGTCTCCTACGACGACTACATCCGCACCACCGAGGCGCGCCACAAGCGCTCGTGCACCGAACTCTGGCGGTGGATCGCCGCGGCGGGGCATATTTATCTCTCTCACTACGAGGGATGGTACGCGGTCCGCGACGAGGCGTTCTACGACGAGGCCGAGCTGACCACCGCCGCCGACGGGACCCGGCTGGCTCCGACCGGCGCGCCGGTGGCCTGGGTGCGCGAGCCGTCGTATTTCTTCCGCCTGTCGGCGTTCCAGGACAAGCTGCTGGAATTGTACGAATCTCAGCCGGATTTCATCCTGCCGGCGGGGCGGCGCAACGAGGTGGTGAGCTTCGTCCGGTCGGGGCTGCACGATCTTTCGATCTCCCGCACCAGCTTCAGCTGGGGGATCCCGGTGCCGGACGCGCCGGGGCACGTGATGTATGTGTGGCTGGACGCGCTGAACAACTACGTGACCGCCTGCGGGTTTCCGGACCCGGAGGCGCCACGCTGGAAGTTCTGGCCGGCCGATGTGCATGTGGTGGGCAAGGACATCATCCGCTTCCACGCCGTCTATTGGCCGGCGTTCCTGATGGCGGCCGGGCTGACGCTGCCGCGGCGCATCTCCTCGCACGGGTGGTGGACCGTCGAGGGGGAGAAGATGAGCAAGTCACTGGGCAACGTGATCGAGCCACGGGCGCTGGTGGCGCGCTACGGGCGCGATCCGGTGCGGTATTTCCTGCTGCGTCAGAAGCCGTTCGGGGATGACGGCACGATCAGCCATGCCGCGCTGGTGGGGCGGATCAATGTCGAACTGGCCAATGAGCTGGGCAATCTGGCGCAACGCAGCCTGAGCCTGATCGCGCGCAACCTGGACGGGCGGCTTCCGGCGCGGGGGGCGGAGACCGAGGATGACGCGGCGCTGCGGGCCGCCGCCGCCGCTTTGCCGGAGGCGGTGGGGGCGCGGGTGGATCGGCAGGTGTTCCACGAGGCGCTGGAGGAGGTGTGGCGGGTCGTCCGTGCCGCCAACGCCTATATCGACCGGCAGGCGCCCTGGGCGCTGCGGCGGACCGATCCGGCGCGGATGGCTGCGGTGCTGCGCGTTCTGGCCGACGTGCTGCGGGCGGTAGCGACGGTGCTGACGCCGTTCATGCCCGAGGCGATGGGGCGGATGCTGGATCAGCTGGGCGTTCCTCCGGCAGGGCGGGACCTGGCCGGGCTGACGGTGCCGGTGGCCGACGGCACCGCGCTGCCGGCGCCGGTGGGGGTGTTTCCGCGGCTGGTCGAGGCTGACGAGGAGGCGTGATGCCTCGTACAGACATCGAAGAAAAGACGGTGATTATCTGATGTTGATAGATTCTCATTGTCACTTGGACTATTTCGCGCCAAGCGAGCTTCCCGCGGTGCTGGAACGTGCCGCCGCCGCCGGGGTGGGCGAGATGGTCAGCATCGGCGTGAAGCTGGATCAGGCGACCCAGGTCGCCGCGATTGCCGCCGCGCACCCGAACGTCTGGGCCACGGTGGGGGTGCATCCGCACCATTCCGGGGAGCAGGAAATCCCGCAACCCGAAGCCATTGCCGCGCTGACCGCAGACCCCAAAGTGATCGGAATCGGTGAATCCGGGCTGGATTATTTCTACGATCGCGCGCCGCGGGCGGTGCAGCAGGCGAGTTTTCGCGCCCATATCCGCGCCGCGCGGCAGACCGGGCTGCCGCTGGTCATCCATGCCCGCGAGGCCGACGACGATATCGTGGAAATTCTGCAAGATGAAATGGATAGAGGAGGTAATTTCGCATTTCTTCTGCACTGCTTCTCCTCCTCCCGGGCGCTGGCCGAGGCGGCGGTGGCGATGGGGGGGTATGTCAGCTTCTCCGGGATCCTGACGTTTCCGAAATCGGGCGACCTGCGGGCGATCGCGCGGGAGTTGCCGGCGGAGCGGCTGCTGGTGGAGACGGACTCGCCCTATCTCGCCCCGGTGCCGATGCGCGGCAAGCGCTGCGAGCCGGGCTTCGTCGTCCATACCGCCAGGGTGCTGGCCGCCGAGCGCGGCCTCAGCCTGGATGCACTCGGCGATTTGACCACGGCTAATTTCCGCCGCCTGTTCGCCCGGGCCCGCCGATGCGGGTGATTTTGCTGGGCACCGGCGGGTCGGCCGGAGTGCCGTTGATCGGGGGCGAGGACGGGGCAGGGGATTGGGGGCGCTGCGATCCGGCCGAGCCGCGCAACCGGCGCTCCCGCAGCTCCATCCTGATCGAGGGGCCGGAGGGGCGGTTGCTGGTCGATACCTCGCCCGATCTGCGGGCGCAGGCGCTGGCATGCCGGGTCCGCCGGGTGGACGCGATCCTGTTCACCCATGCCCATGCCGACCATGTGGCGGGGCTGGACGATACGCGCATCCTCAACCGTCTGGCGGGACGTCCGCTGCCGGCGTTCGGGACCGAGGCGGTCCTGGGCGAGATTTCCACTCGGTTTCCCTATGCGTTCCGGCCTTGGAAGCCGCCGGGATTCTACCGGCCGGTGCTGGAACCGCATCCGGTGGTGCCGGGCCAGACGACACGGCTGGCCGGGCTGGAACTGCGGCTGTTCGCCCAGGACCATGGGTACGGGCCTTCGCTGGGGTTGCGGGTCGGCGGGTTCGGCTATTCCACCGATGTGGTGCGGCTGGACGAGGCGGCGTTCGCCGCGCTGGCCGGGGTGGATGTCTGGGTGGTCGATTGCTTCGGGCTGTCGCCGCATCCCACCCATGCGAATCTGGAACGGGTTCTGGAATGGGCGACGCGGGTGGGCGCGGCGCGGACCGTGCTGACCCATATGGGTCCCGAGATGGACTGGGCCCGGGTGGGCGCGATGCTGCCGCCGGGGGTGGAAATGGGCTGGGACGGGATGGTGCTGGAGTGAGCCCGCCGTCTCGCTGCCTCTATTTCACATAATATTCCTTATGCGACTTTTAGGTCAGCGCCGCAGCGCGATCGGCCGCCCTCTCGCCACTCCGCCGGCGCCGGATAACGCGAAGGGCCGGGGGAGCGATCCCCCGGCCCTTTCCGCGCCCATCCGGGCGGGGTCGGTCAGCCGTTGCCGGCGGCAACCCCCTGCTGGTAGGTGTAGGCGGGCGCGGCCGAAGCCACGGTGGCACCGGCGGACACCAGCAGGCCCAGGGCAAGAAAAGCAGCGAACAGCTGGTCATCGTCATCTCCATTGGCTCAGTCACGTAGCGTCCTGACCGGCGCGCATAAATCCTGTGCGCCGGAGTCAGGTATTCGCTTCGCTCATGCCCCCCCTGCCCCGTCGCGGGATCAGCACGGTGGTGGTGAACTCCTGCACCGGCTGATGGCGCTGGTTCAGGGTGACGCATCGGTAGGTCACCAGGCCGCGATCCGGCCGGGAACGGGAGGCGCGGGTGGCGAGCACGGTGATCTCCACCCGCAGCGAATCGCCCGCCAGCACCGGCCGCAGCCAGCGAAGCTGCTCGATCCCCGCCCCCATCCCGCCGCGGGCGACATGCAGGGTCTCGAAGATCAGCCGCATGGTGACCGACCCGGTATGCCAGCCAGAGGCGCAGAACACGCCGAGCAGGCTGGTTTTGGCCTCTGCCTCGCCCAGATGCGCGGGCTGCGGGTCGAATTGTCGCGCGAAGGCCACGATATCGGCGCCAGTCACGGTAATGGCGCGGGCCGAGCGCAGCACCTGGCTGGCGCTGACGTCTTCGAACCACAGCAGGGGCTGCTCTGTCATGCGTCTCTCCCGACTCGCGCCGCGGGAGTAATCTGTGCGGCGAAGATGGAGTTTCCCTGATGGCGGGGTGGATCGGAAGCCTGTTCGGCTTGCTGGCCGCGTTGGCTGCGCTGGTGGCGGCGGTGCTGGCGGGGCGTGCCGGAGCCGCGGCCGAGCGGGCGCGGCTGGTGGCCGAGCAGGCGCGGGAGGCGGTCCGCTCGGAGGCCGAGACATCGCGCCGCCAGGCGGAGGCGGCGGCGCGCGACCTGACCGACCGGGTCGGCGTGTTGCGCGGGGCGCAGGAGCTGGCCGCAGAACAGCTTCGCACGGCACTGGCCGAGGGACAGGGCGCGCTGCGTCAGGCGCTGACCGAGGCGCGGGAGGCGCAGGCGCGCGCGTCGGCGGGTGGCTTCCAGGAGACGCTCACACTGCTGGACAGCCGGCTGCGCGAGGCGCGCGGGGCACAGGATTTGGCCGCCGAGCAGCTGCGCACGGCGCTGGCGGAGGGACAGGGCGCGTTACGCCAGGCGTTGACCGAGGCACGGGAGGCGCAGGCGCGCGCCTCCACCGCCGGATTTGAGGACACTCGGACGCTGCTCGAGACCCGGCTGCGCGAGCTGCGCGAGGGCAACGAGGCGAAGCTGGCCGAGATCCAGCGCGGGGTGAACGAGCAGCTGCACGCGGCGGTCGAAAAGCAGATGACCGAGAGCTTCAACCGGGTAATCGACCAGTTCGCCGCGGTGCAGAAGGCGCTCGGCGAGTTTTCGGTGCTGTCCAGCCAGATGGGCGACATCAAGCGGCTGTTTTCCAATGTGAAAACCCGCGGCGGCTGGGGCGAGGCGCAGCTGCGCGCCATGCTGGACGACGTGCTGCCGGCGGAGGCGTTCGAGACCAACGCGCGGGTGCGCCCCGGATCGGACGAGGTGGTGGAATTCGCGCTGCGCCTGCCCGGGCGCGGCGAGGCCCGCCCGCTGCTGCCGATCGACGCCAAGTTCCCGGTCGAGGATTACGAGCGGCTGCTGTCGGCGGCCGACGCCGGGGATGCGGAGGGGGAGCGCGACGCGCGGCGCAGGCTGGAACAGGCGGTGCGGGTGCAGGCGCGGCGCATCGCCGAGAAATACATCGCTCCGCCGGTCACGGTGGATTACGCGGTGATGTATCTGCCGACCGACGGGTTGTTCGCCGAAGTGGCGCGTATCCCCGGGCTGATCGACTCGCTGGGGCGGGATCATCACGTGATGGTGCTGGGGCCGAGCCTGTTTCCGGCGCTGCTGCGCACCATCCATCTCGGCCACATCACCCTGGCGATCGAGCGCAACGCCGAGCAGGTGCGCGGGCTGCTGGGCGCGACCCTGACCGAGATGGGCAAGATGGACGAGGTGCTGGGGCGGCTGGAGAAGAATGCCGGCACCATGACGCGAACCATCGGTGCCGCGCGCACCCGGACCCGCGCGGTCAGCCGCAAGCTGCGGGGGGTAGCGGCGGCGGAGCCGGAGACGGCGGCGGCGTTGCTCGAGTTGGACACGAAGCCGGACGAGGCGGCGGAAGCGGAGGCGGAGGACGCGTGAACCCTGGCCGGCCCCCCTGCCCCGGCAACCCGATTTTCATAAACTTCATGCACACGGGCGGTTGAACCCGATACACCCGGTCCATGCCCGACCTTGCCCCCGCCGCCCTGCCGCTGCTGGCCGACGATAACGCGGATCTCGACCCTTCGGACTGGGCGGGGTTTCGCGCCGGCGCCCATGCCGCGCTCGATCTCATGCTGGATCATCTGCAGACCATCCGCGACCAGCCGGTCTGGCAGCCCGCGCCGGTGGCGGTGCGCGCTGCGCTGCGCGCGCCGCTGCCCGATCAGCCGGAGGGGCTCGCGGCGGTGCTGGACCAGTTCGATCGGCTGATCCGCCCCTACGCGACCGGCAATCTGCATCCGCGCTTCATGGGCTGGGTGCATGGCGGCGGGACTCCGGCGGGCATGGTGGCGGAGCTGCTGGCCGGCGGTCTGAACGCCAATCTGGGCGGGCGGGACCACGCGCCGATCCTGGTGGAACGCCAGGTGATCGGCTGGATGGCGGAATTGTTCGGCCTGCCCCGCACCACCGGCGGCCTGCTGGTCACCGGCACCTCGATTGCGAATCTGATCGGGGTGCTGATTGCCCGCCGCGCGGCCCTGGGGCCGGACAGCCGGACCCGGGGCGTCGGCGACGCACGGCTGATCGCCTATACCTCGGCCGCGGCTCACGGGTGCATTCCGCGGGCGATGGATATGGCGGGACTCGGCACCGCGGCGCTGCGGAGGGTCCCCTGCGACCCGGCCGGGCGGCTCAGCCGGCCGGCGCTGGAGGCCGCGATCGCCGCCGACCGCGCCGCCGGGTGCCGACCGTTTCTGCTGGTGGGCACGGCCGGCACGGTGGATACCGGGGCGATCGACGATCTGGCGGGGCTGGCCGCGCTGGCCCGCCGCCACCGGCTGTGGCTGCACATCGACGGCGCCTTCGGCGCGCTGGCGGCCTTCGCTCCGGAGCTGCGGCCACAGCTGGCCGGCATCGAACAGGCCGACAGCCTGGCCTTCGATTTCCACAAATGGGGTCAGGTGCCGTACGACGCCGGCTGCATTCTGGTGCGCGACCCTTCACACGCCGAGGCGGCCTTCGCCGCGCCGGCGGCCTATCTGCGACGGGAGGCGCGCGGGCTCGCCGGTGGCGCGCCCTGGCCCTGCGATTTCGGCCCCGATCTCTCGCGCGGGTTTCGCGCCCTGAAAGTGTGGGTGACGCTGAAGACGCATGGCGCGGCGGCGTTGGGCGCGGCGATCGCACGCAGCTGCGCGCTGGCGCGGGTGCTGGCGGCGCGGGTGGAGGCGACGCCGGCGCTCGAGCTTCTGGCCCCGGTCGCGCTTAACATCGTCTGCTTCCGATATCGGTTTGCCAGCGACATCGACGCGCGCAACGCGGCGTTGGTGGCGGATCTGCAGGAGGCGGGGATCGCCGCGCCCTCCACCACCACCCTGGACGGGCGGCTCGCGATCCGTGCCGCGCTGGTCAATCATCGCACGCGGGAGGCGGATGTGCACGCCCTGGTGGATGCGGTGCTGCGGTTCGGAAGCCAGGCGGCGTCGTAACCCCTGCCCTGCCCCGTTGCCTGCCGTTCCGCCCGCCGCGCCTGGTTACCGGCCGCGCAGCGCGGACAGCGCCACCCCGCCCAGCACCAGCGCGGTGCCGAGCAGAAAGCGCGGTCCCAGCGGATCGCCGAACAGGGCGGCCGAGGCGGCGATTCCCACCAGCGGCTGACCGTATTGGGTGGCTCCGGCGATACGCGCCGGCACCGTGGCCAGGGCGCGCAGCCAGATCAGCATCCCCGCCACCGTGACCAGCAGACCGAGGTAGAGCGCCACCAGGATCACCCGCGGGTCCAGCTGCCAGGCGCCGCGGGGCTGGGTCACCAAGGCCGTGGCGAGCAGCCCGAGGGCGGCGAAGATCGTGCTCCAGGCCGCCGTCGGCAGGGCGCCTTCGCGCGCCGCCACCTCGGCGCCGAACGCGTAGTATCCGGCAATGCAAAGGGTGGAGAGCCCGACCAGCGCCTCCCCGCCGAGCGCGCGCGGGGTGGCTGCCGCGCCGCCCTGCCAGACCGCCAGCGCCACCCCGGCCAGGGCGAGCGCAAATCCCGCGCCATGCACCGGCCGCAGCCGCTGCCCCAGCCGCAGCGCGACCAGCACCACCGTCAGCACCGGTATGACCGCGGTGATGATGGTGGCGACCGAGGCCGGGCAGCGCGCGACCCCTGCCATCTGCGCATATTGTCCGAGATCCACTCCGAACAGGCCGAGTGCGGCCATCACCGCCAACGCCCGTGGGCGTGGGCGCGGCCAGCGGCGCAGCAGCAGCGCGAACACCGGCGCGGCGACCAGGTAGCGCAGGGTCACCAGCGCGGCCGGGGGCATATCCGCGAGCCCCAGCTTCATCGCCGGGATGGACAGGCCCCAGATGAGGGTGAGCAGGAACAGGCTGGCGAGGGCGCGGCCTTCCGCCCGGCCGATCCGGGCGCGTTCAGGTGGGGCCACGCGGCACCGGCGGGATCCCGAGATACATCAGCCGCTTCATCTCCCGTCGCCCATGCGCGACCGAATCCAGAATCAGCGCAAGAGCGAAGGACAGGAACGCCAGCAGCACCAGAGCGCTGGCCAGCACCGCGGTGGGCAGCCGCGGCACCAGGCCGGTGCGGAAGAAGGTCACCACCACCGGCAACCCCAGGGTCAGCCCCATCATCAGGAACACGGCGGCGCACAGGCTGAAAAACTGCAGCGGCCGTTCCTCCTTGACCAGCATCAGGATGGTGCGAAGGATCCGGAACCCGTCGCGATAGGTATTGAGCTTGGACACGCTGCCCTCAGGCCGCGCGCCGTAGGCGGTAGGCACCTCGGCCAGGGCCATGCGCAGTTCGAGCGCGTGGACGGTGAGCTCGGTCTCGATCTCGAACCCGGCGGCGAGGGCGGGGAAGGATTTCACGAAGCGGCGCGAGAACACCCGGTAGCCGGACAGCATGTCCGATACCCGGTTGCCGAAGACGGCCTGCACCATCCCGGTCAGCAGCCGGTTCCCGAAGCGATGCCCGGGGCGGTACGCCTCGGCGCGCGCGGAGACCCGGGTGCCAGTGACCATGTCGAGCCCGTCGGCCTGCAATTTTGCCACCATCGCGGCTGCCGCGGCGGGGTCGTAGGTGCCATCGCCATCCACCAGCACGTAGATGTCGGCGTCGATATCGGCGAACATCCGGCGGACCACGTAGCCCTTGCCCTGCAGTGCTTCCCGCCGTACCACCGCGCCGGCGGCGGTGGCGCGGGCGGCGGTCTCGTCGCGGGAATTGTTGTCGTAAACATAGATGGTTGCGTCCGGTAGCGCGGCGCGGAACCCTGACACCACCCCGGCGATCGTCGCGGCTTCGTTATAGCACGGGATCAGCACCGCCAGCCGCGGCGTTCCAGGGTCGCGCATCGCTGCTCCGCTGCGGGTCGGCAGATGTTACATGTATAGCAAATGCAGGACCAGCGCGAGCAAGGCAACCACCGCCAGCGCGCCCAGCAGCGGGCGCCAGCCGGGCATTCCCGGATGGCGCGGCGAGGACCGCCGCGCCAGCGAAACCGACGGTGGAACACGGTCCGCCATGTTTCCCCCACAAGACTGCCGCCAGTGGGATGATGTTGAACCTCTTCCCCCGCCCGCGCAACCATCTTGTCGGGGCCGGCGGATGGGGGGAGGCTGGCGTTCGGCGGCCGGCCCTGTTGCCGGATGCCGGCTTCGTCCGCCTCGTATGGTTTGGTCACTCCGATGCTGTTCAGCGCGCCCTGGGTCCTGGTGGGTTTGCTCTTCCTGCCCGGGCTGTGGTGGGTTCTGCGGCTGACGCCGCCGCCGCCACGGCGTCAGCGGTTTCCGGCCGTGGCGCTGCTCGCGGGGCTGACGACGGTGGAGGACACCCCGGCGCGCACCCCCTGGTGGTTGCTGCTGCTGCGGATGGCGGCGGCCGGGCTGGTCGTGCTTGGCCTGGCCGGTCCCGTCTGGCGGCCGGGCGCGGCCTTGCCCGGAAAGGGACCGCTGTTGCTGGTGATGGACAACGGCTGGGCGTCGGCGCCGGACTGGCCGGAGGAGCAGACCGCCGCCGCGGCGCTGTTGCGGCGCGCCGCCCGGGCGAACCGACAGGTGATCCTGCTGCCGACCGCCGCCGATCCGGCCGGGCGGGGTCCGGTGGCGTCGTTGCCCCTGGCGGCCCTGGTGCAGGAGGCTCGGGTGGCGGCGCTGCGGCCGGAGGCCTGGCCGCCAACCCGGACCGGCGACCTCGCGGCGCTGGCGCGGGTTTGCCGGGCGGGCTGCCCGGGCGG
>JBMFXF010000103.1:0-10579 GCA_049964515.1 Acetobacteraceae bacterium | reverse complement strand
CGGGCCTGTTGCGGACTGAGCCCGGCCTGCGCCAGCCGCGCCGCCAGCGCCGCCGCCCGGTCCGCCAGCGCGCGTTGCAGCGCCGCCAGGGCCCGGGAAAGCGCGGCGCGATTGGCTGCGCTGGGGTTGGCCTCGGCGCGGCGGAAGGCGGAGTCGGCGGCGCGGCGGGCGGCGGCCAGCCGGCGCGCGGCGGGGGACCGGGCGCGATCCTCCAGCGTCCGCGCCACCTGCCACAGGCTGGCCTGCACCCGCGCGCGCGGGGCGCCGGCGTCCAGCCGGGCGGCGTCGGCGCGGGTTTCCAGCAGCGCGCCGAAGGCGGCGCCGAACGCCGGGCCGGGCAGCGCCCGCAGCGCCGCCGCCACCGCCGCGCGGGCGGCCGGGTTCACGCTGAGCTCCTGGCGCAGCGCGATCAGCCGCCGCGCCAGAGGGTTGCGGAACGCCCGCGCCGGCAGCACGAACGCTGCGGCCAGGCTGCGCCCGGTCAGCCCGGCGCCGTTGCGCGCGACCAGCCGCGCCCGCACCGCGAGACCGGCCCAGGGATCGGCGGTGAGGTCGCGGGCCGCGGTGCCGGACTGCACCACGCCCGCCGCGCTCCGCCGCGGCCGGGACGGGTGCAAGATCACCCGCCGCGGCCGGGCGCCGGGGCGCGCCACCAGCGACAGCCGCACCGCCAGCGCGGTCACGCCATAGGCATCCTGCGCCCGCCAGGAAAACCGGGTCAGGCGCGGGTCCTGCGGCAGCGCCCCGGGCGTGGCGGCGAACGCCACCAGCGGCGGGCTGGCGGCGATCACCCGCAGCCGCCAGCGCCCGAGCCCGCCCAGCCGCAGCAGCCCGCCGCGGGTGAGCAGCTGGCGCGCGCGCAGCCCGTGCGCGCCGAACCGGGTCGCCGGCAGCTTCTGCCCGGCCAGGGTGGGGGTCACGTCGGTCGCCGCCCCGGCGATGGTGATCCGCAGCACCGACCCGGCCGGCACCGGCGGCGCTGGATGCCCCGGGCGCAGGATCACCGGCGGGCGCGCGGTATAGGCGGGCGGGGCGATCCAGGCGGTCACCACCGCGCCGGGGGCGGCGGGCGGGCGCGGCCAGGTCAGGGCGGCGCGCAGCCGCGCCGGGCCGTTGCCGCCGGCGATCACCAAAGCCGCCACCAGCCCCACCGCCAGCAAGCCGCCGAGCCCGTAGCGGTCGGCGCCGGCGCGGCCGGGATGCGGCCAGGGGACAGCGAGCCGCGCCGCGGCGGCGGCGGCGCGGGCCTGGTGCGCGCGCCAGAGCGGGTCGGCCGGGTTGGCGTCGGCGGGAAGGTCGGTCAGCACCGCCAGCGGGGCGTGCCGCAGCCCGGCGACCGCCTCCAGCCGGCGGGCGGCGGCGTCCGGCCCCGGCCAGTGCCAGCGGCGCAGCCCGCGCCAGAGCAGCGCCGCCAGCCCGGCCGCCAGCGCCGCCAGCAGCGCGGCATGGGCCGACGGCGGCAAGGCGGCGATCCCGCCCAGCAGCGCCGGAATGGCGAACAGCGCGAGCAGCCCGAGCGGCGGCGCCAGCGCCGGCCACAGCCCCTCCCAGGCCAGCACCAGCCGGGCGAGGCGCAGCCGCCGGCGCAGCGCCGGGCTGGTCATGACGGCAGGTCGGGCACGCATTCGTCGCGCCACAGCGCCTCCGGAGACGGGCGGCGGCGGATCAGCTGGAACGGGGCGTTGCCGAGCCCCACCAGCACCTCGGCCGCCGGCGGGCGCGCGTTGTAGGCGGAACTCATCACCGCGCCATAGGCGCCGGCGTCCAGGATCGCCACCAGGGCGCCCGGGGCCAGTTTCGGCAGGGCGCGGTCGCGGGCGAAGGTGTCGCCCGATTCGCAGACCGGGCCGACCACGTCGGCCGGGCCGGTGGCAGCGACCAGGTCGGCGGCGGCTACCGGCACGATGCCGTGCCAGGCGTCGTACAGCGCCGGGCGGACCAGATCGTTCATGCCGGCGTCCAGCACCACGAAGCGCTGCGCGCCAGCCTGCTTGACCAGGGTCACGGTGCTGAGCAGCAGCCCGGCCGGCCCCACCAGCCAGCGCCCGGGCTCGACCATCACCGTCACCTCGAGCCCGCCGAACGCGCCGGCCAGGGCGCCGGCCCAGCCCTCGGGCCCCGGCACCGGCTCGTTGCGATAGCCGATGGCAAGGCCGCCGCCGCAATCCACCACCCGCACGCTCTGCCCGGCCGCGCGCAGGTCGCGCACCAGCGCGGCGAGGCGCGCGTAGGCGGCGCGGAACGGGGCCAGGCTGCCGATCTGGCTGCCGATATGCACCGCGAGCCCGACCGGCTCCACCCCGGGCGTGGCGGCGGCACGGGCGTAGAGGGAAACCGCGTCGCCATAGGCGATGCCGAATTTGTCGCGGGCCCGGCCGGTGCTGATCTTGGCGTGGGTCCCGGCGTCGATATCCGGGTTGACCCGCAGCGCCACCCGCGCGCGGCACCCGGTGGCCGCGGCGGCGGCGGCGAGCAGGTCGAGCTCCTCGGCGCTTTCCAGGTTGATCTGGGCGATGCCGGCGGCGAGCGCGGCGCGCAGCTCGGCCGGCGTCTTGCCGACGCCGGAAAACACTGTGCGTCCGGGCGGGATGCCGGCGGCGGCGGCGCGCGCGAGCTCGCCGCCCGAGACCACGTCCGCCCCCGCGCCCTCGGCGGCGAGCAGGCGCAGGATCGCCAGCCGGTCGTTCGCCTTGACCGCGAAATGCACCTGCGCGGCAAGCCCGGCCGTGCTGAGCGCGGCGGCGAGCCTGCGGGTGCGGGACCGCAGCGTGTGCGCGCCATAGACCCAGACCGGGGTGCCGACCGCGGCGGCGATGGCGGCGAGCGGCGTGCCCTCGGCCAGCAGCCCGTCCAGGGCGTGACGGGCGAGCAACGGGCGGGCGGCGATCAGCTCGGCCGCGTCGGGGTCGGGAAGGCTGAGGTCGGGGGCGTCCATCGGTCGAGTGTAGCGGAATCCCGCCGCCATCGCCCATCCCGTCGCTGCTATTCCGCCGTTACCAGCCGCCCCTGGTCCAGCACCAGCGACGGCGCCGGGTGGCGGGCCACCAGCGGTTCGTTATGGGTGGCGACGATGACGGTGGTGCCCAGCCGGTTGAGCTCGCGCAGCAGATGCATGAGCCGTTGCGCCTGGGCATCGTCCAGATTGCCGGTCGGCTCGTCGGCCAGCAGCAGCTCCGGGCGCACGATCACCGCCCGCGCGATCGCCACCCGCTGCTGCTCGCCGCCGGAGAGTTCGGGCGGCAGCGCGTCCTCGGCGCCGGCGAGGCCGACCCAGCGCAGCATCTCGGTCACGTCGGCGCGGATCTGGCCTTCGCCGCGCCCGTCCAGCCGCAGCGGCAGCGCCACGTTGTCGAACGCGGAGAGATGGTCGAGCAGGCGGAAATCCTGGAACACCACGCCGATGCGCCGGCGCAGCGCGGCCAGGCGGTCGCGCGGGGCGGTGCCGATGTCGATGCCCAGCACCGAGAGCCGCCCGGAGCTGGGGCGCACCGCCAGGTACATCAGCCGCAGCAGGCTGGTCTTGCCGGCGCCGGAGGGGCCGAGCAGCCAGCGGAACGCGCCGGGCGGCACCTCGGCGGTGATGTCGTGCAGCACTTCCGGGCCGGGGCGGCCGGCGTGGGGGTAGCGCAGCCCGACCGATTCGAATCGCAGCATCCGGGCGCTGTAGCAGATTCGCCCGGGCTATGCGGCCCGCCGCCCGCGTTCGGCGCGCCGGCGCTCGATCGCGCCCAGCGCCGCCCACATCGCATCCGGCAGCGGCGGCATCCCGGCTTCCAGCACGCCCATCAGCCGCGTCGCCTCGGCGGTCGCGGCGTGGTCGGTCGCCACCCCCAGCTCCTCGATCATCTCGGAGAACCCGACGGCGCCGAACAGGTCGGCGAGGCCCTTGAGGTCCTCGCAGATGCGAAGCACCGCGGCGGTCTCGCCGCCGGCCACCAGCTCGGCCAGCCGCAGCGTCTTGCCGGCGGCCTCGTCGAGGAACTCCTGCACGCAGGCGCGGGTGCGTTCCAGGCCGATCTCCGCCACCATCGCCTCGAGGAAGGGCTCGGACACCTGCGCCACCGGCGAGGCGCCGGCGGCCGGCGTCATCCCGGGCGGCAGCGCCGCGCCGCGCGGGGTGCTGGCGATCCAGCCGCGCAGCCGCTGCGCCAGCTGGTCGAGGTCGGTGGGCTTGCCCAGCACCGCGGTGATCCCCGCGGCGCGGCACTCCGCCTCGGTCGCCTCCCCGGCGCGCGCGGTGAGCGCGATCAGCGGGATGACACTGGCGCGGCCGGGCAGGGCGCGGATGCGGCGCGCGGTCTCGATGCCGTCGATGCCGGGCAGCATCAGGTCCAGCAGCACCGCGTCCAGCCCGTCGTGCTCGGCCATGCGCAGCGCGTCCTCGCCGGAGGTGGCGGGGAAGGCGGTGAAGCCGTGGCGGGCGAGGGCGGCGCCGATCAGGGCGCGGTTGGTGGCGTCGTCCTCCACCACCAGCACCCGGCCGCCGCTGGCGGTGCCGGCGGTCCCGGCGGGCAGCAGGGCCGACAGCGCCGGCTGGTCGGCCAGCAGCCGCGCCACCTGGTTGGCCACTTCGCCGGCGCTGGCCCCGCGCCGCAGCGCCGCGTCCAGCCCGTCGGGGCGGATTGCGCCATCCTCGACCAGCCCCACCAGCGCCACCGCCTGGCCGAAGCCGGAGCCGCGCAGCCGCAGGCAGAACGCTTCCGGCGCCATCCCGCACAGGGCGAGGTCGAGCACCACCACGTCCAGCACGCCCGAGCGCGCCACCGCGCGTTCCGCCAGGGCGAGGCCCAGGTAGCCGTCGGGGGCGGATTCGACGGCGAAGCCGAGCGCTTCCAGGCGCACCGCCAGCGCGCCGCGCTGCGCCTCCGGCAGGCCGACGATCAGCGCGGCCCGGCCGGCGAAGGCGTGGCGGCGGACATCGTCGGGAAGGCGCTCGGCCGGGCAGGTCAGGGTGAAGCGCGCGCCCTGGCCGAGGCTGCTGTCCACCGCGAGCCGGCCGCCCATCGCCAGGGCGGCGTCGCGGCACAGCGCGAGGCCGAGCCCGAGGCCCGGCACGCGGTCGTCGGCGCGCTCGTGGGGGAGGAAGATGCGGTCGTGGTCGGCCGGCGCGATGCCGGGGCCGGTATCGGTCACGCTGATCCGCAGCCCCATGCCGTCCGGTTCCGGGGTGGCGGCGAGGGTGACCGAACCCTCGATGGTGCGGCTCACCGCGTTGGCGAGCAGGTTGACCACGATCTGCCGCAGCCGCGCCGCGTCCACCGACCAGTCGCCGCCCAGCGCGGGGTCGATCTCCAGGGTCAGCATGATGCCGCGCTGCGCCGCCTCGGCGGCGAACAGCGCGGCGGCGCCTTGCAGCAACTCGGCGATATCGGCGGCCTCGATCGCCGGGCCGCTGCCGCCGGCGATCGCCAGCAGCCCGTTGAGCAGGGCGAGCAGCGCGGTGGCGCTGGCGCGCAGCTGTTCCACCCAGCGGCGCGGCTCGTCCTCCAGCGCGCCGTCCAGCAGCAGGTCGCAGATGCCCAGCACGCTCTGCATGGGCGTGCGCATGTCGTGGCCGATCGCGGCCAGCGCGGTCTCCTGTTCGCGTTTGGTGGCGGCCAGCGCGCGGCGGGCCTCGGCCAGCGCGGTCTCGGCGGCCTCGGCGCGGTCTTGGGTCGCGCTGGTGGGGGGGGCTGCGACCGGGACCGCAATCGGCTGCGGCTGCGGCCGCGGCTGCGCCGGCGGGGCCGCCGAGCCGGGGCGGCGCAGCAGCAGCACGCCGAACACCGCCCAGAGCGCCAGGAACTCGAGCCCCGCGCCGGCCACGCCGCCGCGCAGCAGCGGCCAATAGACCGCCCAGGCGGTGCTGCGCGACATCTCCGCGTGCAGCCCGGCGGCGGCGCCTTGCAGCGGGGCCGTCACCTTCAGCCGGGCGGGCACGGCGCGCAGCGCGAAGTGGGCCAGCAGCTCGGCCGGCACCGAGCGCCAGTCGCCGGCGCCCGTCGTGCCGCGGCCGGAGACGGCGGCGGCGAGGACGGTGCCGGTCGGGGTCAGCAGGCGCAGCCGCTCGCCGCGGCTCAGCGGGGCGCGGGCGAGCAGGCGGGCGCCCCAGTCCGGGTCCGCCAGCGCCCCCACCACGCCGGTCACCGCGCCGGCGGCGTTCCGCACCGGGTAGGTGAGGATGGTCATCGATCCGTGCCGCGACCAGCCGGGCGTGGTCAGCGCCAGCCCGACGCCGGCGGCCGGAGCGGCGATCGCCCGCTGGAACCAGCCGCGGGCGGAGAGATCCGGCGCCGTGCGCGGCAGCGGGTCGGAGGCGGCGATCAGCGTGCCGGACGGGGTGGCGGCGAACACCTCGCGCATGCCGGGCAGGGCGATCTGCATGTGCAGCAGGCGGGCGGTCAGGGCCAGGCGGTCGCCGCGCAGATCGGCCGCGGTGATGCGCCCGGCGCGGTCGGCGAAGCGGTCGAGCGCGGCATCGGTAGCGCGGGCGGCGGCGGTGGCCGAGGTTTCCAGCCCGGCCCGCGCCAGCCCGGCCACCGACTGGCCGGTCTGCACCAGATGCCGCGCCAGCAGCCCCGCCATGACGACGGTGAGCACGGCGAAGATCGCCCCGCGCAGGCCGGCTTGCATCACGTGGCCCGCGCGCGACGAAGGGGAAGGAGGCATCGGGGGAATCGCCTGGGCTCGAAGATCGGGTGCGGCATAGCTAGTCCGGGGAGCGTTACAACCATGTTTCTGTCTGCCCAGAGTTTCTGTCTGCCTGCAATCAGGATGGCGCGCGCACGCCGCGTTGTCCGCCTCGGCGCGAACACGTTCCCGCGAGCGTGCCGGAAAAAGGGGCGGCACCGGGCGTGCCATGACGAACCTGGGGAAGTTCGCGCGCCGGGTTTTGGCCTCGCGGCCTGGACATGCCCGACGCGACCCGGTGCCGACAGGGCGGCGGTCGCCCGAGGGGCTAGGCGACCGCGCCGCTGCTCGACCTGGCCAGGATGGTCCCTGGGGAGGGACCGCCTGTTGGGGGAAGCCAGTGTCCCGTAGGGGGCGGGACGGGCGGAGAGGTATCGCGCCGGCGCGGCGGTGCCTACAGGAAGCTGTGGGGGGGAATTATGGCGGAATCCCGGGGTGGCGGCTCGCGGAATATCCCCGGGTTTTTCCCGGAAAATCCTGATTTGTTCTGGTCGTGACGGCGCCTCAGCCCGGCTTGCCGAGGCCGCGCAGGGTGGCGTGGGCGCGGAGGGTACCTTCGGGCGTGCTGTCCGGAATGGTGAGCCGATACGGGCCGACCCGCAGCACCGATCCCGGCTCCAGCCGCGCGGTGCCGGAAATGCGGGTGTTGTCGATGAAGGTGCCGTTGGTGGAGTTGAGATCGGTCACCAGCACCGCGCCGTCGGCGACCTCCAGCCGGCAATGCGCACGCGAGACCTGCGCCGAGGGCAGCATCAGCCCCGCCCCGGGGGCGCGGCCGAGCACCAGCGGTTCCTCGCCGAGCTCGATTCGCGGCGGCGGATCGCCCGGACCGGTGATGACCAGCGCGGCGGCGCGCTCGCCGATATCGGGCAGCACGATATGCGCGAGTCCGGTGCCGTCTTCGGACCCGGCACGGCGCGAGAGCGCTTCCGCCCGTCCGGCCAGCGCGGTGGCGGAACGGCGCAGCGCGGCGGCGAACGGCGCCTCGGCCGCGCCCGCCAGCGCCACCCGCAGCGCCCGCCCCGGGCGGCGTTCGATCAGCCTGATGCGCATCAGATAGGCCAGGTGATCGCGGGTGGTCTGGAAATTCTGCTTGATGGCGCCGAGCAGCGCGGCGGCCATCTGGTCGGCCAGCAGCCCGTCTTCCTCCTCCGGCCCGGGCGGGCGGGCGGCGGCGAATTTCTGTTCCAGCGCCATCAGCAGCAGGGTGCTGTGCGAGATCGACAGCAGATGCCGCCGCGCGTCGATGCGCCGGGCGCGGGAGAGGCTGGTGGCTTCGAACAGCTGTTCGGCGCCGGCGATCCAGGTCTCCTGCGCGGCTTCCACTGCTTCCAGCAGCGCGGTCCGGTTTGGTGCGTCGATCGCCACCGCGGTGGTGGCGCGCAGCCCGGCCAGCGCCGCGCCCAGAGTCAGCAGGCGCACGCCGATATCGCGCAGGTAGAGGTCGTACTGGGTGAACAGGGCGGTGCTGGGCACCACCACGGTGCGGGCGGTGAGCGGCGCGTCGGCCGGGTCCAGCGCGCAGAGGCCGAGGGCGCGCAATTCCCCCACCCGCTCGCGCACGGTGGCATCGTCCAGCAGGAACACCTGCTTGACCAGGCCGTAGAGCTCGCCCAGCGCCGCGCCGGTACGCGCGCGCACCGCGAGATGGCTGGTCAGGTGCCATTGCGCGCGACGATGCAGCGCCGGGAAATGGCGCAACCAGATCTCCTGGCTGGCGGTCAGGAAGCGAACCGTTTCACGCTCTGTCAGCACCGGAACCTCGCGGTGGGGGCGGCCGGGGGACCTGGACCGCCGCGCCGAGGGAGGCGGGATGCCCGCTGGCCCACGGCCGCGATCGGCTTCGGTCCGCCGGCCGCCCCTATAGCCCGTTCCCCGGCCGGACCGGAAGCGGGCGGTCTTTTCTTTCACCCGGCAGGCGGCTAGAGTGCATTGGTTGTCCGCGTAGCTCAGCAGGATAGAGCACAGGATTCCTTGTTGCAGAACTGGGCGCGGCGGGTGGAAACTCCGCCGTGGATCCGCTCAAAGTCGGGGAACGCCGGGGCCTGCTTCGGTCTGGCCGATCCCGAGCCAAGCTCCGGCGTGCCGGGGAAGGTGTAGAGACTGGACGGGCGGCACCTGTCGGCTTCGGGGCTTTTGGTCCGGGGCAAAGGGTGAAGGGACAGTCCAGCCCACGAACGGGCCCGCGCGGGTCCGGCGGCGGAAGCCGTGGTGGGATGAATCCTGGGGTCGTGGGTTCGAATCCCGCCGCGGACGCCAGCTTGCGGGGGGGTGGGCGGGCCTGCGCGTGACGCGCGGGATGCGTGCGCGATGGTGCTTTGGCCGCCTTGTTGCCCGGCCGCCATTCCGTGCCGGCCCGGCGGCGTGGCAGAGGCAGGAGGGCCCGCGCCGGCAGCAGGCGCGGTTTGCCGGCGCCAGAGCCCCATGCTACGCACCCGGGGCTGTCGGAAACCGACAGTCGTCCGCGGTTTTCAATCATTTCCCGGAGCGTGAGCGGAACAGGCCATGGCACAGAAGCTGGTTTGGGGCCGGGCCTGGCACGGCCGTTCGTATGACCTGGGGAAGATGACGCTCGCCGACCTTTGGGGGGCCTATCTCACCTATCCGGCGATCAATCTCTACGCCGCGCTGGCGCTGGTCTCCGGCGCCTGGGCGCTGAGCACATGGCGCCGCTGGCCGCAGCTTGTGCTGCCCGTCCTGGCCGTGCTCATCATCTATCCGCTGGTCTGGTACGGGCTGCACCGTTTCGTGCTGCACGGACGCTGGCTCTACCGTATGCGCTGGAGTGCCGCCCTCTGGAAGCGCATCCATTTCGACCATCACCAGGACCCGCACAGGCTCGAGGTGTTGTTCGGCTCGCCGCTGAACACCCTCCCCACCATGCTGGTCATCACGGTGCCCATCGGCTACGCGCTGGCGGGCTGGACCGGGGCGGCCACCGGCTTCTGCACCGCCCTCGTCACCACCTGCGTGTATGAGTTCATCCACTGTATCCAGCATCTGAACTACAAGCCCAGGAACAATTTCGTGCAGAAACTCAAGCGCGACCATCTGCTGCACCATTTCCATAATGAGCAGGTGAATTACGGCATCGTGTCGTTTCTGCCGGATGTGCTGCTGCACTCCTACGTTCCAAATTCGAAGGACTGCCCCAGGAGCCCGACCGTGTTCAATCTCGGTTACGATCTCGAGGAAGCGAAGCGCTACCCCTGGGTGATGGACCTCACCGGCAGACCTCCGCGCGACAAGCCGCCGCCGGCGGCCATGGCAGAGCAGATGACGCGCGCGACCTGAGCGGCGTAGCCGAACCACGGCGCGGCCCCGAAGCCGGCTGCGACGTCTTCCGCAAGGCGCCGAGTGCCGTCGGGCCCGCCGCTTTTGCCAATATGTCCCGGTTCGTCTAGTACTGCGATTCCAAATTGTCGATCAGAATGGCTGGACCGGCATCCCGAGCAACCCACTGCCGCCGCGGATGCACCGACCGGCTCATTCGAGTCGCCAATTCGCGAACGCTGTACTAGGATGCGGGCCATCGTGAGGAACAGAACCGGTGAGACCGACGATCCTGACTTGGTGTCCCCGCCGAGTCGCCGTCATGGCGGCGCGATGAACGGCAGTTCCGTGGGTGCCCGGCTCCAGGGGGTCGCGTCCGGCGTGCGGTTTCTCTCGCGTGCGCTCGGGTCGCGCTACAATCCGCTGCTCGCGCAGGTGGTGGTGACGCGACGCTGCAACCTGGCCTGCGGGTATTGCAACGAGTACGATAATTTCTCGCCGCCGGTTCCGCTGCCGGACCTGCTGGCCCGGGTCGATCGCCTCGCCGCGCTGCGGACCGCCTCGATCACGTTCACCGGTGGCGAGCCGCTGCTGCATCCCGATCTGGACCAGATCATCCGCGCGGCGCGCGCGCATC
>JBMFXF010000102.1:0-10588 GCA_049964515.1 Acetobacteraceae bacterium | reverse complement strand
CGTTGATCGGCGGCAGATCCGCCCGCTCGGGCGCAGCGGCGGCAGCGGGCACCGGCGCGGGCGGCGCGGCGGGCGGTGCAGCCGGCGCGGGTGTCGGCGCGGGTGTCGGCGCGGGTGTCGGCGCGGGAGCCGGCTCGCTCGCCGGCGCGGCCGCGGGATTCCTCGGCGGTCTGCTCGGGGTTGGTGGCGGCTTGCTGATCGTGGCCGCCCTCAGCATCACCTTGCCGGCCTCGGGTCTCCCGCCCGACGAGGTGATCCATGTCGCGGTGGCGACCGCGCTGGCCGGCATGGTGGTGACCTTTGCCTCCGCCACCGTCGCGCATCTGCGCAAGGGCGGCATCCTCGGGCCGACCTGGCTGCGGCTGGCCCCGGGCCTGGCCCTGGGGAGCGTTGCCGGGTCCCGCCTCGCGCACCTGATGAGCGGTCCTGCGCTGCGCCTCGTCGTCGCCGGCTTCTGCGTGCTGGTCGCCGGACAGATGGTGTTTGGCCGGACCCGCGCGCGCGCCGAGGCCGATCACGTGCCGCGGTCGCTCTGGCTGCTGGCGGGCGGTTTCGCGATCGCCGCGGTCTCGGCGGTGGTAGGCATCGGTGGCGGGTCGCTCACGGTGCCGCTGCTGGTGAGCCTCGGCGTCAGGCCGGTGCGCGCCGTGGCCACCAGCGCTGCCTGCGGGTTGGTCATTGCCCTGGCCAGCGCGGCGAGCAACATCGTGAGCCTGCCGCCGCCGCTGCATCCGGCGCCCTGGGGCATGGCCGGGCTGGTCTATGTGCCGGCGGCCGTGGCCACCGCGGTCGCGGCGCTGGTCACGGCCCCGCTCGGCGTGGGGGTGGCGAACCGCATCTCCGGCAAGGCGCTGCGGAAGGTGTTCGCGCTGTTCCTGTTGAGCGTGGGGGGCGTCATCGCGACCGGGGGCTGAGCGCCCCGCCGCCACGAAATCCCTTCGCCACCACATAGAGTTCCCGCGATTCCTTGCGGCTCGCCGGCGGCTTGGCGTGGCGCACCGAGGCAAACTCCCGCTTCAGCCGCTCGAGCATCGTCCGTTCCGCCCCGCCCTGGAACAGCTTGGCGACGAACCCGCCCCCCGGCGCCAGAACCGCGCCGGCCAGGTCCAGCGCGAGCTCGGCCAGCGCCATGATGCGCATATGGTCGGTCGCCGCATGTCCGGTGGTGTTGGGCGCCAGATCGGACAGCACCAGCGCCGCCGGTCCACCGAGCGCCTCGGTCAGCCGCGCCGGCATCTCCGGGTCGTGGAAATCGCCTTGCAGGAAAATCGCGCCGGGCAGGGGGTCGATCGCCAGCAGGTCCAGCCCCACCACCCGCGCTGCGCCCTGAGCCAGCGCGACCTGCGCCCACCCGCCGGGCGCCGCGCCCAGGTCCAGCACCGCCCCGCCGGGGGGGATCAGGTGAAACCGCGCGTCCAGCTCCTGCAACTTGAAGGCGGCGCGCGACCGCCAGCCGCCTTGCTGGGCGGCGCGGACGTAGGGGTCGTTGAGCTGACGCTCGAGCCAGCGGCGGGAGGAGGGGCTGCGTCCGGCCCCCGATCGCACCGCGACATGCAGCCCCCGTCCGGAGGGAGGGGCGGTCACCGGAAGCGCCGCGCCCGCCAGGCACGGATCAGCCGCAGCAGCATCCCCTCCCGCAGGCCGCGATCGGCGACGATCAGGCGTTCGGCCGGCCAGGTGTGGCGGATGGCGGCGAAGATGGCGCAGCCGGGCAGCACGTAATCGGCGCGTTCCGGCCCGATGCAGGGGTGCTCGTCGAGACCGGCCCGGCCGAGCCCGCGCAACCGCTCCAGCGCGTCGTCGGCGACTTCGATCGGCAGCACCGTCCCATCGACCAGATCGCGCTGGTAACGGGGCAGCTTCAATGCCTGTCCGGCCAGGGTGGTGACGGTGCCGGAGGTGCCGAGCAGGTACACCCCGCCCTGACGGATCTCCTGGCCGATGCAATGCACCCGCTCGAAGCCGGTCAGGTGGGCGGCGAAATCCTCGGCCATGGCGGCGAAACCGGCGGGGCCGTGGCCGGCCTCCAGGCCGAAGCGTTCGGCCAGGGTCACCACGCCGATGGGAACCGAGAGATAGCCGATCATCACCGCCTCGCCGGCGGGGTCGATCCGCACCCAGGCAAGCTCGGTGGAGCCGCCGCCGATGTCGAACAGGAGGGCCCGCCGCGGCCCGCCGGCGAGCAGCCCGGCGCAGCTTTCCAGCGCCAGCCCGGCTTCCTCGCGCGGGGAGATGAGTTCGATCGGCAGCCCCGTCTCGGCGCGGGCGCGGCGGAGGAAGGCCTGGCCGTTGCTGGCCTGGCGGCAGGCTTCGGTGGCCACCGCGCGCACCGCCTGCACCGGGCGGCGGGCGAGGCGTTCGGCACAGGCGGCCAGGGCGGCGAGGGCCCGGGTGGCGCCGTCATCGGACAGGCGACCGGTGCGGTGCAGCCCCTCGCCGAGACGCACCACCCGGGAGAAGCTGTCGAGCACCCGGAACCCGTCGGCCTGCGGCGCGGCGAGCAGCATCCGGCAGTTGTTGGTGCCGAGGTCGAGCGCGGCGAACAATGGCCCCGGCGGCGGGCGCCGGGGCGGCGGGTCGGTCGGGGCGGGGGCGTCGGCGTAGGACACGGCCTGTCCGGCATTTCAGGATGCGGTATTGTCGGGCCTTGATGCCCCGCCGGCAAGGCGCGCGCAACCGAAACGGAGACCCGAGATGGCCGATTCCGCCGATGTGAGCACCCTGTCGTTCGAGGCGGCGCTGGCCGAGCTCGAACAGATCGTGCGCGGTCTGGAGGGCGGGCAGCAGAAGCTGGAAGACGCGATCGCGGCCTACGAGCGGGGGGCCGCGCTGCGCCGCCACTGCGAGGCCCGGCTGGCGGAAGCGGAGGCGCGGGTGGCGGCGATTGTGGAACGGGCCGACGGGACGCTGGGCACGCGGCCGATGGAGTAGGGCCAGGTTACCGAAGATTCAGTGTTGTCGCGGCGGCGGCGGGTTGACGCCGCCGTGATCGCGGACGCACAAGCACGACCAGGAAACATCTTCCGGGAAAGCGGGGCTCACATGACCTCATCAGGTTTGTTGACGAGACTGGGTACGATGCTGCGGGGCGCGGCGCCGGTGCTGGGCGGCCTCGCCCTGATCGCCGGTGGCGCCGGCGCGGCGCGGGCCGCCAAGCCGATCGTGATCGGCGCCACCATCTCCGAGACCGGGCCGCTGGCCACCGATGCCAGCTACCAGCTCAAGGGGATCCAACTCGGTATCGCCGAGGTCAACGCCCATGGCGGCTGGCTGGGGCGCAAGCTGGTGCTGAAGTATTACGACGACAAGAGTAGCCCGGGCGCGGCGGTGCGTCTGTATCAGCGGCTGATCACGCTGGACAAGGTGAACCTGCTGCTCGGACCCTATTCCAGCCTGGTGACGGTCGCGATCGCGCCGCTCATCAACAAGTACCACATGGCGACCCTCGAGCCGGGCGCCTCGGTGCCCGACATCTACGTGAAGGGTAACAAGTGGAACTTGATGGGCACGGCGGATTCCACCACCTACCTGCACCAGCTGATGCCGCTGGCAAAAGCCAAGGGCGCGAGATCGGTGGCGCTGCTGGGGCTGGAGTCGGCCTATTCGCTGGCCTGCTATCATGCGCGGGTGGCACAGGCGAAACAGCTCGGCATGAAAATCGCCTACAGCACCACCTATACGCTGCAGACCGATTTCTCCTCGATCGCACTGGCAATCAAGAACGCCAAGCCGGACGTGGTGCTTGAGTGCGGCTATTATCCGGACTCGGTCAATCTGGTTCGTTCGCTGCACGAGCAAGGCTTCGCCCCCCGCTTCCTGGGCGAGACGGTGGGGCCGGTGGAGGCCTCCTATGTCAAGGCGCTGGGGCCGCTCGCCAACCGGGTCTTCGGCAACTCCGGCTGGTGGTTCAATTTCAAGACGCCGGGAAATCCGGCGTTCATCGCCGCTTACAAGAAGATGTTCCACCAGCTGCCCGACTACCATGCCGCCGCCGGGTTTTCTGCCATCCAGGTTCTGGGCGCGGCGGTGACCGCCACCCATTCGCTGGATCAGAGCAAGATCCGGCACTGGATCGTGACCCACTCGGTTTCGACCATCCAGGGCAAGATCCATGACAACGCCAATGGCCGCACCATCGGCGCGGTGCAGGACATGGTGCAGGTGCAGAACGGGGTGCTGAAGCTGATCCGCCCTGCATCACTGGCCCAGGCGAAGCCGGAAATCCCCTATACCGGCCACTGAGTCCGCGCGATCCGGGCTTTTCCCTCCGGGGCGGCGGCATCGTCGCCCCGGAGTTTTCACGTGTGACCTGCGAGCCGAGGTGGGAATGCTGGCGCTGCAACTGCTGGTGAACGGCATTCTGTTGGGCGGGCTCTATGTGCTGATCGCACAGAGCCTCAACCTGATTTTCGGCGTCATGGGCGTGGTCAATCTCGCCCATGGCGCGGTGATCGCGCTGGCCGGGCTGTTCACCTACTGGTTTACCGCCACCACCGGAGCAAGCCCGCTGCTGGCGGTGCCGATCGCGTTCGTCGTCGCGGCACTGGCCGGCGCGCTCGGCCAGCGGCTGCTGATCGAGCCGGTGATGCGCGCCGGTGGGTCCAAGTCGGAACTGCTCAGCCTGATCGTCACCTTCGGGCTGTCCTACATCCTGATCGAGCTGGCGCTTCAGCTGTTCGGTGCCGACTTCGTCTCGGTTCCCTATCTCCAGTCGAGCTGGACGCTGGGCCCGCTCGCGTTCGGCAAGGCGCTGGTGGTGGCCGGCGCGTTCGCGGCGGCGATGTCGGCACTGCTGTATATCTGGCTGAACCGCACTGTGTCGGGCAAGGCGCTGCTCGCCGCCTCGCAGAGCCCCACCGGGGCGATCTGCTGCGGCATCGATGTGGCGCGGGTGCGCATCATCGCCTTCGCCATCGGGGTCGGCCTCGCGGCGGCGGCGGGGGCGCTGGTGATCGTCATCATGCCGGTGGCGCCGCAGACCGCTTCCGATCTCACGCTGCTCGCTTTCGTCATCATCGCTCTCGGTGGGCTCGGCGATTATCTGGGCGTGGCGGTGGCGGCGTTGCTGCTCGGCGTCGCGCAATCGGTCGCGGGTTACTATCTCGGCGGCAACGCGGAATATGTGCTGCCCTATGTGCTGCTGCTGGCGGTGATGGTCGCGCTGCCGGGCCGCTTCCGACGGGGACGCTAGATTATGGACATGCCGGCTCCTCCCCGCCTGCTGCCGCGGCTGATCGGCGGCGCCGTCGTGCTGGTGCTGATGGCGGCAATGCCGCTGCTCGGCACCGGCTACATATTGCAGCTTGCCACCGATACGCTGACCGCGGTCGTGTTGGCCTACGGCTGGAACCTCATCAGCGGGTTCACCGGCTACCTGTCGTTCGGGCAAGTCTCGTTCTACGGGATCGGCGCCTACACCACCGCGCTGCTGGTCATCCATACCCCGGTGCCCTGGTACCTGGCGGTGCTGGCGAGCGGCGTCGTGGGCGCCGTGACGGCGCTGATCCTGGGGCCGATCATGCTGCGGCTGCGCGGCATTCTGTTCGCCCTTGGAATGCTCGGCCTGGCCCGGATCCTGTCCGTGGTGTTCAACGGCTGGGGCTTCGCCGGCGCCTCGCTCGGCCTCAGCCTGCCGTCGGGGCTGATGCCGGTGCCGATCTACTACGCCACCTGCCTGCTGGCGCTCGCCGCCTTCGCCGCCACCGCCTTCTTCACCCATTCCGGCTTCGGCCTCGATGCCATGAGCCTCAACGAGGACGAGGAGGCCGCCGCCGCCCTCGGCGTGCCGGCGACCCGGGTGAAGGTGATCGCCTTCATGCTCAGCGCGGCGCTGCCGGCGATCGCCGGCGGCCTCGTGGCCTGGAACCGCAGCTACATGGACCCGTCCAGCGCGTTCAACCCCTCGCTCGACCTGCAAGTGGTGGTGTTCGTGCTGTTCGGCGGCATCGGCACCTTGTGGGGGCCGTTCCTGGGCACGGTGATCCTGATGCTGGCCGGGGAGCAGTTCGGCGTCTCGTTCCCCAACCTGCAACTGGCGCTGTACGGCGTGGTGGTGGTCGCCACCGTGCTGGCCTTCCCGGGCGGTCTGACCGGCATCGCCAACCGGTTCGGCTGGCTGCGCCGGCCGGTGGTGCGCGCCCCGCGCGGGCGGCTCGAAGGAGCGCCGCCCCCCGCCGCGCCGGCACCGCCGCCCGGCCCGCTGCTGGCGCTCAAGGGCATCACCGTCCGCTTCACCGGCCTCACCGCGCTGTCGGAGGTGTCGCTGACCCTGGCGGCGGGCGAGACATTATGCGTGATCGGCGCCAACGGAGCCGGCAAGACCACCTTGTTCAACACCATCACCGGCTTCGTCGCCCCGACCGCGGGCGAGGTGGTGTATCTGGGACGGACCATCACCACCCTGCCCACCTACCGCCGGGCGCGGGAGGGGCTGGCGCGCAGCTTCCAGATCCCCCGCCTCATGCCCTCGCTCACGGTGTGGGAGAACGTGCTGCTGGCCAGCCGCCACGGCCGGCAGGCGGCGCGGGCGGAGGCGCATACCGCCTGGGTGCTGGAGGCGCTGGGGCTGGCGCCGATGTGGTCGCTGCCGGCCAGCCGGCTCAGCCCGGGGCATCAGCGCCAGCTGGAGTTCGCGCGCGTGCTGGGGCTGCATCCCACGGTGGTGCTGCTGGACGAGGTGATGGCCGGCATGACCGCCGAGGAGCGCGAGGTGGTGCGCGGCGTGGTCCGCCGGCTTCCCGAGTTCGGCGTCGCCGGCACCATTCTGGTCGAGCACGTGATCGCCGCCGTGGTCGATCTGTGCGACCGGATGGTGGTGCTGGATTTCGGTCGCATCATCGCCGAGGGGCCGCCCCGCGAGGTGCTGGCCAACCCCGACGTGGTGAAGGCCTATCTGGGGGAAGCGCTGTGAGCGCCGCGCTGTCGCTGTCCGGGGTGGTGGCCGGGATCGGCCCGCTCACCATCCTGCAAGGGGTGGACCTGGAGGTGGGGGAGGGGGAGGTGGTCGTGGTGCTGGGCGCCAATGGCGCCGGCAAGACCACGCTGCTGCGGACCATCGCGGGGCTGCTGGCCCCGCGCGCCGGCAGCATCCGCCTGCGCGGGCAGGAGATTGCCGGCCGGCCGGCGCATCGCATCACCCGCGCCGGCATCGGCCATGTGCCGAGCGGGCGGGAGTTGTTTCCCCGCCTGTCGGTGGCCGATCA
This sequence comes from Acetobacteraceae bacterium, assembly GCA_049964515.1. GTDB lineage: Bacteria > Pseudomonadota > Alphaproteobacteria > Acetobacterales > Acetobacteraceae > JAJZVS01. The sequence continues at coordinate 3,386 of JBMFXF010000102.1, read as the reverse complement.
CCTCGACCTTGGGGGACAAATCTGCGCGCCGGCGCGCCGGGCCGAGTTGCGGGCCTCGGTCCTCGAGATGTTTCCGGTGCTCGCCGAGCGCCTTGAGCAGCGTGCCGGCACGCTGTCGGGCGGGGAACAGCAGATGGTGGCGATCGCCCGCGCGCTGATGACCGATCCGCGGGTGCTGCTGCTCGACGAACCCTCGACCGGGCTGGCGCCGCGGATCGTGCTGTCCGTGTTCCAGACCTTCCCGGCGCTGCGCAAGCAGGGGGTCAGCATCCTGCTGGCCGAGCAGAGCCTGACCCTGGGGCTTTCCGCGGCCGACCGCGCCTATGTGATGGATCACGGCCGGATGGTGCTGTCCGGCACCGCGGCCGAGCTGGCGGGGGACAAGCGGGTGGCGGACACCTATCTGGGGCGTTAGCCGCGGTTCGCCCGCGCGACCACCGCGTCCAGCAGGACCTGGCAGCCGGCCTCCGCCTCGTGCGGTGCGATCGATTCTTCCTCGTTGTGGGACAGCCCGTCCTTGCAGGGCGTGAAGATCATCGCCGTCGGCACATGGCGGGCGACATAGACCGCGTCATGCCCGGCGCCGGAGACGATCTCGCGCGCCGGATAGCCGCGCCGCGCCGCGGCCTCGCGTACCAGCGCCACGCAGGCGGGGTCGAACGGTTGGGCCGGGTTGCGCAGCCGCTGGCTGATACTCAGCCGCACCCCGGCGTCACGGGCAAGAAACCCCGCCTCGCGCGGGAATTGCGCGGCCAGCCGGTCGATCTCCGCGTCATCGGGGTGGCGGAACTCGACCGAGAACCGCACTTCGCCCGGAATCACGTTGCGGCTGTTCGGCAGGACGAACATCTGCCCCACCGTGCCGCGCCCGTCCTCGCCGCGCGCGCGCATCATCCGGTCCACCAGATCGACGATCCGCGCCGCCGCCACCAGCGCGTCCCGGCGGGCCGAGGGCGGGGTGGTGCCGGCGTGCGAATCCTGCCCGATCACCACCGCGTCGTACCACACCTGTGCCTGCGCGCCGGTGACGATGCCGATGATCTTGCCCTCGCGTTCCAGGATCGGCCCCTGCTCGATATGCAGCTCGAAATAGGAATCGGCCGGGAAGGCGCGCGCCGGTTCCGCCCCACGGTAGCCGATCGCGTCCAGCGCGGCGCCGGCGGTGATGCCGTCGGGGTCGGTCAGCGCCTCCATCGCCGCCTGCTCATAGACCCCCGACCAGACGCCGGATCCAATCAGGCTGTTGCCGAAGCGGCTGCCCTCCTCGTCGGTCCAGTTGACCAGCTCGATCGGGGCTTCGGTGACGAGGCCAAGGTCATTCAGGCTGCGCATCACCTCGAGGCCGGCGATCACGCCGAGCGCACCGTCGAATTTTCCCCCTGAGGGCTGGCTGTCGAGATGGCTGCCCATCAGCACCGGCGGACGGGTGGAGTCGCGGCCCTCGCGGCGGGCGAACATGTTGCCCATGGCATCGACCCGCACCGTGAGCCCGGCCTGTTCGCACCAGTTCCGGAACCGGTCGCGCCCGGCCTTGTCCACCGCGGTCAGGGTCAGGCGACGCACGCCCCCCTTCGGCGTGGCGCCGATCTCGGCCATCGCCATCAGCGAGTCCCACAGGCGCTTGCTGTCGATGCGAAGGTTGGAGGCGGGCGGGGCGGGTTCGGGCATGGGCGACGGCTCCGGGGAATGGGCGGCTATTGTGCATCCCCGGCTACGCCGCCGCCAGCACCATCCGCGCCGCCTTCTCGCCGATCATGATCGAGGGTGCGTTGGTGTTGCCCGAGGTGAGGGTGGGCATGATGGAGGCATCGGCCACGCGCAGTCCGGTGAGGCCGCGCACCCGCAGCTCCGGGTCCACCACCGCCATCGGGTCGGTGCCCATCTTGCAGGTGCCGACCGGGTGGTAGGCGGTCTCGGCGTTGGCGCGGACCCAGTCGAGCAGGGCATCATCGGTCTGGACCGTCGCGCCGGGGGCGAGTTCGGGGCCGACGATCGCGCTGAGCGACGGGGCGGCCATGATCCGCCGGGTGAGTCGCATCGCCGCCAGCGTCACCTCCCGGTCCAGCGCGGCGGAGAGGAAGTTGAACCGGATCGCCGGCGGCCGGCCGGGATCGGGCGCGGTCACGTGGATGCTGCCGGTGCTCTCCGAGCGCAGGATATGCATGATCGCGGTCACACCGGAGCGTTTCGCCAGCTTGAAATTGGGATCGATCAGGAACGGCACCCAGGCGATGCCGGCATCCGGCGCCTCGAGCCCCGGGCGAGTGCGCACATAGGCGCGGATGGGCGAGGCCGGCAGCCCGAGCAGCCCCTTGCCGGTGAGACCGTAGCGCAGCGCCTGCCACACCAGGCCGAGACCGCGCGCCTTGTCGTTGTAGGTCAGGCCGAGCGTGGCCGGGACCTCCCATTTCATCCGCGGGGCGTAGTGATCGCGCAGATTCTCGCCGACTCCGGGCAGCGGATGGCGTAGCGCGATGCCGGCGGCGGCGAGCACCTCCGGCTTGCCGATACCCGACAGTTCCAGCAGCTGCGGGGAGTTGATGGCGCCGGCGCTGACGATCACCTCGCCTCGCGCGCGCGCTTCCCGGAGCTGGCCCTGCTGGCGGTAGCGCAGGCCGGTGCAGCGCGTGCCCTCGAAGCTGAGCGTTTCGGCCAGCGCGCCGGCGGCGATGGTGAGATTGGGACGGCTGCGGGCGGAGTCAAGGTAGCAGACCGCGGTGCTCATCCGCCGCCCGTTGCGGATGGTGGTCTGGGTCATGCCGATCCCGTCCTGGGAGGCGGCGTTGTAGTCGCCGGTGAAGGCGATGCCGTTCTCGCCGGCGGCGCGGATCAGCGCGTCATAGAGCGGACCGGTTTCGTTGTTCTCGCTGACTTTCAGGGGGCCTTCCCGGCCGCGGTACTCGGGGTCGGCGTCGCCCTGGTAGCTTTCCATGTCGCGGAAGATCGGCAGTACCTCGCGGTAGCTCCAGCCGCGATTGCCGAGCTGGGCCCAGGTGTCATAATCCTGCGACTGGCCGCGCACGAACACCATGCCGTTGATGGCCGACGAGCCGCCGAGCAGCTTGCCCCGCGGCACCGGGATGCGCCGCCCGCCCGAGCCGGCATCCGGCTCGCTGGCGTAGAGCCAGTTGGCGGCGGGATTTTCGATCAGCCGGGCGAAGCCGACCGGAACCCGCGACCAGGGGTGGGACGGGCGGCCGGCTTCCAGCAGCAGGACGCGATGGCGCGGATCGGCGGAAAGGCGGTTGGCCAGCACCGCCCCGGCCGATCCGGCGCCGACGATGATGTAGTCGAACTCGTTGCTTTCCATGGCGTCCGTTTCCCCCGGGCCGGCGCGGACCGGCCGTGTGAGGGGATGATGCGGCGCGCGGGTGTGGCGGAGCAAG
>JBMFXF010000101.1:0-10686 GCA_049964515.1 Acetobacteraceae bacterium | reverse complement strand
CCGGTCAAGGTCATGTGCCACCTGATGTTCGGGGTGCTCAGCTTCACCGCGCTGCAACTGCTGCGTCTGGTGACGTAACGGCCCGCGGGCCGGCGCCGGCTTGTTTGCCCTTGCCCCCAGGGGCGAGCCCGCCACCGGCTTGCCCGAACGGGGAGAGAATCGGCCGCACCCCGCGGCCGACGCGGGAAACCAGGGGAACGGCCGGGATTCTATCCAGGGTTGCGTATTCCGAAGGAAAGTCCCGCACCAGCGCCGCAGCGTTTTGCAAGTGGCTCCCGATTCTATTATTCTGATTCGGTTGCCCGGGCTCGGGCGCTTACCCCGGCCTGACCAGATCGCGCAGCCGCCGCCGTCCGGGCGGCACCGCCGGGGCGGATGGCGCACCGGCCCGGATCTCCGCCTGCAACGCGGCCCTTGTCTCGTGGATCGACACGATCACCGGCCCCATCGGTACCCCGAGCTCGGTCAGCACCGCCTCGGCCAGTTGCAGGCTCGCCTCGATCGTCTCCGGCACCGCGTTGCTCGCCCCGGCCCGGTAGAGCCGCCCCGCCTGCGCCGCATCGCGCGCCCGCGCCACCACCCGCAGCCCGGGGCTTTCCCCCCGCGCCGCCACCACCACCGCCTCCACCGCCGCCGGCTGGTCCATCGTCACCACCAGCGCGCCGGCGGTGGCGATGCCGACGCCACGCAGCAAGGTCACCTGCGCGGCATCGCCGTACCACACCGGGCGGTGCTCGCGCCGGGCCCGCGCGACCGTTTCGATATCGTGATCCAGCGCCAGCCAGCGCACGCCGTGCCGGTCGAGCAGCGCGCCCACCATCCGCCCCATCCGCCCGTAGCCGGCCAGAATCACCCGCGGCGCCTCGCCGGCCGGGGCCAGCAGCGCCGGGTCCACCGCCGCCGGAGCCAGCCGCGCCGCCCGCCCACCCAGCGCCGCCAGCGCCGGGATCAGCGCCATGCCCAGCGCCGTCACCGCCTGCGCCACCCCGCCGATGCGCGGCCCCAGCAGCCCCTGGTCCATCGCTTGCGCCAGGATGACCAGCCCGAACTCCCCGCCCGGCGCCAGCAGCAACCCGGCCAGGGCGGCGCTGCGCGCGGGCAGCCCCAGGCCGCGCCCGGCCAGCGCCACCACCGCGAATTTCACCGCCACCATGCCGGCCAGCGCGCCGGCCACCACCAAGGGATGCGCCGCCACCAGATCGAGGTTCAGCCCCATCCCCACCGAGATCAGGAACACCCCCACCGCCAGCCCCTTGAACGGCTCGATGGTCGCCTCCACCGCGCGCCGGTATTCGGTGCCGGCCAGCAGCAGCCCGCCGAGCAGCGCCCCCAGCGCCATCGAAAGCCCCGCCGCCGCGGCCGACAGCGCGGCGCCGATCACCACGAACAGACAGGCGGCCAGGAACAGGTCGGGGCTGCGGGTGCGCGCCACGCTGCGCAGCACCGGGCGCAGCGCCAGCCGCCCCAGCAGCACGATCGCCCCGATCGCGCCCAGCCCCTGCGCCAGCCCCAACGCCAGCACCCGCACCCCGGGATGGACCGCGCCCGCCGGCAGCATCAGCCCGACGCCCACCAGCGCCGGCAGCGCGGCGAGGTCCTGGAACAGCAGCACCGAGAAGCTGGCCCGCCCGGCGCGCGTGCCCAGCGCCCGCCGCTCGGCCAGCACCTGCAAGCCGATGGCGGTCGAGGACATCGCCCCGGCCAGCCCCAGCACCGCGGCCCGGGTCCAGCCGATCCCCAGCAGATGCGCCGCCCCCGCCAGCAGCGCCGCCGAGGCCACCAGCTGCACGCCGCCCAGCGCCAGCACCAGCCGGCGCATCACCCATAGCCGCGTGAACGACAATTCCAGCCCGATCATGAACAGCAGCAGGACGATGCCGAACCGGGCCACCGGCGCGATGGCGCCCGGATCGTCCATGGTGATGAGCCCCAGCGGCGGCACCTGCCCCGCGAAGCGCCCCAGCCCGAACGGCCCCACGATCACGCCCACCAGCAGGAACCCCACCACCGGGCTGATGCGGATGCGGTGAAACAGCGGAATGACCAGCCCGGCGGCGCCGAGCACGATCAGCGCCTCCTTCAAGCCGGCGATCTCGGGCGGATGGACCATGCGATCCGCTATAGCAGACCTGCCCTTGACCCTTCGCCGCCCCGGCCCAGACTGCGCCGGACAACGGAGGAAACACCATGCGCGCCGGATTCATCGGCCTCGGCACCATGGGCGGCCCGATGGCCGCCAATCTGCAGAAGACCGGCACCCCCCTGATCGTCCACGATTTGCACCGCCAGGCCGCCGGCCGGCACGAGGCCGCCGGCGCCACCTGGGCCGCCACGCCGCGGGAGGTCGCCGCCGGGGCGGATGTGGTGTTCACCTCCCTCCCCGCCCCGCCCGACGTGACGGCGGTGGCCGACGGGCCGGACGGGCTGCTGGCCGGGTTCCGCCCCGGCGCCGCCTGGTTCGACCTCTCCACCAATTCCCCCGCCGTGATCCGCGCCCTGCACGCGCGCTGCGCCGCCGCCGGGGTGGCGTTGCTGGACGCGCCGGTGAGCGGCGGCCCCAAGGGTGCCGCCAGCGGGCGGCTCGCCATCTGGGTCGGCGGCGACCGCGCGGTGTTCGATGCCCACCGCGCCGCGCTGGATGCGATCGGCGATCGCGCCCGCTGGGTCGGCCCGATCGGCGCCGGCACCATCGCCAAGCTCACCCACAACGCCGCCGGCGCGGCCATCAACCAGGTACTGGCCGAGGTGTTCACCATGGGCGTCAAGGCCGGCGTCGAGCCGCTGGCGCTGTGGGAGGCGATCCGTCAGGGCGCCACCGGCCGCAACCGCACCTTCGACCGCATGGGCGATCATTTCCTGACCGGCAATTACGACCCGCCCGAATTCGCCTTCCGCCTGATCCACAAGGACGTCTCGCTGGCCGCCGAGCTCGGCCGCGAGGTGGGGGTGCCGATGCGGATGGTGAACCTCGCCCTGGCCGAGATGACCGAGACGCTGGCGCGCGGCTGGGGCGGGCGCGACAGCCGGGTCAGCATGAAGCTGCAGGAGGACCGCGCCGGCATCGCCCCGCTGGCGCTGGATCCGGCCGCGGTCCGCGCGGTGCTGGAGCGCGATGGCGTGTAATACCAACCGGCGTTATGGCCAACTCTTCCGGCCATAACGCCGGTTGGTATGCGCGCCGGGTTGGTGGGCGGCGGCGCGCGAAATATGACTCGATACCAGCCGGCGTTGACCCATGCTTCATGGGTCAACATCAAGACCGGCTGGTAAAATCGGGATCAGAACTCCACTTCCAGGTCGGCGATCTCCTCCGGCTCGGCCAGCGCCGCCTCGGTCCATTCCACCAGGTCGGGCCAGGCGGCGACATGGGCGGCGTACTCCGCCGCGGCGCCGTCCAGGCGCACGTCGTAGGTGACGAATCGGGTCACCACCGGTGCATACATCGCATCCGCCACCGACGCCCGGCGCCCGAACAGCCACGGCCCGCCCCAGGTCTCGCGGCACTCGGTCCAGATCTCGACGATGCGCGCGATATCGGCGGCGGGACCCGACCACAGTGCGAAGCCGGGCCGCCGCCCGCGCAGGTTCATCGGCAAGGAGGAGCGCAGCGCGGTGAACCCGGCATGCATCTCCCCCGAGATCGACCGGCAGCGCGCCCGGGCCGCCCGATCGAGCGGGAACATCCCCGCTTCCGGACGGATTTCATTGAGATATTCCGCGATCGCCAGGGTATCCCACACGCGCACACCGTCATGCACCAGGCAGGGCACCAGGATCGAGGACGCCTGCATCAGCAGCTCCGCCCGGGTGGCCGGATCGTCCGGGTCCACCTGCCTGGTCGCGAACGTCACTCCGGACAGCCGGGCCAGCAGGAAGCCGCGCAGCGACCAGGAGGAGTAGTTCCGGCTGGAAATCAGCAGCGTGGTCTCGCTCATGAGCTACCCCCAGGTATGACGGGCTTGCGATGCTGCGCTGCAATGTACCACAATGCCCGTCCCGCGGAAGCAAATTCCGCACTGCAACACGGATGGGCGCGACGGGATGCTCTATCAGCTCTACCAGACCCAGGCCGATCTGCTGGCGCCGTGGCGCAACGCCGCGGCGCTGATGGCCGGGTTCCTGCGCCCGCTGGAGCCCGGCACCGCCATGCCGGCGGCGCTGCGGCAATGGCGCGCGGCGCTCGACGTGTTCGCCTCGGTCGGCCTTACGCATCAGCGTCCGCCGTTCGGGATCGGGCACGTCCGCGTCGGCAACGCCGAGGTCGCGGTGACCGAGGAGGAGGTGGACGAGACCCCGTTCGGCGCCCTGCTGCATTTCCGCAAGGACCCTGCCCCGCGCCAGCCCAAGGTGCTGCTGGTGGCGCCGATGTCGGGCCATTTCGCCACCCTGCTGCGCGGCACCGTGCAGGTGCTGCTGCCCGAGAACGACGTCTATATCACCGACTGGCGCAACGCCCGCGAGGTGCCGATCACCGAGGGCCGGTTCGGCATGGACGAATACATCGACCACATCATGCGCTTCATGCGCGCGGTGGGGCCGGGCGGGCACATCATGGCGGTCTGTCAGCCGGCGGTGGCGGTGCTGGCGGCGGTGGCGCTGCTGGCGCAGGCCGGCGATGCGGCGCAGCCGCGCAGCATGACCTTGATGGCCGGGCCGATCGACACCCGCGTCAACCCGACCAAGGTGAACCTGCTGGCCGCCGGCCGCTCCATCGCCTGGTTCGAGGAGAATCTGATCGGTGTGGTTCCCTGGCGCTATCGCGGTGCCTGGCGGCATGTGTATCCGGGCTTCGTGCAGCTGGCGGCGTTCATGTCGATGAATCTCGACCGGCACGTGGGGGCGCATCTGTCGCATTTCCGCGCCCTGGTGGGCGACGATCTGCGCGCGGCGGAGGCGCATCGCGGCTTCTATGACGAATACAACGCGGTGATGGACCTGCCGGCGGAGTTCTATCTGGAGACCGTGCAGCGGGTGTTCCAGGAGCATCACCTGCCGCTGGGCCGGCTTGCCGTGCATGGCACCAAGGTCCGCCCCGGCGCCATCCGCCGTACCGCGCTGCTGACGGTGGAGGGGGAGCGGGACGATATCTGCGCCATCGGCCAGACGGTGGCGGCGCTGGATCTGTGCACCGGGATCCCGCCGGCGATGAAGCGCCACCATCTGCAGACCGGGGTGGGGCATTACGGGGTGTTCAGCGGGCGGCGCTGGGCGCGGGAGGTCTATCCGCGGGTGCGGGAGATGATCCAGGCGACGACGGGCTGAGCGGCTACGGCGTGAGCGTGGAGCCGGCCGAGACTGTCCGGCATCGGAGCCGCAGCTCCGGGCCCGATCGGCCGCCGCACCGACAGGCGCGGGATCGATGCGGAGCGGGAGTGACATCGCAGGATTACGGGAAATTCACTTGCGCTGTCAAAACCACGTAAGGTTAATTTCCCGATCGAAGCGCTTGGAGAGGCGGTCTTGGTGTCCGGTCGATCGAGGCCGTATCGTTCCTTGCGGGTGCGCCGATGGCTCGCCTGCCTGCTGGCCCTGTCATTCCCCCTCGCCGGCAGGGCGATGGCGATGAGTTTCTCCCTGGGCAATCTGCCATCGTTTTATTCCGGGAAGTATAACGGGCCGGATCGCGTTGGGATGCTGTATGACGGGACGACGCTTTCCGCCGCCGCCGGTCGCCTGTCGGTCAGTCTCACCGTTCCCTATCTCAGCGTCCGGAATCTCCCGAACAGCAGCGTGTACAGCGGGGGTGTCGTCGTCAACAACGGCGGCAACCCCGGAAGCCACAACGCCTCCGGTCTGGGCGATCTCCAGCTTGCCCTGCGTGACACCGTTGTCATGGCCAGAGGGCTGCGGCCGTCGCTGTCGCCGTTTCTCGATATCGACATTCCGACGGCGTCTTCGAAGCAAGGCCTCGGGACCGGTCTCGGGAGCTACACGGTCGGTGCGACCGCGCGGGAAAACCTGGGCTGGTTGTTCCCGTTCGTCCGACTGGGGTATGATTTTGTCGGCAGGAACAATGTCTATCGGCTGCGTAACGCCGTGGTCTGGGGTGTCGGCCTCGGCGCCTTCCTGTTCGAAGGCAACGGGCCCGGGCTCAGCAACTATTTCACCCTGAGCTACATCGGCAGCAGTTCGGAAGTGCCAGGCTATCCCGCCATCCAGGCGGTGCGGCTCGACTGGACGCACGCCTTCCCATGGGACGGGCTCGGCCTGCAGGCCTTCCTCGAAAAAGGCCTCACATCCAGCAGCCCTGACTTCGGCGGCGGCCTCGGTCTCACCCTGTCATTCCGGTAGCATCGCATGGCACGCCGCGATTCCCTTGCAATCACATGCGCGCTGCTCGGCTTCCTCGGCGGCTGCGCCGCGGCGCCCAACCGGGCCCAGATCTCGGCCGGAAACCCGCCGCCGGCGGGGTATGTCTGGCAACGCACCGCGTTCGGCGTCTATCGCATGACGCCCACGGCCACCTGTCTCGGCGGGCACCCGCGGCAGACCCGCCTCGCGGTGGCGGCCCGCACCGACAAATCGGCGTTCGAGCGGCTGCGGACGCTGGCCCGCCACGGCAACCCGCAGGCAGCCTTCGCGGTCGGCGCGCTGCTGGCCGGCTCGGTGCCACCGGGGGCGCCTGGGACGGCGGCGCCGGCCGCGCGGCGGGCGGTGGTCTGGTATCGGCGCGCTGCCCGGGAAGGCAGTATCCGCGCCGAGGTCGCACTGGTGTATGCCGACCAGGCGGGGCAGGGCGGCCCCATCGACATCGCGCAAGCCAACCGGGAGTTCGCGCGGCTTCAGTCCCAGGCGCAGCATGGGAACACGAAGGCGGAGCAGGCGCTGGCCGCGCTCTATCAGGCCGGTACATTCGTCGCGGCGCCCGATCCGGCGATGGCGTTTCGGTGGTGGCAGCGGGCGGCCGGACAAGGCAGCCAGCGGGCGGCACTGATGCTTTATGGCTTCTATACCCAGGGCGAGAAAGGAACGGTCGCACCGAACCCAGCCATGGCCGCCTATTGGCGCCGGAAGCTGCTGGCCGAGGCGCGGCGATGCCATTCCCCTCCCATCACACTCCCGCAACCGGCGGCGAACCCCGGGTCCGGTCGCGCGGCGGAGAAGACGTCATGAGGATGGTCCGAACCCGATCGGCCCTGGTCCTGGGACTTGGGCTTTGCCTGATGCTGCTCGGTGCCCGCCGGTCAGCGGCGGCGGGGGCCGATACGATGGATTATTTCTACCAAGCCTATTCCAGACTTCAGTCCGTCGCTCAGGGACCGGATGCAAGCGGGGGCGTACCAAGTTTCGATTCCGTCCAGAGCGCGCTGGCGGGCGACCCGCTTTATTTTGTCCCCTCGGCGTCCGACTCCCTCACCTACGAGGTCTACGACCTCGCGGTGACAGAATACCAAAAGCAGCTCGCCGCCTATAACAAGGCCAGCGCCGCTGCCGACGCGGTGCAGAACCGCAACATGATTCTGATCGGTCAGTGGGAAACCGAGCTTACCAACGTGGCGAAGGCGGCCTATGCGACTCTGTCTAGTACAGCGTTCGCGAATTGGCGACTCGAATGAGCCGGTCGGTGCATCCGCGGCGGCAGTGGGTTGCTCGGGATGCCGGTCCAGCCATTCTGATCGACAATTTGGAATCGCAGTACTAGTTACGACAGCGAATGGGCGCAGCAGATGAACGGCGACTACCTCAATGTCGGCATTCCGTCCTTTGCGGTCAATATCATCCTCGGCACCGATTATTTGAGGGGGGTCACCTGGTTTCAGATTCCACCGTCTCCGACACTCCAGCCGCTGCCCCCCGTCCCGAACCCTCCGTCTTTCCCGTTCATCCTGGCCAATTACCTCACCGAGTTCCATTTCAACCCCGCGCTGCAGAGCGAGCTGGATCAATACAACGCCAGGAAACTGGGGCCAGGACCGGGAGTGCTGATCCCAGGCGTCGGCGATACGATCGCCGATGACTACCAGAATCTTCCCAAATCTTTCGATGTCCCCCAGCCGGTCACCCAGGATCAGCTCGACCAGTATCAAAACAGCCTGAACACGACACCGCCCTATTCGTACCCGCCGATGCCCTCCGGTCCCGATTTCGGTGCGGTCAACGCCAACGTCAACCTCGCCAATCCGCAGCCGACGCAAGCATCACCCGTCACGTCGCCGGCATCACCCGTCTCCTCGCCGTCGTCCCCCGTCACCTCACCCTCGGAGACGCCGAGCACCCCGCCCGTCGTGCAGCCGCCCTCGAACTCGCCCTCGGAGACGCCGACGACACCCCCGCACCTGCCGAGCTGAGCCCCGCCTCACCCCTCCAGCGCCGCCGCGAACGCCCGCGCCTGCGTCTCCCACCCCGGCAGCTTCTGGCCGGCGGCGAAGGCGGCCTCCGCCATCGTCGCGCGGAGCCCGGCATCGAAGATCACCCGCCGCAGCGCCTTCGACAGCTGGTCGATATCCCCCGGCGGGCAGATCACCCCCGCCTCCGCCGGCACCGGCTCGGCCGCCGCGCCGCCGGAGGTGACGGCGGCGGGCAGGCCGCGGCGCATCGCCTCCGCCGCCGCCATCCCGTAGCCTTCCCACCACGAGGCCAGCGCGAACAGATCCGCCCCCTGCCACGCGGTCTCCAGCGCCGCCGGGGCGAGCGCGCCGGCCAGCCGCACCCGCGCCCCCACCCCAAGGGCGGCGATCAGCCCGCGCAGCGCCGCCGCATGGGCGGCATCGCGCTCCGGCCCGACGATGGTCAGCCGCCAGTCGAGGTCGAACAGCCGCGCCAGCGCGCGGATCAGCATGTCATGCCCCTTGCGCGGCACCAGCGCGCCCACCGCCAGCACCGCGCAGCCCGGCCCGCCGGAGCCGGTGGCGCGCGCCACCGCCGGCGCCCCCGGCACCACCACCCGGACGCGGGCGGGATCGATGCCGAACGCCTCGGCCATGCGCGCCCCGCCGGCGGCGGAGGTGGCGATGACGCGCGCGAGCCGCGGCAGCAGGCGGAGTTCGGTGTTGCGCAGCCCGGCCCGTTCGGTTTCCCCGCGCGCGGGGGCGAGCGCGGTGGGGTGGTGTTCCAGCGCCGCCGCCGGGCGCGCGGCCAGCGCATCGCCATGGCCGGCGAAGGCGGGCAGCACCAGCCCGTCGATCACCGGGACGGTATCCGCGGGCAGGGATTCCCAGGTGGCCAGAGCGGCGGCGCGGGCGGCTTCGTCCGCCAGCGGGTGCTGGCCGGGCAGGGGGATGAGGCTGACGTGGTGGCCGGCGGCGCGCAGGGCGGGGACCAGGCCGGCGGCGTAGGCGGTGCCGCCTTCGGGGCCGGCCTGGGCGGCGTGCAGGAACGTGATGTGCATGGGGGGCAGTCTGCGCGCGGGGGCGCGGGGGTCAAGGCGGGCACAAGCGCCCCTTATCCCGAGCGCGATTTCCCACCGGAAATCAGGTCAGTAGGGGCACAGCTTGGTCAAACAGAGCACCAAGCGCTTCGGCAGCCGGGTTCGCCTCCTCGCCAGCGATAAGGGCGGGCAAGTTAAGATCCCATTCCCAGACTGCGTAGGCGCCCTGTTTGTGGGACTCCGGCCGGGAACGGACCAAGAATGGCAGCGGGACAGCCCCCTGGAAGCGGCGCGCCACCTCGTCCCGGACCGCGGCGGCGGTCGCATCGTCTTCGGCATCGCACTTGAGGTGCAGGTTGAAGTCCTCATTTACCTCGAAATAGAGTTTCCAGCGTCCGCGGGGAACTGCCCCCCCCAAGGCGAGCGAATTGGGATCGGCCCAAAGCTCCCACCAGTTCAGGACCGAGTCCGGCAGGTTGGGGGTTCTCCGGTTGACCGGATAGAGGGCGAGGCGGCCGTAGCGAGCAGCGTACCGGGAGGCACCCCAGGCCCGGCGGAGCAGGTCGAAAGCGGGAAACGCAAGCGCGGGCGCATTGACGGCCATGCGGCGCACGTCGAAGTCCACCTCTTGGCCGATGTCGAGGCAAGCCCTGCGAAAAGTGGCGTATTTGGTAAGCACCTCCGGTACCGCCCGCCGCTTCGCCTGTTCGAGCCGAAGCGCCGCCAGCCAGTCGTCGATGGCCGCATTGGCCAGGAGCGGTGCCGCACACCCTACCAGATTCACCATGTCATCGAGTCGCACGTGCTGGAAGTGCTGTGCGCCTGCCGCCGGACCTGGGTCGAACCATTTGGTGAAGAACTCGGCGTAGCCATAGGTGACGAAGAGGCAGGTGTCTTCCGCGCCTGCCTCCGCCGCTATCCGCGCGGTCTGCCAAACGTTTGGATCATCCTGCGCGTCCCAGCGGTACCCTTCGTCGGCATCCACTTTGGTCTCGATCATCAGCCGTCGATGCTCGAATCTGGCCTCGACATCGAACAACCTCCGCCGCCGTACGCCGCGGAGGCCGCCGAGATGCGGCAGATGAAGCGCAGTCTCAAGGATATCGAGGTGTCCGATACCCGCTAGCCCAGACATCAGCTCCATGAAGCGCTCATCATGGGCCCACTCTGCTCTGAAGTCCATCTCGGTTCCACAATCTTCAATTCAGAATAGATACACACTTCGTTGGAACGGTCAATGGCTACAGATGTTCCGTGCCTGCCCCCCGTGGTCACCCGGTCGGGATGACCGCCTGTCCCGCAAGAGCGGCGCGTATTGCCGCCAGCGCGGTGATGCCATGCAGGCGGCCGGTTGCGATCACGGTTGCGGCGGCGGCATA
>JBMFXF010000100.1:0-10816 GCA_049964515.1 Acetobacteraceae bacterium | reverse complement strand
GCGAGGCGATGACCTTCCCCAACGGCTGCCACGTGGTCGAGGTGGAGATCGACCCCGAGACCGGAGCGGTCAGCCTGGACCGCCACGCCGCGGTGGAGGATTACGGGGTGCTGGTGAACCCGCGCCTCGCCTCCGGCCAGGCGCATGGCGCGATCGCGCAGGGGGCCGGCCAGGCGCTCAGCGAGCAGGCGGTGTACGACCCGGCCGGCCAGCCGCTGAGCGGATCTTTCCAGGACTACGCGCTGCCGCGGGCGGCGGATCTGCCGGCGTTCGACCTCGGCTTCGCCCCCACACGCTGCGCCACCAATCCGCTTGGGGTGAAGGGCTGCGGCGAGGCCGCCACGGTGGGGGTCTATCCCGCCATCGTCAACGCGGTGCTGGACGCGCTGGCGCCGCTCGGGGTGCGCGATCTCGCGGGCCCCGCGAGCCCCGATGCGATCTGGCGGGCGATCCGCGCCGGGGCCGCATGAGCGGGGTTTAACCGCTCCGCCGGTGGAACGGTTATCCGTCCCGGGGCATTTCCCGCGCATTGACGCCCGCCACCATGGCGCTCATTCCCCACCCGGGTTCCACGGCGGCGCTCCCCCACCCGTCCACGCAAGGAGAGACTGATGCAGCTCGGCACCAATCGTTCCTCTCGCCGCCTGCGCGGCGCCGGCCTCGCGGCGTTGCTGCTGGCCGGCAGCGCGCTTGGCGGCGGCGCGGTGGCGCTGTTGCGCCCCGCCACGCCCGCCCTCGCCGCGCCGCCGCCCGCCGGGGTCATCCCGGCCGACGCGCTCAACGCCACCAAGCAGGCGGCGATGTCCGCGCCCCTGCCCAGCTTCACCCATCTGGTCCGGGTGGTGAAGCCGGCGGTGGTCTCGGTGACCAACTACCTGAAGCAGCACCACCCCCTGGCCCAGCCGGGCGGGCCGCAGCTGCCGTTCCCGTTCAATCAGTTCCCGTTCAATCAGATGCATCCGCAGATGCAGGCGGTGGAGGCCCGGGGCTCGGGCTTCATCATCGACAAATCCGGCCTGATCGTGACCAACAACCACGTGGTGAAGGGCGCCGAGCGCATCACCGTGACCTTCGACGACGGCAAGACGGTACCGGCCAAAGTGGTGGGCACCGACCCGCGCACCGACATCGCGCTGCTCAAGGTCTCGGTCGGGCATCCCCTGCCCTATCTGGAACTCGGCAACTCGGACAAGGTCGAGCCCGGGGAATGGGTGATTGCGATCGGCAACCCGTTCGGCCTGTCGGAGACGGTGACCGCCGGCATCGTCTCGGCGCTGGGACGCAATATCGGCGACGGGCCCTATGACAAGTTCATCCAGATCGATGCGCCCATCAACGAGGGCAATTCCGGCGGTCCGCTGCTCACCCAGCACGGCCAGGTGATCGGGATGAACACCGCGATCCTCTCGCCCTCCGGCGGATCGGTCGGCATCGGCTTCTCCATCCCGTCCAACATGATCCGCAAGATCACCGACGACCTGCGCAAATACGGCCATGTCACCCGTGGCTACATCGGCGTGGAGGCGCAGGCGATCTCCGGGGCGATGTCGAAGGCACTCGGCCTGCCCGACAAGGACGGGGCGCTGATCGCGGCGGTGGAACCGGGCACCCCGGCGCAGCGCGGCGGGATCCGCCCCGGCGACGTGATCACCGCGGTGAACGGCGCGCCGATCAAGAACCCCCGCGACCTGGCCGATCACGTGGCCGAGGTGAAGCCGAACGCCCCGGCCAAGCTCACCATCATCCGCCACGGCAAGAAGATGACCCTCACGGTCAACGTGGCAGAGATGCCGAGCTCGAAGCAGCTGGCGGCGAATATCGGTCCGGCTCATGCGCGCTCCAAACTGGGCCTGGCGCTGGGGGCGCTGTCGCCCGGCATGGCAAGCCAGCTCAATCTGCCGGTCGGGACCGAGGGCGCACTGGTGACCGGGGTGAAGCCCGGCTCGCCCGCGCAGCAGGCCGGGATCGCGCCCGGAGACGTGATCGTGGGTGTCGGCACCACCGAGGTGCATAACCCGGTGGAGGCGGCGCAGGCGATCGACAAGGCGCTGCACAACGGCGGCAAAGCGGTGGCGCTGCGGATCATGCACAACGGCCAGCCGGCTTTCGTCGGCATCAACCTCGGTGCCAAGAACGGATGATCCCGGCCTACCGGGACCCGCGCGGCGGGGCAGGGTTCCCGCTCGACCCGCCGCGCTGGTGCGGACCCGGAAGGGCGCCGCTGCTGCTGACCGACCTGCCCGGCATCCCCCGCGCGGCGTTCGACCCCGCCGCGCGGGGGGTATGGCGCTATCGCGCCGCGCTGCCGTTCGCGCCGCGCCGGCCGATCACCCTGGGCGAGGGGGCGACCCCGCTGCTGAGCCTGCGTCACGCCGGGGTGACGGTCGCGGTCAAGGCGGAATGGATGATGCCGACCGGCAGCTTCAAGGACCGCGGCACCACGGTGATGCTGTCGCTGCTGCGCGCGCAGGGGGTGCGGGAGATTCTGGAGGACAGTTCGGGCAACGGCGGCGCCTCGGTCGCCGCCTATGCCGCCGCCGGCGGGATGCGCGCCACCATCCTCGCCCCGGCCTCCACCAGTGCGGCGAAAACCCTGCAGATGCGCGCCCATGGCGCGACGCTGGAGCTGATCCCGGGCACCCGTCAGGACACCGCCGATGCCGCCGAGGCAAGGGCCGCGACGCTGTTCTACGCCAGCCACGCCTGGCACCCGTTCTTCCTCCAGGGCACCAAGACCCTGGCCTATGAATTGTTCGAGGACCTGGGCGGGACAGCCCCTGACAACGTCATCGTCCCCTGCGGCGCGGGGTCGAACGTGCTGGGCTGCGCGATCGGCTTCGCCGAGCTGCGCCGCGCCGGGCTGATCGCCCGCCTGCCCCGCATCTTCGCCGCCCAGCCCACCGCCTGCGCTCCGGTGGCGGACGCTTTCGCCGGCCGTCCGCCGGGACCGGTGGCGCCCACCATCGCCGAGGGCACCGCGATCGCCGCCCCGGTCCGCCTGCCCGAGATCCTCGCCGCCCTGCGCGCGAGCGGCGGCGCCGCGGTGGCATTGCCGGAGGAAGCGATCGCGGCGGCCACGCGCGCACTCGCCGCCGCCGGGATGTTCGTGGAACCCACCGCCGCCCAGCCGGCCGCCGCCCTCGAGCGGTTGCTGGCGGCGGGGCAGATCGGCCCGCGCGAGACGACGGTGCTGGTGCTGACTGGAAGTGGCCTCAAGGCCGCCGCACGCTGGAGCGAATTGCTGGCCGCGGGGCCGGGGTTTGCCGCCGCCGCCGCCCCGGCGCAGCATCCGCCCAGCCAGGGAGTTTCGCCATGACCGCCGTCATCCGCGCCGCCAGCCGCGCCACCCGCATCGCCAGCCCCGCCCAGTTCACCGGGGCGGTGTTCAACGACGAGATCACCGCCCCCACCGCGCCGTCCCGCCTGCGCGCCTCGCTGGTGACGTTCTCCCCCGGCGCGCGCACCGCCTGGCACAGCCATCCCGTCGGCCAGACGCTGTGGTGCGTCTCCGGCATCGGCCGCGTGCAGTTCGCCGGCGGGCCGGTGCGCGCGCTGCATCCCGGCGATACCGTCGTGATCCCGCCCGACATGCGCCACTGGCACGGCGCCGCCCCGGACCGGGTGTTCGCCCATGTCGCGATGTCCGAGCAGACCGCGGACGGCGGCTCCACCCAATGGTTCGAGCATGTGGCCGACGCCGACTACGCCCGCGCCCCCGAATAGCGCCGCATGATCCTGGCGGTGCTGGCCGCGCTGGCCGCCGCCGCCGGGGCCGGGCAGGCGCTGGCCGGCTGGCAGGCGGTGGCCCGATTCGCCGCCCGCCCCCGGCCGGCGCCCGCCCATCGCCCGCCGGTGAGCGTGCTGAAGCCGCTGCATGGCGACGAGCCTTGTCTCGAGGCCGCGCTCGGCACCCTCTGCGCGCAGGAGTATCCGCGCTTCGAGGTGATCTGCGGCGTGCAGGACCCGGCCGATCCCGCCATCGCCGTGGTGCGCCGGGTGCAGGCGCGATTCCCCGGCCGGACGATCCGGCTGGTGGTCGATCCGCTCCCGCACGGGGCCAATCGGAAAGTGGCCAATCTGATCAACATGCTGCCTTCGGCGCGGCACGCGGTGCTGGCGATCGCCGATTCGGACCTGATGGTCCCTCCCGGCTGGCTGGACCTTCTGGTCGCCGCCCTGGCTCCGGCCGAGGTCGGGCTGGTGACCACGCTCTATGCCGGACGGCCGGCGGATGGGCGGTGGGTGCAGCGCCTCGGCGCCGAGGCGATCAGCCACGGCTTCCTGCCCGGCGCGCTGCTCGCCCGCGCCCTCGGGCGGCAGGACTGCCTGGGGGCGACCATGGTGCTGCGCCGCGCCACGCTCGAACGGATCGGCGGGCTCGAGGCGCTTGCGGATCATCTGGCCGATGACAATATTCTTGGCCAGCTGGTCCGCGCGCAGGGGCTGCGCGTGGCGCTGGCCGACACTGTGGCGCAAACCCTCGTGGCCGAGACCGCATTGGGCGCGCTCTGGCGCCACGAGCTGCGCTGGGCGCGCACCATCCGCGCCCTCACGCCGGGGGCGTTCGCGGCCTCGGTGCTGCAATACGGGGTGTTCTGGGGGATGGCGGCGGTGGCGCTGGCGGGTGGCGCCGGCTGGGCCTGGGGCGTGCTGGCCCTGGCCTGGGCGGCGCGGGCGGCGGCGGGGCGGGGGATCGACCGCGCGCTGCGGCTGCCCCTTGCATTCTCGGCCCCGGTCTGGCTTCTGCCGGTGCGCGAGCTGATGTCGGCCGGGCTCTGGCTTGCCGCCTTTGCCGGCAATCGGGTGGAATGGCGCGGCCAGCGCCTGTCCGCCCGTCGCGTGTGACCTTTCGGGATACTCCGCCACCATGATGAAAACGCTGTTCCTGCATCCGCCTTCGTTCGACGGGTTCGACGGAGGCGCGGGCTCCCGCTACCAGGCGCGGCGGGAGATCCGTTCGTTCTGGTACCCGACCTGGCTCGCGCAGCCGGCGGCGCTGGTGGAGGGCAGCCGGCTGATCGACGCGCCGCCGGCCGGGATCGGCCTGGACGCGGTGCTGAAGGCCGCGCGCGGGTACGAGCTCTGCGTGATGCACACCTCCACCCCCTCGTTCGCCTCCGACGTGAAGGTGGCGGCGGCGCTGAAGGCGGCGGTGCCGGGCATCCGCATCGGCTTCGTCGGCGCCAAGGTGGCGGTGCAGCCGGCCGAGAGCCTGGCCCAGGCCGCGCCGGTGGATTTCGTCGCCCGCAACGAGTTCGACTTCACCATCAAGGAGGTGGCGGAGGGGCGGGATCTGGCCGCGATCGACGGCATTTCCTGGCGCAACGCCGCCGGCGCGATCGTGCACAATCCGGACCGCGCGATGCTGGAGGACATGGACAGCCTGCCGTTCGTGACCGAGGTCTATAAGCGCGACCTGCGCATCGAGGATTATTTCATCGGCTACCTGATGCACCCCTATGTCTCGCTCTATACCGGGCGCGGCTGCAAATCCCGCTGCACCTTCTGCCTGTGGCCGCAGACGGTGGGCGGGCACCGCTACCGGGTGCGCTCGCCGGGGCACGTGGCCGAGGAGATCCGGCTGGCGAAATCCTATTTCCCGCAGGTGCGGGAGTTCTTTTTCGACGACGACACCTTCACCGATAACCTGCCGCGGGCCGAGGCGATCGCGCGCGAGCTGGGCCGGATGGGCGTGGTGTGGTCCTGCAACGCCAAGGCGAACGTGCCGCGCGAGACGCTGAAGGTGCTGCGCGACAACGGGCTGCGGCTGCTGCTGGTGGGCTACGAGAGCGGCAATCAGCAGATCCTCCACAACATCAAGAAGGGCATGCGGATCGAGGTGGCGAAGCAGTTCACCAAGGACTGCCACGAGCTGGGGATCAAGATCCACGGCACTTTCATCCTGGGCCTGCCCGGGGAGTCGCGGGAGACGATCGAGGAGACGATCCGGTTCGCGACCGAGATCAACCCGCACACCATCCAGGTCTCGCTGGCCGCGCCCTATCCGGGCACGTTCCTGTACGACCAGGCGGTGAAGAACGGCTGGCTGGACGCGGCCCATGCCGAGCTGGTGGACGAGCACGGCATCCAGATCGCGCCGCTGCACTACCCGCATCTGTCGCATACCGAGATTTTCGACAATGTGGAGACGTTCTATAAGCGGTTCTATTTCCGGGCGCCGAAGATCGCCTCGATCGTGGGCGAGATGGTGCGCAGCCCGCAGATGATGAAGCGGCGGCTGCGGGAGGGGGTGGAGTTCTTCCAGTTCCTGCGGGAGCGGCATAAGGCGGCGTGAGGGCGATGACGTGGTTATTGTTCCTCGACGAGAGCGGACACGACCACAAGAGCCTGCCGCTGGAGGTGCGCGGCGGAGTCGCCCTGCATGTCGGCAAGCTGTGGGGCTTCATCCAGAACTGGCAGCGCCTGGAGCGTGACTGCTTCGGCCTTCGCCTCGCCGAATTCGGCAAGGAGGCGAAGGGGATGAAGCTGCTCGACAAGGACCGCATCCGCTGGGCGGCGCAGGCGCCGCCGATGGAGCCGGAGGAGCGCCGCAAGCTGGTCCGGGCCTTCCTGGCGAAGGGGACGCAGAACCGGAGGCCCACCCGCGAGGAGTTCACCGCCTACGGACAGGCCTGCCAGGAGATGGCACGCGGGGCGTTCGACCTTCTGCGCGACGTCGATGCAACCTTGTTTGCCTGCGCGATCAGGCGCGGCGTACGACCGCCCGAGGGGTTCCATCAGAGCGACTATCTGCGGAAGGATCACGTTTTTCTCTTCGAGAGGTTCTACTATTTCCTGGAATCGAAGCATGAGCACGGATTGATCGTCATGGACGAAACCGACAAGGCCCTCGACAGGACGTTCGTGACCCGGATGGAGGCGTATTTCACCCGGACCTCGGTCGGGCGCAATCGGTCCTACTGGGTGATCCCGGCGCCGCTGTTCGTGGCATCCGACATGGCCTGCCCGGTTCAGGCCGCGGATATCTGCCTCTATGCGCTCAATTGGGGGTTCCGTCCTCCGGCCTGGGGAACGGAGATGGAAACCCGCGAGGACATCGCCCTTGAGTTCGGCCCCAAGCTGGCGAGGCTGCAATGGGAGGGGGATGGCTACCGGGATGGACGAACGTTCCGATCCCGAGGGATTGTTTTTGTCGGCGACCCCTATGGACCTGCCCTTTGAACAAAGAAAAGGAGGCAATGCTCCTTCCAGCACCCGTTACCAGGCACTGAAAGGACCGAGCCTCCGATGAGAGAGATAAATCCTCGCCCCATGATCGTCAAGGGGAACCACGCGGCGGCGGATCGCCGCCGCCGCGGTTCGGTTTGCGACTCGGGGCGGCATCTGTAGCCTCCGGCCATGACCCCAGCCGCGTTCATCGCCAAATGGACCGCCAACACCCGCAACGAGCGGGCGGCCTGCCAGGAGCATTTCATCGACCTCTGCCACCTGCTGGACGAGCCGACGCCGAACAGCGACCCCACCGGCGAGGACTACGCCTTCGAGAAGGGGGCGACCAAGTTCACCGGCGAGGATGGCTGGGCCGACGTGTGGCGGCGCGGCCGGTTCGCGTGGGAATACAAGAAGAAGCGCGGCGACCTGGACGCCGCCTACCGGCAGTTGCTGCTTTATGCGGGCCCGCTCGGCAATCCGCCGCTGCTGATCGTCTCCGACATCGCGCGGATCGTGATCCGGACCAATTTCACCAATACGATCACCGAGACGCACACGATCACCCTGGCCGAGCTCGCCGACCCGCTGCGGCTGCGGCTGTTGCGATGGGCCTTCTCAGCCCCCGAGGAGTTGCGGCCGGCGCGCACCCGCCAGGCGCTGACCGAGGAGGCGGCGGCGGAGTTCGCGGAACTCGCGCGCCGGCTGCGGGTGCGCGGGCATGACCCCCAAGCGGTGGCGCATTTCGTCAACCGCCTGGTGTTCTGCATGTTCGCCGACGATGTGGGCCTGCTGCCGGAGGGGTTGTTCGAGCAGATGCTGCGGCTGGCGAAGCGCCGGCCGACGCGGTCGGCGGAGTATGCGAGCCAGTTGTTCGGCGCCATGGCCAACAGCGGGGGCGCGGTGGGATTCGTCGATGTCCCCTGGTTCGACGGCGGCTTGTTCGAGGATGCGGCGGCGCTGCCGCTGGAGGCCGCCGATCTGGACCTGCTGCTCCGGGTGGCGAAGCTGGATTGGGCGGAGATCGACCCCTCCATCCTGGGCACGCTGTTCGAGCGCGGGCTCGACCCGGACAAGCGCAGCCAGCTGGGCGCGCACTACACCGACCGCGCCAAGATCGAGATGCTGATCGACCCGGTGATCCGCCGGCCGTTGCTGGCGGAATGGCAGGCGGCGAAGGCGAAGATCGAGGCGGCGCTGGCGGCGCCCGCGCGGGGGGGACGGCGGAGCGGCGCCGGGGTGGCGGCGGCGCAGGTGTTGTACCATGGGTTTCTGGAGCGGCTGCGGCGGTTCCGCGTGCTGGACCCGGCCTGCGGGTCCGGCAATTTCCTGTATCTGTCGTTGCAGGCGCTGAAGGACCTGGAACATCAGGCAAGCGTGGAGGCCGAGGCGCTGGGTTTGCAGCGGGAGTTTCCGCAGGTGGGGCCGGAGACGATGCTGGGGATCGAGATCAATCCCTATGCGGCGGAGCTGGCGCGGGTTTCGGTGTGGATCGGGCATATCCAGTGGACGCGACGGCACGGGTTCGCGGCGCCGTCGAATCCGGTGTTGCAGCCGTTGGAGACGATCGAGTGCCGGGACGCGATTCTGACGCCCGATGGGACGGTGGCGGAATGGCCGAAGGCGGATGTGATCGTGGGGAATCCGCCATACCTGGGCGGCAAATTGCTGCGGAGGGTGCTTGGCGACCCGTATTGCGCGGCATTATTTGAGGCGTTTTCCGATCGAGTGCCGGCCGAGGCCGATCTGATTTGCTATTGGCTCGAATTGGCCCGCGCTCAGATAGCTGGGCAACGAGCTGAGCGCGTCGGGTTGGTTACTACCAACAGCATTCGGGGTGGACCGAACCGCGAGGTCGTCAATCGTATTGGTGAGGTTGCTGCAATCTTCGAGGCGTGGAGTGATGAGGAATGGACGGTCGAAGGGGCGTCGGTTCGGGTCTCGCTTGTGTGCTTCGCACCTCCGGCGACGGCGCCTTCACCACGCCTTGATGGGCGACCTGCGGCCAGGATTTTCGCCGATTTGACAGGCCATGATGGCCTGGACCTGACACAAGCACGTCGGCTGGACGAAAATCGGGGCGTGGCCTTCATGGGCGATACCAAAGGCGGCGCATTTGATGTTCCTGGCGAAGTTGCGCGGCGATGGCTGGATTCGCCGCCAAACGCCAACGGGCGGCCGAACTCGGATGTCCTACGTCCGTGGATGAACGGGAAGGATATCGTGCAACGGGCCACGGATCGATGGATCGTTGATTTTGGCTGCACCATGAGCGAGGCGGAAGCCGCGTATTACGCGGCGCCATTTTCCCACGTCGTGACTCGGGTGAAGCCGAAAAGAACAGAGAACAACAGGTTGATGTACCGTCAATTCTGGTGGCGGCACGCGGAATCGCGCCCCGGAATGAAGGCGAAGATAGCAGGACTTCGCCGCTTCATCATCACGCCGACCCTGGCAAAGCATCGCCTGTTTGTCTGGGCCTCGCAGCCGACGGTGCCAGATCACCAGCTGATCGTCGTGGCGCGGGATGATGACACGACGTTCGGCGTTCTGAGCAGCCGCTTCCACGAACTCTGGTCGCGCCGGCAGGGTTCGTCGCTTGGGCCGACCCTCCGGTTTACTCCCTCTACCACCTTCGAGACTTTCCCTTTCCCCGAAGGTATAACGCCTGACAGCCCCGCCAACGACCCCCGCGCCCAGGCCATCGCCGCCGCCGCACGCGAGCTCGTCGCCAAGCGCGACGCCTGGCTCAACCCGCCCGATCTGGTGGAGCGCATCCCCGAGGTCGTCCCCGGCTTCCCCGACCGCATCGTCCCGCGCAACGCCAAAGCCGCCGCGCTCCTCAAGACCCGCACGCTCACCCACCTCTACAACACCCGCGGCACGCCGGAGGGCACCTGGCTCGACGCCCTCCACCGCGCGCTCGATGAAGCCGTCGCCGCCGCCTATGGCTGGCCCGCCGACCTGCCGGATGACGAGGTGCTGAGCCGCCTGCTCGCCCTCAACCGCGCGCGCGCCACCGCCGCTCCCGCGCCAACCCGGCGCGCGGGCAGTCCCGCAAGCACCGGCGATCGGGATTGAGCAAGCCGGGGACGCGGCTACGTCGCCGCGCGCGAGCCCACCGCCGCCTCGAGGACCTGACGGATGAACCGCTGATACGGAACCCCGCGACTCGCGGCGGCCTGGCGCACCGCCGCCAGCAGCGGAGCGGGCAGGCGCATGTTGACCCGCTGGTCCTTGGCTCCGAACTCGAACCGGACGGTCCGCATTCCCGACAGGTCGTATTCGGTCAGATCAGAGTCGGCGATGAACGCCTCCGCCGCCGCGTCACTGGTCAGATCGGGTAATTTCTTCTTCATAGTAGGCCACCTCCTTGCGGTGCATGAAGCGCGCGCTGATCGGACGGATGCGCGTGCCATCGGCCCCCGGGCGCAGCGTGAACACCACCAGCACGGCACGCCCGGTCCGGGTACGACCAACCGCCTTGAACCGGACCTCCGCATCGGAATGGCGTGGATCGGGAACGCTCTTATGGTGAACCCTGTTGATATGGACCGAGTCCGGCGGCCCCCCTGATCCAGGCCTCCTGGGTGGAGCGGTCGCCCAGGGCTTCAATCGTTCGCCGCCAACTCAGATAGTTGGGCAG
>JBMFXF010000099.1:0-10858 GCA_049964515.1 Acetobacteraceae bacterium | reverse complement strand
CCCGCGGGCGCCAGCCCGGCATCGCCGTGTTCGGGGTGGAGGTGGAAGGCTACGCCGCCATGGCGCAGCGCCTGGCCGGCGAACCGGTCGCGGTCGGCGGCCCGACCATCGCCGAGGGCATCGCGGTGCGCGACGTGGGGGAGGCGCCGCTGGCGGTGCTGCGCGCGCTCGGGATCGAGATCCTGGTGGTGCCGGAGCGCGCGATCGAACAGGCGATCGGGCTGCTGGCGGAAGGTGCCAAGCAGGTGGCGGAGGGCGCTGGAGCGGCGGCGCTGGCCGCGCTGCTCGCGTTCCCGGATCGTTTCGCCGGGCGGTGCGTCGGCCTGCCGGTCTGCGGGGGGAATATCGACGCGCGCATCCTCTCCAACGTGCTGCTGCGCTGCCTGCTGCGCGACGGGCGGCTGTTGCGGCTGCATATGCAGATCCCGGACCGGCCCGGGGTGCTGGCCGATATCGCCGGGCGCATCGGCGGATCGGGCGGCAACATCATCGAGGTCTCGCACCAGCGGCTGTTCGCCGCCTCCTCGGTGCAGGCGGCCGAGCTCGAGGTGATGGTGGAGGCGCGCGACCCCGCCCATGCCGAGGCGATCACCGCCGCGCTCGGCGAGATCTACGTGGTGCGGCGGGTATAGGCGCGGCTACACCGAAAAATATTTCGCGCGCGGGTTGAGAATGACCAGCGCCGAGGTCGATTGCTCGGGGTCCAGCTGGAACTCGTCGGTCAGGCTGACGCCGATCCGCCCGGCGTCGAGCAGTTTCAGGATCGGCACCTGGTCCTCGAGCTTCGGGCAGGCCGGGTAGCCGAACGAATAGCGCGAGCCGCGATAGCCCTGCGCCAGCATCTTCTCCATCTCGCGGTCGTCCTCGGCGGCGAAGCCCAGTTCGGCGCGGATGCGCTTGTGGACGTATTCGGCCATCGCCTCCGCCATCTCCACCGACAGCCCGTGCAGGTAGAGGTAGTCCTGGTAGCGGTTGTCCTCGAACCAGGCGCGGGTGACCTCGGAGGCGCGGGCACCCATGGTGACCACCTGCAAGCCCACCACGTCGCGTTCCCCGGCATCGATGTCGCGGACGAAATCGGCGATGCACTCGCCATCCTCGCGCGGCTGACGCGGCAGCGAGAAGCGGGCGACCTCGGTGGTGCCGTCGGTGTCGAACAGGATCAGGTCGTTGCCCTGGCCGGCAGCCTTCCAGTAGCCATAGACCGCCTTTGGGGCCAGCACCTGCTCCGCCTCCGCCAGTTCCAGCATCCGGCGCAGCACCGGGCGCAGTTCCTGGCGGGCCCAGCCGAGAAAATCCTCGAGCGAGCGCCCTTGTTTGCGAAACCCCCATTGGAATTGATAAAGCGAGCGCTCGTTGATGAACGGCACCAATGCCCGCACCGGCGCGGCGATCTGCCGTGGCCCCCAGAACGGCGGCTCCGGCACCGGCGCATCGGCGGTGATCCGCCGGCGGCGTGCGGCCACCGCCGCGACATCCACCGGCCGGAACGCGCGCGCATCGGCCTGGCCCAGGCTGCGCGCGGTGTTGCGCGCCTTGCCCGACCGTTTCGCCGCCACCGCCGCCAGATAGTCGTCGAAGCCGTTGCCGGTGACCTTGTCCATCAGGTGCAGCCCGTCGAACGCATCGCGCGCATAGGCCACGCGCCCGCAGGCATAGGCGCGGACGCAATCGTCCTCCACATAGCCGCGGGTCAGCGCCGCCCCGCCGAGCAGGACCGGGATCTCCACCCCCTGGCGGGACATCTCCTCGAGGTTCTCCCGCATCACCACGGTGGATTTCACCAGCAGCCCGGACATGCCGATGGCATGGGCGCGATGTTCCCGCGCCGCCGTCAGCATGTCGGGCAGCGGCACCTTGATGCCGAGGTTGATGACCCGGTAGCCGTTGTTGGTCAGGATGATATCGACCAGGTTCTTGCCGATGTCGTGGACGTCGCCCTTCACCGTGGCGAGCACGATGGTGCCCTTCTCCTGGCCTTCCACCCGCTCCATATGCGGCTCCAGATGGGCGACCGCGGCTTTCATGGTCTCCGCCGATTGCAGCACGAAGGGCAGCTGCATCTTGCCGGCGCCGAACAACTCGCCCACCACTTTCATGCCGTCCAGCAGCACGTCGTTGATGATGGAAAGCGGCGGTATCGTCTTCAGCGCAAGGTCCAGCTCCTCGGTCAGCCCCTTGCGGTCGCCGTCGATGATGCGGTCCTTCAGCCTTCCCTCCACCGTCTCCGCGCGCTGCTTCTTGGTGGTGTCGGCGGTCTTGCGGTCGGCGAAAATCTCCAGCAGCCGTTGCAACGGGTCATAGCCCTCGCGGCGGCGGTCGAAGATCAGGTCCTCGGCCACTTGCACTTCCTCCGGCGGGATCTGGTGCAGCGGGCGGATCTTGCTCACATGCACGATCGCCCCGGTCATGCCGGCGCGCACCGCGTGATCGAGGAACACCGAGTTCAGCACCGCGCGCGCGGCCGGGTTCAACCCGAAGCTGATGTTGGACAGACCCAGGATGATCTGCACCTCGGGGAACTCGGCGCGGATCGCGGCGATCCCTTCCAGCGTCCACTGGCCGAGCTTGCGGTCATCCTCGTTGCCGGTGGCGATGGTGAAGGTGAGCGGATCGATCAGCAGGTCCGATTGTGGCAGACCGTGACGATCGCAGGCGAATTCAACCAGCCGCCGCGCCACCGCGAGCTTCGCCTCGGCGGTCTTGGCCATGCCGGTCTCGTCGATGGTGAGCGCGATCACCGCCGCCCCGAAGCGGCGCGCCAGCACCAGCCGATCGGTCGCGTGACCCTCGCCGTCCTCGAAATTGATGGAATTGATGATCGGCTTGCCGCCATGCAATTTCAGCGCCGCCTCGATCACCGGGGTCTCGGTGCTGTCGATCACCAGCGGCGCGTTCACCGAGGCGGTGAAGCGACGCATCACCTCCGACATCTCGCCGAGCTCGTCGCGCCCGACGAAGGCGGTGCAGAGGTCGAGCGCGTGCGAGCCCTCGCCCAGCTGTTCGCGGCCCATGGCGACGCAGCCGTCCCAGTCGTGCGCCTCCTGCAGGCCGCGCCATTTCTTCGAGCCGTTGGCGTTGCACCGCTCGCCGATGGCGAAGAAGGCGTTCTCTTGGCGCAACGGCACCGCCTGATAGAGCGAGGCGACCGACGGCACCCAGACCGGCTTGCGCGCGACCGGGGCCGGACGCGGCGCGCCGCGCCGGCGCAGCATCGCATCCAGCGCCGCAATATGCGCGACATCGGTGCCACAGCAGCCGCCGATCAGGTTCACCCCGTCCTCGGCGACGAAGCGCTCCAGCCAGCTGGCAAGCTCGGCCGCCCCCAGCGGGTAATGGGTGCGGCCATCGACCAGCTCCGGCAGCCCGGCATTCGGCTGCACCGAGATCAGCCCCGGCCAGTTGGTGGAGATCCAGCGCAGATGCTCGGCCATCTCCTGCGGCCCGGTGGCGCAGTTGAGGCCCAGCATCGGCACATCGAGCGCCCGCACCACCGCCGCGGCGGCGGCGATGTCGGGGCCGACCAGCAACGTGCCGGTGGTTTCCACCGTGACCTGCACGAAGGCCGGGGTGTCGGTGCCGGCCTCGGCGCGGGCCCGCTTGGCCCCGTTCACCGCCGCCTTGATCTGCAACGGGTCCTGGCAGGTCTCGATCAGGATCGCGTCCACGCCGCCGGCGATCAGGCCCCGGCATTGCTCGGTCAGCGCGTCCTCCAGCGGATCATAGGCGATGTTGCCCAGGCTCGGCAGCTTGGTGCCCGGACCGATGCTGCCCAGAACGTAACGGTCGCGCCCGTCGGCGAAGCTTTCGGCCGCCTCGCGGGCCAGTTCGCCGGCGCGGCGGTTGATCTCGAAGGCGCGGTCGGAAAGGTCGAACTCGGCCAGGGTCACCGGGGAGGCGCCGAAGCTGTTGGTCTCCACCAGATCGGCGCCGGCGGCGAAATAGCCGTGATGGATCTCGCGCACCAGGTCGGGGCGCGACAGGCACAGCACATCGGTGCAGTTCTCGCGCCCCCAGTAGTCGCGCTCGATATCGAGATGCAGCGCCTGCACCCGCGAGCCCATGCCGCCGTCGGCCAGCAGCACGCGGTCTTTCAGAATGTCGAGCAGATGGGGTCGGGGCATGGTCTCGCTCAGGCAGGCGCAAGGGCGGCGGCGCGCGCGGTCCAGATCAGGACCGGCAGGCCGCCCGGATGGGTGGGGGCGATGTCGTGGGCGGGCTCGGGGGCCAGCCCAGCCTCGGCTAGCAGGCGGGCGATGTCGGCCGGGGCGAAGCCCTGCCAGCGATGGGCGAACCGCAGCGCGAGATCGGCGCGCCGATGCGCGGGCAGATCGATCACCACCAGCCGCCCGCCCGGCGTGAGGACCCGTGCCGCCTCGGCCAGCACCCGGCCGGGCGCGTCGGCGTAGTGCAGCACCATCTGCGCCACCACCAGGTCGAACCCGGCATCGGCGAACGGCAGGCGATACATGTCGGCGCGGCGCACCGCGGCATTGGCAAGGCCAGCGCGCGCCAGCCGGGCGCGCGCCAGCGCCAGCATGGCGGGGGAGGCATCGATGCCGATCGCCTCCTCCGCGCGCGGGGCGAGCAGTTCCAGCACCCGGCCGGTGCCGGTGCCGATATCCAGCACCCGGGTCACTCCGCCCGGGGGAACCTGCGCGAGCAGCGCCGCCTCCACCGCGGCAGCGGGCAGGTCGAGCGCGCGGGTCTCGTCCCATTCCGCGCCCTGGCGCTGGAAGCTCTCCGAGGCGATGCGGGCCCGCTCGGCCAGCACCCGCGCCGCTTCCCGCCGGTCGGCGGCGAGTACCGGGTCATCCCCCGGCAGCCGGCCCAGCAACGCCCGCACCAGGGAGCCGGCGGCGCCGGGGGGGACGGCGAACCAGACATTCGCCCCTTCCCGCTGACGGTCCAGCAGCCCGGCGTCGCAGAGCAGCTTCAGATGGCGCGACAGCCGGGGCTGGGACTGGCCGAGGATCTCGGTGAATTCGGAGACGCAGAACGCGCCCGACGCGCCGAGCGCCAGCAGGCGCAGCCGGGTCGGTTCGGCGCAGGCGCGCAGGGCGGCGAGCAAGGTCTCCATGGCGGACAGAATGACATAAACATATCCTTATGTCCAGGGGGTTTGTCCTGCCGCCGCGATCAGATCACCCCCGCCTCCCGCAGCGCGGCAAGCCGCGCCGCATCCAGCCCCAGCAGCCCGCCCAGCACCTGATCGGTCTGCCCACCCAGCAGCGGGGGGGCGTGGCGGTAATCGGCCGGGGTTTCCGACAGCCGCACCGGATTGGCGATCACCTTCACCGGTACCCCGGAGTCATGCGCCATCTCCCGCAGCATCCCCCGCGCGATCACCTGCGGGTCGGCGAACACCTCGGCCAGCCGGTTGATCGGGCCGCAGCCGATCTTCAGCGCCTCCAGCCGGTCGATCCACCAGCCGGTGGGGTGGCCCTGCATCACCGGGGTCAGCGTGTCGGTCACCAGCTGGCGGTTTTCCACCCGCGCCGCGTTGGTGGCGAACCGCGGGTCCTCCAGCAGATGCGTCAGCGCGAAGGCCTCGCAGAAGCGCCGGAACGTCGGGTCGTTGCCGATCGACAGCACGATATGGCCGTCGGCGGTGGGGAACACCTGGTAGGGCACGATGTTCGGGTGCTGGTTGCCCAGGCGCGGCGGGTTCTCGCCGGTGGCCAGATAGTTCATGCCCTGGTTCGCCAGCCAAGCCACGTGGGTATCCAGCATCCCGATATCAACCTGCTGGCCCTGGCCGGTGGCCTCGCGGTGGCGCAGCGCGGCCAGGATGCCGATGCAGCCGTAGAGGCCGGCAAACAGGTCGGCGACCGGCACGCCCACTTTCTGCGGCATCCCGTCGGGCTCCCCGGTCAGGCTCATCACCCCGCCCATGGCCTGGATCAGGCTGTCATAGCCCGGGCGCGGCGCATAGGGGCCGGTCTGGCCGAAGCCGGTGATGGAACAATAGATCAGCCCGGGGTGTTTCGCGTGCAGCTCCGCGTAGCCCAGCCCGTATTTGGCCAGCGCGCCGACCTTGAAATTCTCCACCAGAATGTCGCAGTGCGCGATCAGCGCCTGCGCCAGCTCCTGCCCCTCCGGGGTCGCGATATCCAGCGTGACCGAATATTTGTTGCGGTTTACGCCGACGAAATAGGCGCTCTCCCGGGTGCCGGGCATCAGCGGCGGGGCGAAGCCGCGGGTGTCGTCGCCGGTGCCGGGACGCTCGATCTTGATCACCTCGGCGCCGAGATCGGCCAGCATCTGGGTGCAGGTGGGGCCGGCGAGCACGCGCGTGAGGTCGAACACGCGCAGGCCGCGGAGCGGGCCGGAGGGGGCAATTTCGGGCATGGCGGGGCCTTGGCTGCGAGGGGGCGGCAAAATGGCGGCAGGCGACGGGGCGGCGCAAGGGGGCGGCAGGGTCAGGTCGATCTGGCGGCGGGCAGCAACTCGCCGAGCAGCCGGTTGGGGAAACGCCGCTTCTGCACGATCGCGTAGAACGTCTCCTTCAGCTCCGGAATCCGCCAATGCTCCACCAGCACGCCGCTCGCCAGCTCGTCGCGCACGACGATCGGCGGCACCAGGGCGAACCCCTCCCGCTCGCGCGCCAGCAGCCGCAGCATCGCCATATCGTCGACTTCAGCGAGGACGATCGGCCGGACCCCCGCCAGCTCGAGCATCCGGTCGAACGCCACCCGGATGTCGCTGTCCAGGCTGGGCAGCAGCACCGGTTCGGTACGAAGATCGTCGGGAAACCTGAACCGCCGGTTTCCGGGCCAGGGATGGCCGACCAGGCTCACCGGCTGTTCGTTCAGCAGATGGTTGCGTAACCCCGATCGCGCGTCCCGCGGGGCGGCGCTGTTGGCGAGGACCACGTCGATCGCGTGCGCCTCGAGCTGGGCCAACAGGTCCCGGGTATGGCCGGAGCGGACGATCAGCTCCACGTCGGAGCGCCCCACCAGGGGGCGCAGGAACTCGAGCTGGAAGTTCCGCGACAGCGTCGTCAGCGCGCCCACCCGCAGCACCTGGCGGCTGGCGACCGGCCGGCCCCGCAGCGTGGACAGCAGCTCCTCGCCGGTTTTGAACACCGTATCGGCGTAGTCGAGCGCGATCTGCCCCGCTTCGGTCAGGACGAGGCGCTTGCCCACGCGCGCGAACAGCGCGTGCCCCAGCTGATGCTCCAGTTTCTGGATCTGCACGGACAGGGCGGATTGCGAAACATGCATCTGCTCGGCCGCCCGCGTCAGGCTTCCGCTGTGCGCGACGGCCCAGAAATAGCGCAGATGGTTGTAGTTCAGGTCCCTCACATCCTTTCTTTAAACCGAACGATGCGATCCACAAAATGAAATTTTCTTACCGTCGCCGTTCCGGCACAACCCGGTGCGACCGCTACTGAGTGCCGAGGGAAGCCGACGGTGACGATGGATCTCCTGCCTTTGCTCACACCCCTGCCGTTGCTCGCCGCAGCCGCGGCCAGCCTGGTCGCCCGGGGACCGCGGCCGCGCTTGCTGCCGAAACTCGCCGAGGCCGCGGCGGGGCTGGCGTTCGCCATCGCGGTCGCGGCGGCGGTTGGGCTGCTCCACTCCGGCCCCGGCGACACGCCAGTGCTCGGGCTGCACGGCTTCGGGCTGTCGGCGCGGCTCGACCTGGTGAGCGTGGCCATGCTGCTTCTGGTCACCTTCATCGGCTGGGTCGTGCTCCGCTACGCCGCCACCTATCTCGACGGCGAGGCCCGCCAGGGCGCCTTCACCTTCTGGCTCTGCCTGACGCTGGCC
The DNA here is from genome assembly GCA_049964515.1 of Acetobacteraceae bacterium. Lineage (GTDB taxonomy): Bacteria > Pseudomonadota > Alphaproteobacteria > Acetobacterales > Acetobacteraceae > JAJZVS01. The sequence continues at coordinate 3,083 of JBMFXF010000099.1, read as the reverse complement.
GCGGTGTTGCTGCTGGTGGGCGCGGGCAATCTGGGCCAGCTCGTGGCCGCCTGGATCGGCACCAGCCTGTCCCTGCACCGGCTGCTGCTGTTCTATCCCGATCGTCCAGGGGCGCGGCGGGCGGCGCGGAAGAAGTTCATCACCGCGCGCATCGGCGACTCGGCGCTGCTCGTCGCGGCGGGTCTGCTGGTAGCCGCGTTCGGCTCGGCCGACATCGGCACGATCATGCGCGCGTCCGCGACCGGCGCGGGGGGCGGCCTCGCCGCCGCGGCGGGGGGATGTCTGGCCGTGGCGGCCATGCTCAAATCGGCCCAGTTCCCCACCCATGGCTGGCTGACCGAAGTCATGGAGACCCCCACCCCGGTCTCGGCGCTGCTCCACGCCGGCGTCATCAACGCCGGCGGATTTCTGCTGGTCCGGTTTGCCGGCGTCATGCTGCGCGCGCCGGGCGTGCTCGCCGTCCTGGTGGTCATCGGCGGCTTCACCGCGCTGTTCGCCAGCCTGGTGATGCTCACCCAGCCGGCGGTGAAAACCTCGCTGGCCTGGTCAACCGCCGCGCAGATGGGATTCATGATCCTGGAATGCGGGCTGGCGCTGTTTCCGCTGGCGCTGCTGCACATCGTCGCACATTCGCTCTACAAGGCGCATTCCTTCCTGGCCTCGGGCGGGGCGGTGGAGCGGGTCGCCGCGATCCGCCGGCCGGGCCCGGTGGCCATTCCGAACGCCCGCGCGGTCAGGCGCGCGTTTCTCGCCGCGCTCGGACTCTATCTGCTGGTCGGGCTCGGCTTCGGCCTTTCCCACAAATCCCCGCAGGAGATCGCGCTGGGGGCGATCCTCATTTTCGGGGTCGCCTATATGCTGGCCCAGGGATTCGCCGATGCGGCGCCCTGGGCGCTGACCCGGCGCACCGCCCTTTACTCCGTCGCCACCTCGGTCGGCTATTTCGCGCTGCAGACCGGGGTGACCGCGCTCTCGGCCGGCACGCTGCCGGCCACGCCCGCGCCGGGGCCGCTGCAATGGGCGCTGATCGCCCTGGCGGTCCTCAGCTTCGGGCTGGTGGCGGTCGTGCAGGCCATGTTCCCGCTGTGGGCCTATCATCCCGCCGCCGCCGGGTTACGGGTGCATCTTTCGAACGGGTTTTACCTCAACGCGGTATTCGACCGTGCCATCGGCGGCTGGTCGGTCCGTCGCGCGCCCTGAGGCGCATTCGCCCCCGCAGGAGAACCGCCCGATGGACCATCCGCTTTGCCCCAGCCTGGCCGGCGACGACGCGATCGCCGCGGCGGCGGACCGCGCCGCGCGGGCGATCCCGCCGCTCTGGCCGCTGGCATCGAGCGTCGCGGTCAACCCCTTTATCGGACAGTCTGGTGAAGATCTTGCCAACGCCGCCGCCCGGCTGGGCCGGGTCGCCGGAATCCGCATCACCATGCCGCGCCGCTGGTACCGCGAACGGATTGCGGCCGGCACAATTTCCGACGCCGACCTCGAGGCGGCCTGGCACCACGCGCCGAAGCTTGCACGCCCGGCGGATCCGGCGGCGGTGAAAGCCGCCGCCGCGGCCGACCCGCCATCCCCGCCGGCACTGCCCAGCATCGCCACCCTCGCCGCCGCCTGCTCGGGCATCGACTGGCCGGACCTGATCGCCGAACGCGTCGGGGCCTGGGCGAGCGGTTATTTCGACGCCGGCCAGGCGCTGTGGGCGGCGCCGGCGGGCAAGGGCGCCTATGCCGCCTGGCGCGCCGTGGCCAGCCACGACCTCACGCCGGAAATCATCGGTCTGCCGGGTTTCGCCCTGCATGTCGCGGAGGCGCCGGAAGATGCGACGGCCCTGATCGCCCGCGCGACGGAACGGCTGGGCCTCGTGCCGGAGGCGCTCGAAACCTATTTCCACCAGCTGCTGCTGACCCTGGGCGGTTGGGCACAATACGCACGCTACCTGCGGTGGCAGGCGGAACGCGCCGGCGGATCGGACCGGACCGTTACCGATCTCCTGGCGATCCGGCTGCTCTGGGAGGAGGCGCTGTTCCTGCGCCACGGCGCCGCGATCGGCGAGGACTGGGCCCGCGTCCGCGCCGCCCACGCCGCCCCGGTGGCGGCGACCGCCGCGCTGGCGATCGATGCCATTCTGCAGGAGGCGGCGGAGCGGGCGGCGCAGCGCGCGCTGGCCGGGACCCTCGCGGCCGGCCCGCCCCGTGCGGCAGAGCCGCGCCCGCTGCTGCAGGCGGCTTTCTGCATCGACGTGCGGTCCGAGGTCTTCCGCCGCGCGCTCGAGGCCGCCGATCCCCGCATCCGCACCCTGGGCTGCGCCGGTTTCTTCGGGGTCGCGACCGCCTATCGCCGCCTTGGCTCCGATACCGAGGAGCTGCACCTGCCGGTTCTGATCACTCCCGCGGTCCGCTCACGCGCGGCCGGAGCCGAGGCGGCGGATGGGCGGGCGCGGGTCCGCGCGCGCGCCCGACGGGCCTGGGGGCGTTTCAAGCTCGCGGCCGTCTCCTCCTTCGCCTTCGTCGAGGCGACCGGTCCGGTCTATGCCGGCAAGCTCGTGTGCGACGCGATCGGGCTGGGCGCCGCGGCGCCCCCGACCGAGCCGGCACCCCGGCTCGACCCCGCCGTCGATCTCGCGGCACGGACCGCGACCGCCGAGGCAATGCTGCGGGCACTCTTCCTGACCGCGGGCTTCGCGCGTCTGGTCCTGCTGGTCGGACATGGCGCGAGCGTGGTCAACAATCCCCATGCCAGCGCGCTGCAATGCGGCGCCTGCGGCGGCTATTCCGGCGATGTGAATGCCCGCCTCCTCGCGTCGATGCTGAACGATCCCGGGGTCCGCGCGGGGCTGGTATCCCGCGGCATCGGGATTCCCGACGACACGCTGTTCGTCGCGGCACGCCACGATACCACCACCGATCGGGTTGCCCTGTTCGACGGCGATCATCCGTCGCCCGCGCACCAGGAGGACATCGGCCGCGCCCGGGGCTGGCTCGCCACGGCGGGCGCGACGGCCCGGAGCGAGCGCGCGCGGCGGCTGCCGCGGGCCGGCGGCGCGCGCGCGCTCGACCGGCGCAGCCGCGACTGGGCCGAGACGC
>JBMFXF010000098.1:0-10916 GCA_049964515.1 Acetobacteraceae bacterium | reverse complement strand
CCAGCGCATCCACCAGCGCCACGGCCCGGGCGATACGGCCGCGCTCCGCCGCCGACAGGGCGCGGGCGAGGGCGCGGGTTTCCGCGGTATCGCTCATGCCGCCAGCGCCCGCAGCTGCTCGTAGCGGGCGATCCGGCTGAAAACCTGCCCGGTGCGCCAGTCCTGGTTCAGCTTCACGCTGCGGCGGATGCGGCTCAGCGCCTCCACGTCCACCTCCATCCCCAGCCAGCTTTCGACTTCGCGCGGTAGCACCGGGACCAGGGCCGCCATCTCGCCGAGCGCGGCGATGCGCTCGGCGTCGTCGTTGGCGCCGCGCCACAGCAGGATGATCGGTTCCCACCCGTCCAGCAGCCATTCCGGGCGGGCCAAGCGGGTGGCGACATGGGCCGGCGCGGTGCCCCAGCTGCGCAGCAGGGTCACCATGTCCTCGGTGGTGCCCTGGGCCTCGCGCAGGCTCTGCGCGGCGCAGCTCAGGGTGAGCTCGGCCCCGGCCGCCACCAGCCCGGCCTGGCCGCCGTCGTCCCCGCCGCGCTGGCGGGACCACTCGGCGGTCTCCTGCCCAAGCTGGCGCAGCCCGGCGAGCAGGCGGGAGATGCGCGCCGGCGGCGTCTGCTCGGGCAGGCCCAGCGGGGCGAACACGCCGGCCAGTTCCTCGAGCGCGGCGGCGATCGCCTCCGGGGTGCGGTTCAGCTTGGGCGCGATGCGGGCGAGGCTGCGGCGGGCGCGCTGCTCGATCTCGGCCGGTGGCGCGTCGGCAGTGGCGCTGGGGTCCAGCTGATGGACCAGCGCCAGCAGCAGGCGGAAATTGGTCACCAGCCGGTCCTGCCGGTCGGCGGCGGCGGTGCTGCGGGCGGCGGCCTGGCCCTCCCGCCCGGCCAGGCCCTCGGCCAGGATCTCGCGCTCCACCCGGCGGATCTCGCCGGGGGTGATGCTGCGCAGCGCCGCCAGCCGGGCCGCCAGATGGGCATCGTGCATGGTCGGGCGGCAGAGCTGGCGCACCCCGTCCCAGCCGAGGATATAGACCCCGCGCCCACCGGACGGGTTGGGCACGATCAGGTCGAAGCCTTCCCGCTCCCCCGGCCGGCCGCGGGAATTGGCGAGCGCGGGGGTGGTGAACGGCAGCGCCACGCCGCGTTCGAGGAACGTGGTGGGGTGGAAGGACTGGACCAGGGGGAGGCTGATCGCCGCATCCGAGGGCATCGGCGGGGCGTAGCCTGCGCGGGTTAAGAAAATGCTGACCGCGGCGCGCGTACCAGCCCGCCTCATGGCCGGAAGTGAGGCCACAGGGCGGGTTGGTATCAATCGTCGCGGTAGGCGCGCTCCATGCGCTCGTGGCGTTCCTGCGCCTCGATCGACAGGGTGGCGATCGGGCGCGCCTCGAGCCGCTTCAGCCCGATCGGCTCGCCGGTCTCCTCGCAATATCCGTAGGTGCCGGCTTCGATCCGGCCCAGCGCCTGGTCGATCTTGGCGATCAGCTTGCGGGCCCGGTCGCGGGTGCGCAGTTCCAGCGCCCGGTCGGTCTCCACGCTGGCGCGGTCGGTGATGTCGGCTTCGCGGATGCCGCCTTCGGACAGGCTGGCCAGGGTGCCGTTCGCTTCCTTCAGCAGGTCGGCGCGCCAGCGCAACAGCTTCTGGCGAAAATACTCGGTCTGGACGGGGTTCATGAAGTCTTCGCGGTCGCTCGGACGATAGTCCGGAGGAAGCGTCACCATCATATCTTGCCGATCCTGCCCTTGCCGTTCCGTCGACGCGGCGCCGAACGCGCGGGCTTATAGACATGCGCCCCGCCGGGCGCCAAGAGCCGGCGATGAAGCTTCAACGGCCTGACATGAAAGCACGCTGGCAACCGCGCCCCGCAATCATGTCTCCCGCCGCGCGAGCTCGACCCGGCAGCGGAGCGCGATCGGCGCCAGCAGGGCGGCCAGCGCGGGGTCCTCGGCGGGCGGCATTCCGTCCAGCAAAACCCGCATTCGCGCCAGCGCGGCGGTGCCGTCACTGCCTTCCAGCAGCGCGCGTTGCAGCGCGGCCAGCGCCCCCAGCAACGCATGGCCGGCCCGCCGCGCCGCCGGGTCGGACCGGTAGCCGCTCACTCCCTCCTGCAAGGCAAGCAACCCAGCCATCGCTGCCGGGTAGATCTCGGCGGTGGCGGCCGGGTCGGGTTCCCCCATCGCCGCCGGCAGGGCGAACCCGCCCGCCCCTGGGGCAGTGCGGGGTGCCGGCGCGGCCGGCCCGACCGGGGCGGTGCCGACCCTGCTGACAAGGCTCATCCGCGGCCTCCGTTCCATGCTGCCGGGCGGCGCCTGCCGCCCGGCATGGTTTGCCGGGCCGGACGGGCGGGCAAGCGGCCCCGCGCCGCCATTCCGGCGCTGGCACGGGCTTTGCCCTGCCACCGGCACGGCGGTTATCGCCGAAATGGGTTAATCTCCCGCCAAGGATGCCGCCGTGCGCCGGTTTTGCCTGCCCTGTCTTGCGCTGCTGCTGCTGCTCGCCGCCCTGACCCCGGCGCTGGCGCAGGTGCGCATCAAGGACATCGCCGATGTCGAGGGCGTGCGCGAGAACCAGCTGATCGGCTACGGGCTGGTGGTGGGGCTGCACAACACCGGCGATTCCCTCAACAACGCGGTGTTCACCAAGGAATCGCTGGTGGGGATGCTGGAACGGCTGGGCGTCAACACCCGCGACCTGGAAGCCAAGCTGCAGACCAAGAACGTCGCCGCCGTCATGGTCACCGCCGAGCTGCCCGCCTTCGCCCGCAACGGCGATCGGATCGATGTCGCGGTCTCCTCGCTCGGCGATGCCACCGACCTTACCGGCGGCACCCTGCTGGTCACCCCGCTGCTCGGCGCCGACGGCCAGGTGTACGCGGTGGCGCAGGGCGCGGTGGCGACCGGCGCGGTCGCCGCCTCCGGCGCCGCCGCCTCGGTCACCCGCGGCGTGCCGACCGCCGGGCATATCGCCAACGGCGCCACCGTGGAGAAGGAGGTGCCGTTCCATCTGGATCGCAAGCGCAGCCTCTATCTCAGCCTGCGTAACCCGGACCTCACCACCGCCGAGCGCATCCGCACCGCCATCGACCGCGCGCTGGGGCCGATCGCGCGGGTGACCGACCCGCGCACCGTGGTGCTGAACCTGGCCGGGCGGAATCCGATCAGCACCCTGGCCACGGTGGAGGATCTGCGCATCGTCCCCGACGATCCGGCGGTGGTGGTGATCGACGAGGCCTCCGGCACCGTGGTGATGGGCGCCAATGTCCGCATCAGCACGGTCGCCATCGCCCAGGGCAACCTGACGGTGCGGGTGACGGAAACGCCGGAGGTGAGCCAGCCCGGCCCGCTGTCGGGCGGGAGCACCGCCACCGTGCCGCGCACCCGCATCCAGGTGAACGACCATCGCGGCAACAAGCTCGGCATCGTGCGCGGCACGGTCACGTTGCGCGCGCTGGTGGCCAGCCTCAACGCGCTCGGGATCGGCCCGCGCGACCTCATCACCATCCTGCAGGCGATCAAGGCGGCCGGCGCGTTGCAGGCCGATCTGGTGGTGCGATGATCGTCCCGCCCGCCGGCCCGCCGCCGTCCGACCTGCCGCCGGCGCAGGCGGCGAAGCTCTGGCGCGCCGCCAAATCCTTCGAGGGGATGGCGCTCGGCGCGCTGCTCACGCCGATGTTCAAGACCCTGCACGGCGCGCACGGCCTGTTCGGCGGCGGCAACGGCGAGAAGATCTGGGAGCCGATGCTGGTGCAGGAGATCGGCAAGGAACTGGCCGCGCATGGCGGGCTGGGCCTGGCGGCGCCGGTGTTCCGCGCCATGCTGAGCGAACAGGAGGCGAAACGATGACGACGAGGGCGGCGCTGCGGCGCCTGCTGGAGGTGCTGGAACGCGAGAACGCCGCGCTGGCGGCACTGGACCTCGGCGCGGCCGGCGCCTTCGGCCCCGAAAAGGCCGCCGCCCTGGCCGCCTGCGCCGGCCCGCCCGAGCCCGACCAGCGGGCGCTGCTGGAGGCGCTGGCCGTGGCGGCACGGGAAAACCGGGTGCGGCTGGAACACGCGCTCGCCGTGCAGGCCCGGGTGATCGCCCTGGTGGCGCGCGCCGCCCGGCCCGCCGCGCGCTACGGGCCGGCCGGGCGCGGCGCGGCATCGGCGCAGGCGCTGTGGGCGCGGGTGTGATACCGACCGGCCTTATGGCCGGTTGGCACGCGCGCCGGGTTGGCGGTCAGCCCAGCTCCCAGCCGGCGATCGCCGCCCGGGTCACCGCGACCGCCCGCCCGGCGAGCCGCGCCGCCTCGGCGAGTGCGCCGGGATCGGCGGCCAGCGCAGCGGCGACGGCGGGTCCGCAGCGCAGCGCGGGGGACCAGCCGGGGCGGGCGGCGAGTTCGCGCAGCACCACCCGCAGCGCCGCCAGCGCCGCGGCGTGCGGGGTGCCGAGCCGGGTGTGCAGCGGCGGGTGGATGCGTGGGCGGAGGATCTCGGCCAGCCCGAGTCCGGTGAAGCCGACCAGCTGCGGCCGGGCCGGGTCGGCCGCCAGCGCGGCGCGCAGCGGATCGGCCAGCATCGCGCGGCGGGCGATCGGCATCCCCGCGAAATCGATCAGGATCGCCCCGCCCAGCGCGCGCAGCCGGATCTGGCGGGCGAGTTCCGGCAGCGCGGCCAGGTTCCACGCCAGCTGGGCCCGCCCCTTGGCGGCGCGCGCGGCGGTGGCCGCGCCGGCGTCGAGGTCGATCGCGGTCAGCGCCGGCGTGGGGTGGATATGCGCGCAGCCGCCGCCCGGCAGCGGCGCATCCGGGGTGGCGAGGCTGGCGAGTTCCGCTTCCAGCGCCTCGTCGAACCCGCTTCCGGCCTCGAGCCGTGCGCCGAGGGCGGGGCGCAGCGCGGCGCGGAGCGCGGGGGAATCGACCGCGACCGGGGCCTCGGGGAAGGAAGCGGCCAGGCGCAGCACCGCCGAGGGCGCGGGGCGCAGCAGCCCCGGCGGACCTTCGGGGGCGAACCCGGCGGGATCGTCCAGCGCTGCCAGCCGCGGTCCCTTGCCCTCCTGCGCGGCCCGGGTGACGCGGACCAGGACCGGCGCGCCCTCGCTGCGTCCGGCCGCGCCGGCGCTGTCGGGCAGGAATCCCGCCTCGGTGCCCAGGCTGACGAAGGCGCCGGCCATGGCGGGCACGCGCGCGGTGATCCGGCCGCGGAAGACGGCGCCGACCAGGTCCGGCGCCGCCGGGCGGTCGCAGCCGAGTTCCACCAGCCGCCCGTCCGTCAGCACCGCGACCCGGGTCTCGCCCGGGCCATGGGCGACGGCGATGCGCGTGCTCATCCCGGAACGGTCCAGCCCTGGCCGCGCAGCAGCTGGGCGGTCTCGAACAGCGGCAGCCCGACCACCGCGGAGTGGCTGCCGGAGAGGAAGCGGATGCAGGATGCCGCCGCCCCCTGGATGGCATAGCCGCCGGCCTTGCCGCGCCAGTCCCCGGCCGCGATCAGCGCGTCGATCTGCGCCGGCGGCAGGCGGGCGAAGGTGACGATGCTGGTGACCAGGCGCGCGCCGGGCCGGCCCTGGGGCGGGCGCAGCACCAGCGCGGTCAGCACCCGGTGGCGCCGGCCCGACAGCAGGGCGAGGCAGGCGCGGGCCTCGGCTTCGGTCTCGGCTTTCGGCAGGATGCGCCGTCCCGCCGCGACCAGCGTATCGGCGGCCAGGATCAGCGCGTCGGGCGCCGCCGCGGCCACCGCCTCGGCCTTGGCGCGGGCCAGGCGCGCGGCGCAGAGGCGGGGGGATTCGCCGGGTCGCGGGGTTTCGTCGATAGCGGCCGGGATGACCGCGTCCGGGCGCAGGCCGAGCTGGGCCAGCAGGGCCAGCCGGCGCGGGCTGGCCGAGGCCAGCACCAGGCGCGGGCGGGGGGTCACTTAAACCGGAACGTGATGCGCCCCTTGGTGAGATCGTATGGCGTCATCTCCACGTTGACCCGGTCCCCGGCCAGCACGCGGATGCGGTTCTTGCGCATCTTGCCGCTGGTATGGGCCAGAATCACGTGCTCGTTGTCCAGCTTCACGCGGAACATGGCATTCGGCAGCAGCTCGGTGACCATGCCGCTGAACTCGATCATATCCTCTTTCGACATTCGTCCCCGGGTTGCTGGGTGATTGCGGGGCGCAACATGAGCATCCGGGCCCGCCGGGTCAAGCCGGGGCGGGAAAACATCCGTCGTGCCCTGGCGAGGACGCGGCATCGGCGGTAGTGTCCGGCGATGCTGACCGACCTGCCCAACCTGCTGACGCTCTCGCGCATCGCGGCGGTGCCGCTGGTGGTGCTGCTGGTGGCGCTGCGGCTGCCGGGGGCGGATCTGGCGGCCAGCCTGGTGTTCGGCGTGGCGGCGGTGACCGACTGGCTGGACGGGCACCTGGCGCGGTCGCGCCGGCAGGCCTCCGACCTGGGGCGGATGCTGGACCCGATCGCCGACAAGCTGCTGGTCGGCGCCGCGCTGATGGTGCTGGCCGGGGAGGGGCGGCTGGCCGGGGGCGCGCTGTTCCCGGCCATCGTCATCCTGCTGCGCGAGATCCTGGTGAGCGGGCTGCGCGAGTATCTGGCCGGCATCCGGGTCGGGCTGCCGGTCACCCGGCTGGCGAAATGGAAGACCGGGGTGCAGCTGCTGGCGGTGGGGCTGCTGCTGGCCGGCGACGCCGGGGCCAGGGTGATCGGGCTCGGCACGATCCGCCCGCTGGTGCTCGGCACCGGGCTGTTGTGGATCGCGGCGGGGCTGACCCTGTGGACCGGGTGGGACTACCTCACCGCCGGGGTGCGCCACGCCTCGCAGCAGGCGCCGACGCCGCCGGGCGGGGCGGAGAAGACGCCGGGGTAGCGGGCGGCCCTCGCGCCGGAAGCGCCCGTGGCTGGACGGGTTGGCTTCCAGCCGGCGGGACCCGTGATGCGCGCGCGGGGCGACGATGCCGCTGATCGCAGCCGGTTGCCGACCGCGATGGAAACGCCGATCCGGCTCATGTCCAGGCCTCCTGCACCCAGAGCCCCCAGGGCCGGGCGATCTGCCCGCCGATCGAGGCGGCGGCGGTCGCCGCCTCGGCCTCGGTGAGATAGACCGGGGTCTCGCCCGGGGCGCACAGCGACAGCGCGGCGGCCTGCAACTCGGCGTTGGTCTTGACGTAGATGGCGCGATAGACCGCCTGGCGCAGGTCGCCGGCGACGATGGTGGCGCCGTGGCCGCGCATCAGCGCCACGCTGGCCGCGCCCAGGCGGACCGCCAGCGCCGCGCCCTGCGCGCGGTTGCGGATCAGCAGGTCGGTGGCATCGCCCGAGCAGCAGCGGATGTCGAACACCGGCACCTCGGCGCCCAGGAACCCGGCCATGTGGAACACCGGCCGCAGCCGGCGCGAGGGCACGATGCCGAACGGGATCACCGCCGCGGCGTGGCTGTGGATCACCGCCGCGACGTCGGGGCGCAGCCGGTAGATCTCGCCGTGCAGGAAGCGTTCCAGATAGACAAGGGGCGGGTCGGTGCCGACGGGTTCGGAGTCGGCGTCGAACTCGACCAGATCGGCCGCGGTGACGAGGCCGGGGGCCAGGTTGCGCGACAGCAGGAAATGCGCCGGGCGCAGCGGGTGGCGCAGGCTGACATGGCCGAACGCATCGACCACGCCGTGGCGGAACAGGATGCGGTTGGCATCGACCAGATCGGCGATCAGCGCCGGGTCCACCCCGGCCAGCGCCGGCGGCGGGGCGATGGCCTTGTCGCGGTCTTTCATGGCGGGGCTCGGTGCCGGGTTGCCTGGTATCGTCATCGGCGCCGCGCCAGCACTTCGATGGCGCGGAGCCTCCCCTCCGCCAGCCCGCGGGCGGAGTTGCGCTGGCGTTCCATGATCGCCTCGCCCACCAGCACGCCCATCCCGAGCCGCGGCCGGCCGCTGCCCCGCAGCGCCTGGTTGAACGCCACGATCTCGTCCGAGACGTCGTGGAACGCCAGGATTTCGAAGCCGGCCGCATCGAGCGCGGCGCGGGTTTCCTCCGGGGTGGACAGGAAGCTGGTCTCCGGCCCGGCCGCCCAGGGCAGCGGGTAGTCCGGCGGGCCGGCGGGACCGGCGGTGAGGTTGGACAGCGCCAGCACCCCACCCGGGCGCAGCACCCGCCGCGCCTCGGCATAGACCGCCGGTTTGTCGGCGATGTTCATCACCACGTTCTGCGAATAGGCGCGCTCGAAGGTGCCGTCGGGCAGCGGCAGGGCGAGCGCGCTGCCTTCCAGGAAGCGCAGCGCGGCACTCTGGCCGGTGGCGGCGGCGAGCGCGGCGGCGGCGGCGACGAATTCCGGCGTCAGGTCCACCCCGGTCACCCGGCAGCCGGTGCGCGCGGCGATCCAGCGCGCCGGCCCGCCGATGCCGCAGCCGATGTCCAGCACCGCCTCGTCGGGCTGCGGGTCGAGCAGCCGGCACAATGCCGCGGTCGCGGCGACGCCGCGGGAGTGGAAATGATCGAGCGGGGCCAGCGCCTCGGGCGTGACCGGCGTGTCCGGACCCGCCGTTTCCGCCAGCGCGGCCAGGATGCGCGGGGCGATGTCCGTGCGCGCGTAATGGGAGATGACCGCCGCGGTGACCGACATCACGCCGCCTCCAATGCCGGGCGGCGCTGCGCCCAGGGTTGTGCCTGCTCGAACGCCGCCGCCGCGGCCAGCACGCCGGCATCGTCGAAGCGGCGGCCGACGATCTGCAGCCCCACCGGCAGCCCGTCGGCGGTGAAGCCGCAGGGCACCGAGGCGGCCGGGTTCCACGACATGTTGAACGGGTAGGAGAACTCGGCCCATTGCACCCAGTCCCACGCGTGCTCCGGCCAGCCCTCCGGGCTGAGCCGGTCGGCGGGGAAGGCGGGTACCGAGACCGACGGGGTCAGCAGCAGGTCCCAGCCCTCGAACCAGCGATGGATCGCGGTGATGTAGGCGTGCTTGCGCTCGCGGGCCAGCTGATAGGCCTCGATCGAGACCGCCTGGCCGGCGCGGATGCAGGCGACCAGCCCGGGGTCCATCCGGCTTTCCCATTCCGGGAGCTTCGCCGCCAGCCGGGTGAGATGGGCCGGCCAGAACAGGCGGATCAGCTCCGGCCCCTGCGGGCCCCAGGGGGGCGCGACCTGCTCCACCGTCGCGCCGAGCTCGGCGAAGCGGCCGGCCGCCGCCGCAACCAGGGCGGCCACCTCCGGGTCCACCCGCGCGTGGCCGAGATCGGGCGAGAACGCGACCCGGAGCCCGCGCACGCCACGATGCAGCAGGGCCGGGTAATCCTGCGGCCAGGCTTCCAGGGTGGTGTGATCGTCGGGATGCGGGCCCGCCATCACCGCCAGCATCAGCGCCGCGTCGGCGACGCTGCGGGCCATCGGGCCATTGTGGGAGGTGTAGTCGCCGGTGGAGACCGGATAGGCGGGCACCCGGCCGAAACTCGGCTTGAGGCCGAACACGCCGCAGAAATGCGCCGGCATGCGGATCGATCCGGCACCGTCGCTGCCCTGGTGCAGCGGGCCGAAGCCGGCCGCCGCCGCCGCCCCGGCGCCGGCCGAGGAGGCTCCGGCGTTGTAGCCGTGGCGCCAGGGGTTGTGGGTGATCCCGGTCAGCGGCGATTCGCTGACGCCTTTCCAGCCGTATTCGCTGGTGGTGGTCTTGCCGATCACGATCGCGCCCGCCGCGCGGAGGCGGGTCACCATCGGGGTGTCCTCGGCCGGCTGGTTTCCCGCCAGCATCCGCGTGCCGAACTGGGTGGGCATGTCGCTTGTGATCGCCAGGTCCTTGATGGTGACCGGGATGCCGTGCAGCGGCCCGATCGGGCCGGGTCCCATCAGCGCGGCCTCGGCGACGCGGGCGGCCGCCATCGCCGGTTCGGCGGCGAGATGGGCGAAGGCGTTCACCCGGCCGTCGAGGGCGGCGATGCGGTCCAGCACCGCGGTCATCAGCTCGACCGGGGAGAGCCGGCGGGCGCGGATCCGCGCGGCAAGCTCGGTGGCCGGCGTGAAGCAGAGATCGGTCATGGGCGTTCCCCTGTGTGGGCTCAGTAGGTGGCGCGTCCGCCGGAGACGTCGAACACCGCGCCGGTGGAGAAACTCGCTTCGCGCGAGGCGAGGAAGCAGACCATGGCGGCGATTTCCTCGATCAGCCCGAACCGGCCGAGCGGGATTTTCGAGAGCATGAAGGCGATGTGCTCGGGGGTCATCTGCTCGAACAGCGCGGTGCGGACCGCCGCCGGGGCGACGCAGTTGACGCGGATGTTGCCGCCGGCGAGTTCCTTGCCGAGCGATTTGGTGAGCCCGATCACGCCCGCCTTGGAGGCGGAATAGGCGCTGGCGTTGGGGTTGCCCTCCTTGCCGGCGACCGAGGCGATGTTGACGATGCGGCCGTAATCGTTGTGCTGCATGTAGGGAACGACGGCGCGGTTGGTGAGGAACACGCCGGTCAGATTGACCTCGATCACCCGCCGCCAGGCGTCCACCGGGTAGCGGGCGACCGGGGCGTTGGGGCCGGTGATGCCGGCGGAGGCGACGAGGATGTCGATCCGCCCGAGGGCGGCGGCGGTTGCCGCGGCGGCGGCGGTGACGGCGGCATCGTCGGTCACGTCCAGGGTCTGGCGGTGGTCGGCGCTGGCGGCGGCGAGGGCGGTGGCGTCGGCGTCCCAGAGGGCGATGCGGGCGCCTTCGGCGGCGAGGCGGGCGGCGATGCCGGCGCCGATGCCGGCGGCGCCCCCGGTGATGACGGCCACCTGGCCGGCGAAGCGCTGGGTCATGCCTGGGTCCTGCTGCGTTGGCGGGGTATCAAACGCGGCGGGATGACCGGCGGCAAGGGGGGCGGGGTGCGGGGAAGGGTATTAGTTCCGAGATCGTAACGTTATGGACATGCGTCGGGGCTCACCACCACCCCTTGCACTTCCACCTGAGATCCGCCGGCACGTCCTTCGGCCCCAG
>JBMFXF010000097.1:0-10965 GCA_049964515.1 Acetobacteraceae bacterium | reverse complement strand
CCAGCTTCTTCGCACCGGACTGGCGCCGCCACGTCACCTATTGCCCGGCCGAATCCGGCTGGTGGGCGCCCGTCGTGGCGGCGCATCTGCCACCGGCGCGGCACGCCGCCTGGGCCGCGCTGGCCGAACGGCTCGGCCTGGATCCCGCCCTGCTGGACGGGCCGGTGGCGCGGCTCTCCAGCGGCGAACGCCAGCGGCTGGCGCTGAGCCGCGCCCTGGTCGCCGCTCCCGCCGTGCTGCTGGCCGACGAACCCACCGGCCCGCTGGACCCGGACAACACCGCCCGGGTGGAGGCGCTGCTGGCCGAGCGCCTCGCGGCCGGCATGGCGCTGCTGCTGGTCACCCATGACACCGCCCAGGCAACCCGCCTCGCGGCCCGGCGGCTGCGGCTGGAGGCCGGGCGGCTGGTGGCGCCATGAAACCCATCCTGCTCACCTGGCCGGACCTGGCGCTGGCCTCGCTGCTGCTGCTCGCCGACGGGGGGCTTTCGATCTGGCTGCAACTCGGGCTGCACCGGCGGCTGGGGGTGGCCGCCGCGCGCATGGTCGGCCAGCTGATCGCGGTGGGGCTGATCCTGCGGGTGGTGTTCGCGGTGGCCAACCCGGCCATCACCCTGGCCTGGGTGCTGACCATGGTGGCGCTGGCGGCGCGGGAGGTGGCGGCGCGCCCCGAACAGCGGCTCGGCCGCTGGGGCAATCTCTCGGTCGGCGCCTCGGCGGTGGCCTTCGCCACCTTCCTGACCGCGATCCTGGCGCTGACCACCGCGATCCGCCCGACGCCCTGGTACGATCCGCGCTACGCGGTGCCGCTGTCGGGCATGATCCTGGGCAATGTGCTCAACGCCGCCAGCCTGGCGCTGGACGCGCTGCTGGCCGGTGCCGCCGCGGGGCGCGCGGCGATCGAGGCGCAGCTGTGCCTGGGCGCCAGCTTCCGCCAGGCGATGCGGCCCTATGTGCGCGATGCGGTGCGTCGCGCCCTGCTGCCGATCGTCAACACCATGTCGGCGGCCGGGGTGGTCACCCTGCCCGGGATCATGACCGGGCAGATCCTGGCCGGGATGGACCCGCTGGAGGCGGCCAAATACCAGATTCTGCTGATCTTCCTGCTGGCCGGCGGCAGCGGGCTGGCCGCCGTCTCGGTGACGATGCTGGCGGCGCATCGCCTGACCGATGCCCGCCAGCGCCTGCGCCTCGACCGGCTGACCCTGAGACGGGGATAGAACCCCGGGCCCGGCCGCGGTAAATCCGGTCCCCCGAGGGAGCACCGTCCATGACCCCAAGCTACGTCCATGGCGCCAGCGACGTGCCGCTGCTGGGCCAGACCGTCGGCGCCAATCTCGCCGCCACCGCCGCCCGCTTCCCCGACCGCCCGGCGCTGATCGTGCCCTCCCGCGACGTGCGCTGGAGCTACGCGGAGTTGCTGTCCCGCGCCGAGGCGTTCGCCGCCGGGCTGCTGGCGCTCGGTCTGGAACCCGGCGACCGGGTGGGGATTTGGTCGCCCAACAACCCGGAATGGGTGGTCACGCAATTCGCCACCGCGCTGGGCGGGTTGATCCTGGTCAATATCAACCCCGCCTACCGGCTGACCGAGCTGGAATACGCGCTCACCAAAGTGGGCTGCCGGGCGCTGGTGACCGCGACCGCGTTCAAGAGCTCGGACTACATCGGGATGCTGAATGCCCTGGCCCCCGAGCTGGCGCAGGCCAGCCCCGGCGACCTGCACGCCGCGCGGCTGCCGGAGCTGCGCGGCGTGATCCAGATCGGCGGCCCCGCCGCGCCCGGCACGCTGGACTTCGCCGCGGTCGCCGGCGACGCCGCCGCCCGCGCCCGGCTGGCCGCGATCGCGCCGCGACTTCAGTTCGACGACCCGATCAACATCCAGTTCACCTCCGGCACCACCGGCGCGCCGAAGGGCGCCACCCTCACCCACCACAACATCCTCAACAACGGCTATTTCATCGGCGAGGCGATGCGCCTGACCGAGCAGGACCGGCTGTGCATTCCGGTGCCGCTCTATCATTGTTTCGGTATGGTGCTGGGTAACCTGGCCTGCACCACCCATGGCGCGGCGATGGTCTATCCGGGCGAGGGGTTCGACCCGCTCGCCACCCTGCGCACGGTGGCCGAGGAGCGCTGCACCGGGCTGCACGGCGTGCCCACCATGTTCATCGCCGAGCTCGACCATCCGGAGTTCCGCAGCTTCGACCTCTCCTCGCTACGCACCGGGATCATGGCCGGCTCCCCCTGCCCGATCGAGGTGATGCGCCGCGCGGTGGCGGAGATGCATCTCTCGGAAATCACCATCGCCTACGGGATGACCGAGACCAGCCCGGTGAGCTTCCAGACCACCGCCGACGATCCGCTGGAACGGCGCGTCTCCACCGTCGGGCGGATCCACCCGCATGTGGAAGTGAAGATCGTCGATGCGGAGGGCAAAGTGGTACCCCGCGGCACCCCGGGCGAGCTCTGCACCCGCGGCTACCTGGTGATGCAGGGCTACTGGGGCGATCCCGAACGCACGGCGGAGGCGATCGATGCCGCGCGCTGGATGCACACCGGCGACCTCGCCACCATCGACGCCGAGGGCTACTGCAACATCGTCGGCCGCATCAAGGACATGATCATCCGCGGCGGGGAGAACGTGTATCCGCGCGAAATCGAGGAGTTCCTCTACCGCCACCCCGACATCCAGGACGTGCAGGTGTTCGGCGTGCCGGACCCGCGCTACGGCGAGGAGATCGCGGCCTGGATCCGCCCCCGCCCGGGCGCCAGCCTGACGCCCGAGGCGGTGGTGGCGTTCTGCGCCGGGCAGATCGCGCATTACAAGGTGCCGCGCCATATCCGGCTGGTGGAGGCGTTCCCGATGACGGTGACCGGGAAAGTGCAGAAATACCTGATGCGCGAACAGATGGCCGCGGAACTCGGCGTCACCGCGGCCAGGACCGCCTGAACCGGGGCCGGCCGGTCAGCGCGCCGCCGCCGCGATCCCGAGGAACGCCTCCGCGGTCAGGCTCGCCCCGCCCACCAGCGCGCCGCCCACCTCCGGCAGCTCCAGCAGCACCGGCGCGTTCCCGGCATTCACCGATCCGCCGTAGAGGATGGTGAGCCCGGCCCCGCCGGCGGCGAACTGGCGCGTCAGCTCGGCGCGGATGAAGCCGTGCATCGCCGCCACCTCGTCCGGCGTCGGCGTGCGCCCGCTGCCGATCGCCCACACCGGCTCATAGGCCACCACCCCGGCGAAGCCCGTCGGCAGGCTGCCCGAGAGCTGCCAACCCACGGTATCGGTCTCGGCGCCGGCGGCGCGCTGGTCGGCGGTCTCGCCGACGCAGACGATCGGGGTCAGCCCGGCAGCGAGCGCGGCCAGCACCTTCTCGCGCACCTGCTCGGAGGTCTCGCCGTGGTTCTGCCGGCGTTCGGAATGACCCAGGATGACCCAGCCGGCGCCGGCCTCCTTCAGCATTGGCGCCGAGATGTCGCCGGTATGCGCGCCCTGCGGGGCCATGTGGCAATCCTGCCCGCCCACCGCGATGGCGCTGCCGGCCAGCGCGTCGGCCACCGCGGCCAGCGCGGTGAACGGCGGGCAGACCAGCAGCCGGGCGCCGGCCGGGGCCGGGGCGGCGCGCAGGGCGGCGGCCAGCGCCACCGCTTCAGCCCGGGTCTTGTGCATTTTCCAGTTGCCGGCGATCAGCTGAGGCATCGACGTTTCCTTCCTGCAGGCCGCCCCGCCCGTATCGCAATCTCCGGCCCGCTGGCAAACCCCGCCGCCGGCCCCTATAGGAACGCCCGGCCGCCCGGGACCCTGCCTGCCCATGATTTCCACCTTCCGCCGCTTTCTCGATACCTGGATCGCCCGCGCCTTCTTCGGCGTGATGGTGATCGCGTTCGTGATCTGGGGCGTCGGCGACGTGGTGCGCCGCGTCGGCACTTCCAGCTACCTGGTGAAGGTGGCCGGCGAGGAGATCTCTCCGGGCGATTTCAACCAGATTTTCGAACGCGACCTGGCGATCGCCGAGGAGCGCCTGCCGGAGGGACGCAACGTCACCGCCGCGCTGCGCCGGCAGGTGGCCAAGGCGGCGCTGGATCAGCAGATCGCCCAGATCGCCCTGCAACAGGAGCTGCGCCGGCTGCGCATCGCCGCCCCCGACGCGGCGGTGCGCCAGACGGTGTTCGCCATGCCCGCGTTCCAGGGGCCGAACGGCGCCTACGATCCGGCGAAGCTCACCGCCGCGCTGGCCAACAACGGGATCACCCAGGACCGGTTCCTCGGCATGGTGCGCGGGCAGATCGCGCAGCAGCAGCTGACCTCGGCGCTGATCGCGGGTCTCGCGCCGCCGAAAGCGCTGGTGGACCGGCTGTACCGCTTCGCCGCCGAGACCCGCACCGCCGAGGTGGCCGCGGTGCCGTTCGCCGCCGCCCCGCCGCCGCCGGCGCCGGATGCGGCGGCCTTGCGCCGCTGGTATGCCAACCACCCGTGGCTGTACCGGATTCCGGCCTACCGAACGATCCGGGTGGTGGCGGTCACCGGCGCCTCGGTGGCCGCGACGGTGCATGTCACCCCGGCCCAGGTCGCCGCCTATTACCAGGCGCACAAGGCCAGCTACGTCGCACCGGAGAAGCGCGGCCTCGATGTGCTGGTGCTGCACGACGCCAAGCAGGCCGCGGCGCTCGCCACGCAATGGCGCGGCGGCGCGGACTGGGCGACGATGCAGGCCGCGGCGAAGAAGGATGGCGGCATCGCGACGACCCTGGCGCCCGCCTCCGCCAAGGGGATGCCCGACCCGGCGCTGGCCAAGGCGGCCTTCGCCACCGGCGAGGGCGATGTCGGCGGGCCGGTCATCACCCCGCTCGGGGCGGTGATCTTCCAGGTCACCCGCGTCGTCTCCGCCGGCAACGAGACGCTGGCCGAGGCCACCCCGGCGATCACCGCCCAGCTGCGCGCCGACAAGGCCGACAGCCGGCTCTATGACGTGGTGCACCAGGTCAACGACGTGCTGGGCACCGGCGCCGGGCTCGGTAAGCTGCCGGGCGATCTGGGGCTGATCGCCGCCGAGGGCACGCTGGACGCGAAGGGCCGGACGCCCGCCGGCGGCAAGGCGCCGCTGCCCGGCCCCGCCGCGCTGCGCCAGGCGATCGTGAAGGCCGCGTTCGATACCCCGCCCGGCACGCCCCCGGCCGAGCTGCGGGAGGTCGCGCTGCCGCTTGGCGGCGGCACCGCCTATTTCGCGCTGACGGTGACGAAGGAGACCAAGCCGGGCGAAAAACCCTTCGCCGCGGTGCGCGAGCAGGTGGCAGCGCAATGGACCGCGGCGCAGCGGCGCAAGGAGGTCGAGCGAGTGGCGGCGCGGGTTCTGACCGCGGTGCAGGGCGGCGCCACCTTCGCGCATGCGGCGGCGGTGGCCGGGCTCGCGGTGCAACCCACCCCGCCGCTTTCGCGCGAGCGCCCGACCTCCGGCGTGCCGGACCCGCTGCGGGCGGCGGTATTCGGCCTCAGGCGCGTCGGGGAGCCGACCATGGTGCAGACCCCCACCGGTTTTCTGGTGGCGGTGCTGACCGGGATCACCCCCCCCGACCCGGCGGCGCACCCCAAGCAGATCAAGGCGCTGAGCGCGGTCCTGACGCAGTCGCTGGCGCAGGACGTGGCCCAGGGCTTCGCCGAGGCGCTGCGGGCGCGGGCGCATCCCTATGTGGATCGCGCCCAGTTCGAGAGTTTCATCAACAATGGTCAGTAGGAAGCTACGATGAACGCCCTGCCTCCGTCCGGCTTTGCCGGGTTCCGCGCGCTCTATGACGCGGGTCGCGGCGCCCTGGTCAGCTGGCGCGGCGTGGCGGATCTGGAAACGCCGGTCGGCGCCTTCCTCAAGCTGGCGCAGGGGCGGCCCAACGCCTTCCTGCTGGAAAGCGTCGAGGGCGGGGACGCGCGCGGGCGCTATTCCATCATCGGCATGGCCCCCGACCTGATCTGGCGCTGCCGCGACGGCCGCGCCGAGGTGAACCGCGCCGCCGCCGCCGCGCCGCATGCGTTCGTGCCCGACGACCGCCCGCCGCTCGAGAGCCTGCGCGCGCTGATCGCGGAGACCCGCCTCGACGTGCCGCCCGACCTGCCGCCGATGTCGGGCGGGCTGGTCGGCTACCTGGGCTACGACATGGTGCGCCTGATGGAGCGCCTGCCGGACAAGAACCAGGACAGCATCGGCGTGCCGGAGGCGCTGCTGATCCGCCCCATGCTGTTCGCCATCTTCGACAACGTGAACGACACGCTGACCCTGGCCGCGCCGGTCTATCCCGCCCCGGGCATCACTGCCGCCGCGGCGTGGGAGGCGGCCGAGGCGCGGCTGGCGGAGGCGCGCGCGGCGCTGGACCGCCCGGTCCCGCGCGCCGCCCCGCCGGTGGCGCTGCCGCCGCCGCCGGAACCCGCCTCCACCATGAGCCGCGAGGCCTTCATCGCCGCGGCGGGCCGCGCCAAGGAATACATCGCCGCCGGCGATGCCTTCCAGATCGTGCTCAGCCAGCGGTTCTCCACCAAATTCGCGTTACCGCCGCTCGCGCTCTACCGCGCGCTGCGGCGGATCAATCCGGCGCCGTTCCTGGTCTATCTGGATTTCGGCGGGTTCGCGGTGGTCGCTTCGAGCCCCGAGATCCTGGTCCGGCTGCGCGACGGGATCGTGACCATCCGCCCGCTGGCCGGCACCCGCCGGCGCGGCGCGACCCACGAGGAGGACCAGGCGCTGGAGGCGGAGCTGCTGGCCGACCCGAAGGAGCGCGCCGAGCATCTGATGCTGCTCGATCTCGGCCGCAACGATGTCGGGCGGGTGGCCGCGCTGGGCTCGGTGAAAGTGACCGAGAGCTTCGTGGTGGAGCGGTTCTCCCACGTCATGCACATCAGTTCCAACGTGGAAGGACGCCTGGCCGAGGGCAAGGACGCGCTCGACGCGCTGATCGCCGGCTTCCCCGCCGGCACGCTCTCGGGGGCGCCGAAGGTGCGGGCGATGGAGATCATCGAGGAGCTGGAGCACGACCGGCGCGGCATCTATGCCGGTTGCATCGGCTACTTTGCCGCCGGCGGCACGATGGACACCTGCATCGGGCTGCGCACCGCCCTGGTGAAGGACGGGGTGATGTATGTGCAGGCCGGCGCCGGCATCGTCGCCGATTCCGACCCTGAATCGGAATACGAGGAATGCCGGCAGAAGGCGCGCGCCCTGTTCCGGGCGGCAGAGGAGGCGATCCGGTTCGCGGCCGGGGAGGGGTAGGTCATCGCGGTCGGCGGAGGTTTGTCTTTCCGCAAGTTTCAACACAGAGGAAGAAAACGATCGCGTCGTCTGCGTCAGCGGATTGGCCGGCGATGCCATGTCGATGCGCGGCTGCCGAAGCGGCCGCAACCACCGGGAGTACCGGGTCTCTTGACCGACCGCCGCCACTCCCTGGCTCTGGACTCCCCATCGAATCCCGGCTGAACGGAAGAGCGGTTGTGGCTTCGGTTTCAGCCCTCCGCCTCGGCCGGATAAGCCGGGGCGGGGGAAAACGCCACTTCCACCACCCCGCCCGTCATTGGCAGCCGCCCGGCGCCGTCGGTCCAGCGCCACGGGGTGACGCCGTCCCGTTCCGCCGGCCACCAGCCACTCCGCAGCCGAGGGTCGTCGGCGGCGATGGTCTCGGTCCGCGCGCCGTGGCGCCAGCGCAGTTCACGCACCCGAACGCCGAGCAGCCGCCGGTCCTCCCGCCACGCCGCCAGCGCCGCCGGCACGGTGCGGCGGGAGACCAGCCAGCCCGGCGCCGCGTCCGGCAGGGCGAACACGGCGTGACCGGGGCCCCGCGCCAGCGGCGCCACCCGCCGCCCGCCCACGCGCAGCCGCGGCGCGGGGTCGGCGGTCACCGCCGGGCGCGGCACCGGCAGCCCCAGCGCTGCCGACCGTGCCGCGAGTGCCTCCCACACCGGCGCCACTGCGGCCGGGGCGGTGCGGAGCGGCAGGCAGGACGCCGTCTCACGACGCTGTTGCGCCACCGGCGGGTCCAGCCAGGCCGGGGCATGGGCGTCGAGGAAACTCTCCGCCTCCAGCCCCTCGGCCAGCAGCAGATCGTGGCGGTCCAGCCGCAGATGCAGGTAGGTGACGCGGCGGGCGGCGCGGTCGAAGGCGATGCTGGCACCGTTGACCAGCAGCCGGATCGGGATCAGCGCCCCCTCCACCGCCACCGCGTGCTCGGGCGAAAGCCACAGCGGTCGGGCGGGCGCGCCGGGGCCGAACGCATGGGGGGCGATCCGCACCGGCATCGCGTCCTTGTGGCGGCGGCAATCTACCCGCCAGCGGCCGATCCAGCGGATCGGCGCCAGCCCGCCGAAGCGGGTGCGCACCAGGGTGCCGGGCGCCAGCGCGTCCACCGGGGCCTCGCCATCGGCGGTGGCGATGCGGGTGCCGGCGGCGAAGCAATTCCCGGCGGCGGTGAGGCCCGAGGCGGAGAGATTCCAGCCGAGCACGTTCATCACCTGCAGATCGGTGGCGCTGACCGTTTCCGCGCTGCCGGCCGTGCTGTAGCCGAACGCATCGCCGCTGACGCTGGACGCCCAATCCCCGGCATCGCCGCCGGCGGTGAACGGGTCGTTGAACGGCAGCGTCAGGCGCTGGCCGTTGGTGGAGAACGAACCGCTTCCCGACGAGGGTGTCAGCGCGTTGGTCCCGCTGTAGCGGAACAGATCGAGCGGGGTGTAGATCCCGGAACCGAACAAGGTGCCGAGGCTGCCCACCCGGCCCATCACCTCGGAAATCTCGTGCTCGATGGCGCCGATCGCGTCGTACTGCCCGGCGATGGCGCGGACGCCGGTGGTGCCGAAGTTCCAGTTGGACAGGGCGCCAAGGCCGATCGATCCATCGATCGCGCTGCCGCCACCGAAAAGCCTGACCCCCAGCGCCTTCTCCTCGGCCTGGGAGACGTAGAAATCGTTGGTGACGGTGGAGCCGGTGGGATCGCTGCCGGGAAGCGCGTTGGCGGCCTGCGTCTGATAGGACGACCCGCCGGAGGAATAGGTGGTGGTCAGGTCCGATCGCAGGGTTCGGTAACTCAGCTGGTTTCCGGTGCTGGTGCTCGCCGCCACCGCGCCGCTGGGGATGCTCTGTCCCCCGACCTCCCCCCAGCCGACATCGATGGTCAGGGTGACGTTGTTGGTGAACATGCTCTCCATGAAGGAGACCGCGCTGTTCACCGCCGCCTGCAACCCGGATTGCTCGGCCGCGGTGGCGGTCGAGACCGAGGAATCATAGCTGACGTTGATGACCAGCCCGCCAGTGGAGGCAGCCGGACGCGCCGCGATACCGCCGGCCGGGCTGGCGGTATCGGAGCTGGTGGCGGCGGTGACACTGCTGTCCGGGGCCAGCGCGGTGGTTGGCGCGACCATGACGGGCCCCGCCGGCAGCGGCGCGAACCCATTGGCCCAGGGCACGCCGATGGAAGCGAACCCCTCGACCAGCCCGCCATCCAGCGTGGCGAACGGGTCGAACATGCCGGTGGCTGCCCCATTGGCAGCCCCCGGGTGATGGCGCGGATGGTCGGTCATGGAGTCTCGTGGCGCGGTGTCTCTGCCCGCGATACAGCCTGCTTCGCCGGCCAACGCAACCGTAATTTTCTGCCTCCGGAGCGCTACACCGCGAGCCCGCGCACGAACGCCGCCTTGGCGGCGGCCGCCTCGGCCAGGAACGCCAGATCGGTCCCGGTCGAGACATAGCGCGCGCCGGCGGCGACGAATCTTGCCACCAGATCGGGCCGGCCGGCGAGACCGCCGACGCCCACGTATTTCCCCGCCGCCCTTGCCGCCGCGATCGCGCGGGCGAACGCCGCCGCCACCGAAGGATGGTCGTATTGTCCCGTGATCCCGAGTTCGGCGCAGAGGTCGTTGGTACCGATCATCATCAGCTCCACCCCATCGACGGCGGCGATCGCCTCCACCGCCTCCAGCGCCGCCACGGTTTCGATCATCACCGCGACGAAGGTGGCGGCATCGAGCGCCGCGTTGGCCTCGGCCGGCGGCACCGGCCGGAAGCCGAACTGCGGCATCGTCCCGGCGGCGCCACGCTCGCCGCGCGGGGGAAAGCGGCACATCCGCACCACCGCCTCGGCATCGGCCGCGGATTGCACATGCGGGGCGATCACCCCGAGCGCGCCGCCGTCGAGCATCCGCCCCACCAGCCCGGGCGATCCCGCCGGCACCCGCACCAGCGGGGTGACGCCGGCATCCAGCGCCGCCTGGCAGATCTGGCAGGCGGTATCCACGCTCAGCGTGTTATGCTCGAGATCGATATAGATCGAATCGAAACCGACCGCGGCGGCGAGCCGGGCTACCTCGATCCCGCGCGAGACGCGCACCGTCATCGAGGCGGCCACCTGGCCGGCCCGCAGGCGGTCGCGCAGCGTGTTGCGGATGGCAGGGGCGGGCACCGGCGTCTCCTCCGGAGGTTTCGCGACTCCTGGCACGGCCGGCCGGTGCGGAAAAGATTGCGCCGGCCGGCGCGGGCGGGCTAGGCCGGGGCGTGAGCGAGTGCCCGACCCCAGCCACGCCCCCGGTGGCGATCCTGCTGTCCACCTGCAACGGCGCGGCGTTCCTGCCGGAGCTGCTGACCAGCCTGCAGGCGCAGACCCATCGGGCGTGGCGGCTCTGCTGGCGCGACGACGGCTCGACCGATGCCTCCCGCGCCGTACTGGCCGAATTCGCCGCCGCCGAGCCGCGCTGCGACCCGTTCCCCACCGCGCCCGGGCCGAAGCTGGGCGCGGGGCCGAGCTTCCTCGCGTTGCTGCGCGCGGCGCTGCCCACGCTCGCCCCCGGCACACTGATCGCGTTCGCCGATCAGGACGACGTATGGCGGGCGGAGAAGCTGGCGCGCGGCGTGGCTGCCCTGGCCGGGGTCCGCGGGCCGGCGCTGGCGTGTGCCCGGCAGACCCTGGTGGACGCGGCGCTGCGCCCGATCGGCGCCTCGCCGCC
>JBMFXF010000096.1:0-11059 GCA_049964515.1 Acetobacteraceae bacterium | reverse complement strand
CGAGGCCCGCGGACGCGGACGGATTGGCGGCGGATCAGACGCGGCGGCGCTTGCGCGGGCGGCAGCCGTTATGCGGGATCGGCGTCATGTCGCGGATGGCGGTGACGGAGAAACCCACCGTCTGCAGCGCGCGCAACGCGCTCTCCCGGCCGGAACCGGGGCCGGAGACCTCGATCTCCAGCGTCTCCATCCCGTGCTCGCGCGCCTTGCGCCCGGCATCCTCGGCGGCCACCTGCGCCGCGTAGGGGGTGGATTTGCGGCTGCCCTTGAAACCCTGGCTGCCGGCCGAGGACCAGGCGATCGCGTTGCCCTGGGCGTCGGTGATGGTGACCACGGTGTTATTGAACGTGGCGGCCACATGGGCCACCCCGGCGATGATGTTCTTGCGCTCCTTGCGACGGGTGCGCGCGGCGGCGGGTTTCGCCATCTGGATATCCTGTCCTGAAACGGGTCGAAGCGAGGCGACGGGAGGCTACTTGGTGACCTTCTTCTTCCCGGCGATGGCGACCGCCTTGCCCTTGCGGGTGCGGGCATTGGTGTGGGTGCGCTGGCCGCGCACCGGCAGGCCGCGACGATGGCGCAGGCCGCGATAGCAGCCGAGATCCATCAGCCGCTTGATGTTCATGGCGTTCTCACGCCGCAGATCGCCTTCCACCCGGAACTCGCGATCGATCAGCTCGCGGATGCGCAGCACCTCGTCATCCGACAACTGATTGACCCGCCGCTCGTCGGGAATGGCGAGCCGGGAGCAGATCTCGGCGGCCTTGGTCGGGCCGATGCCGTAGATATACCGCAGTCCGATGGTCACCCGCTTGTTGGTGGGGATGTTCACCCCCGCGATACGCGCCACGCCGCTACCTCGTTCATTCTCGCCCGCGCGGAAGAGCCGCGGGGCCGGTTCCCATGGATATGTGCCAAAGGGGACGGCCCCGCAACCGGGGTCGCCACATCGGAAACCGCCCCTTAGCCCGCACGCCCCGCCCGGTCAATACCCTCGCCCCGGGTCAACCCGGTTGGGCGGCGGCAGCCCCGCGGCCAGCGCGCGCAGGTTGACGAACAGGATATCGAGACTGTTCGGCAGATAGGTCGCCGGATCGTCGGCGGCGGTGTGCGGCGAGACGATCAGGTTCGGGGTGCGCCAGATCCGGTGCCCGGCCGGCAGCGGCTCCGGCTCGAACACGTCCAGCACCGCCCCGGAAACCAGCCCCGCGTCCAGCGCGTCGCACAGCGCCGCCTGATCCAGCAACGCGCCGCGGCCGATGTTCACCACCCCGGCTCCGCGCGGCAGCAACCCGATTCGCCGCCGGTCCAGCACGCCGCGCGTCGCCGGCGTCAGCGGGCAGGCAAGCAGCAGGATCTCGGTCTCTTCCAGCGCCGCGTCCAGCTGCTCCGCCCCCAGCACCCGCGCGCAGGCGGGGTGCGGGGCCGGGCGGGCGCGGATGCCGGTGACCACCATGCCGAGCCGCGCCGCCTGCGCCGCCACCGCCCCGCCCAGGGTGCCGAGGCCCAGCACCGTCAGCCGCCTTCCGGCCACGCTGTGGCCCCAGCGCTTGCGCCACACCCCGGCGCGCTGGTCCGTCACCATCGCCGGAATGCCGCTCGCCAGCATCAGAATCGCCATCAGCCCGAACTCGCCGGCCTTGGTGGCGTGGGTGCCGCGGTTGTTCAGCAGCAGCGCCCCCGGCGGCAGCCAGTCGAACGGCGCCAGATTGTCCACCCCGGCGTTGGTCACGAACACCGCGCGCAGCGCCGGGGCCGCGGCCGGCAGCAGCGGGCGCAGCACGTCCTTGTCGCCCACCAGCACCTCGGCACCCCCGATCGCGGCGGCAAACCCCGCCGCGTCGTCGGCATAGCTCACCGCGTGAGGCCCCGCGCCGGCGCGCGCCGCCGCCGCCGCCCACAGCGCCGGGGTGATGGTGAAGGCCGGATCGTCCGGCGGGTTCTGGATATGGATGCGCATCGCTCAACCCTCGCACGCCCGCCGCACCCCTCCTATACTCCCCCCATGCCCGCCCCGGACCGCTTCGCCGCCCTCGCCGCCCTCGCCGCCCGTCCCGGCGCACGACGGATCGCGCCCCTTCTCGCGGACCCGGCCCGGCGCGCCCGGCTGACGCTGTCGCTCGACGATCTCAGCCTCGATCTCACCCGCACCGCCATCGACGCGGCCGCCGCCGACGCGCTGCTGGCACTGGCGGAGGCATCGGACCTCGAAGGGTTCCGCGCCCGGCTGTTCGCTGGCGCGCCGGTGAACGGGACCGAACGCCGCGCCGCCATGCACATGGCGCTGCGCGCGCCGGACGGGGCGGGGCTGTCCGCCTGGCAGCCGGCGGGGGCGGAGGACGCCGCCGGGCTTGCGGGGGCCGAGCGCGCGCGGATGCGCGACTTCGTCACCCGGGTCCATGCCGGCGCTGTTCGCGGCGCCACCGGCCAGCGTTTCACCCAGGTGGTCAATCTCGGCATGGGCGGGTCCGACCTCGGCCCGCGCGTGGTCACCGAGGCGCTGACCATGGCCGACCCCGCCCCGCCGCTCGCCGCCCGCTTCGTCGCCAATATCGACCCCACCGCGCTCGCCGCCGCGCTCGCCGGCTGCGATCCGGCGCGTACCCTGTTCCTGATCGCCTCCAAATCCTTCACCACCGAGGAGACCGCCGCCAACGCCGCCGCCGCCCGCGGCTGGATCGCCGCCGCGCTGGGGGAGGCGGCGGTGGGCGCGCATTTCGTCGCGCTTTCCACCAATCTGCCGGCGGTCGCCGCCTTCGGCATCGCCCCGGAGCGGGTGTTCGGCTTCCGCGACTGGGTCGGCGGCCGCTATTCGCTGTGGTCGCCGGTCGGGCTGGTGATCGCGCTCGCCGCCGGCTGGCCGCAATTCCAGGCGCTGCTGGACGGCGCCTGGGCGATGGACTGCCATTTCCGCGACGCGCCGTTTGCCGCCAACCTGCCGGTGATGCTGGCGCTGGCCGGGATCTGGCACGTCAACGCCGAGGGCTGCACCACCCGCTGCGTGCTGGCCTATGACGAGCGGCTGCGCCGGCTGCCGGCGCATCTGCAACAGCTCGAGATGGAGAGCAACGGCAAGCGCGTCACCCTGGACGGCGCGCCGGTCGCCTGGCCGACCCAGCCGGTGATCTTCGGCGAGCCGGGCACTTCGGCCCAGCACAGCTTCATGCAGCTGGTCCATCAGGGGCCGGCGGTGATCCCGGTGGATTTCATCCTCGCCGCCGAGCCCGCTTCCGCCGGTGTCCTCACCGCGCGGCCGGAGGCACATCGCGCGCTCGCCGCCCATGCCATCGCCCAGGCCAGCGCGCTCGCCCACGGCCGCGACGAGGCCGCCGCCCGCGCCGCGCTCGCCGCGCGCGGGATGGCGCCGGCGGAGATCGACCGCCTGGCCCCGCATCTGGTCTGCCCGGGTGACCGACCGTCCGCCTTCATCCTGTTCCGCCGGCTGGATGCGTTCAGCCTGGGCCGGCTGATCGCGCTCTACGAGCACAAGGTGGCGGTGCAGGGGTTCCTCTGGGGGATCAACAGCTTCGACCAGTTCGGCGTGGAGCTCGGCAAGGCGCTGGCCGGCGGGATCGAGCCGGCGCTGGTTCCCGGAACCCCCCCGGTGGCCGATCCCGCCGCCGCCGCGCTGATCGCGCGCTTCCGGGCGCTGCGCGGCGAGGCCTGATGCCCGCGCTGCGGATTCTTCCCGAATCGCTCATCAACCGCATCGCCGCCGGCGAGGTGATCGAGCGGCCGGCGGCGGCGGTGAAGGAGCTGGTGGAGAACGCGCTGGACGCCGGTGCGCGGCGCATTTCCGTCACCCTCGAAGGCGGCGGCATCGCCCGCATCGAGGTCGCCGATGACGGCATCGGCATGGACGCCGCCGCGCTGGCGCTGGCGGTGCAGCGCCACGCCACCTCCAAGCTGGAGGATGACGATCTGGTGCGCATCTCCACCCTCGGCTTTCGCGGCGAGGCGCTGCCCTCGATCGGCGCCGCGGCGCGACTCGCGCTCACCTCCCGCCCGGCCGGGGCCGGCGAGGCCTGGACCATCACGGTCGAGGGCGGGGTGGTCTCCCGGCCGGTCCCCGCCGCCGGCGCGCCGGGCACCCGGGCGGTGGTGCGCGATCTGTTCTTCGCCACCCCGGCGCGGCGGCACTTCCTGAAATCGCCGCGGGTGGAGGCCGAGCACGCCGAGGCGATCCTGCGCCGGCTGGCGCTGGCCGCCCCCGGCGTCGCCTTCCGCTTCGAGTCCGAGGGGCGGGTGGGCTTCGACCTGCCGGCGCAGGACCGCGCGGCGCGGGCGGCGGCGTTGCTGGGCGCGGACGCCGCCGCGGCGCTGATCGCGGTGAGCGAGGCGCGCGATTCGCTGCGGCTGGAAGGCTTCGTCGCCTCGCCGGCGGTGACGCGGGCCTCCGCCGCCGGCCAGGCGATCACGGTGAACGGCCGGCCGGTGGCCGACCCGGTGCTGAAGACCGCGCTGCGGGTGGCGTTCCGCGAGGTGATCGCCGCCGGGCGCCACCCGGTGGCGGCGCTGTGGCTGGAACTGCCGCCGCAGGCGGTGGATGTGAACGTCCACCCGGCCAAGGCCGAACTCCGCTTCCGCGACCCGGGCGCGGTGCGCGGGCTGGTGATCGGCGCCATCGGCCGGGCGCTGGCCGGCGCGGCGGGAGTCGCGGTGCCGGCGGTGCGCCCGCCGCTGGGGTTCCGCCCGCCGGCGCGTTCCGGCTGGGGCTCGGTGCCGCTGCCCGGCGGAAGCCGACCAGAGGGTAGTCATCTGGCCGGCCTGGCCGAGGCGGCGCTGCCATTTCCCGCCCCGCCGATGGTCGCCCCCACGCCGGCCCCGACCCCCCGCGCCGCCCACCCGCTGGGCGCGCCGATCGGCCAGGTGGCCGACACCTATATCGTCGCCGTGGCCGCCGACGGGGCGCTGGTGCTGGTCGATCAGCACGCCGCGCATGAGCGGCTGACGCACGAGGCGCTGGCGGCGCAGTTGCTGGAGGGCGGCGTGCGCGCCCAGGCGCTGCTGGTGCCGGCAGTGGTGACGCTGGATGCGGCGGCGGCGGCGCGGCTGCTCGCCCATGCGCCGGAACTGGCGCGACTGGGCCTGGAGATTGAGGACTTCGGCCCCGCAACGGTGCTGGTGCGCGCCCTGCCGGCGCTGCTGGGCGTGCCCGACCCGGCGCCGCTGCTGCGCGACCTCGCCGAGGAGCTGGCGGAATGGGACGCCGAGGGAAGTGGGGCGGCGCCGGCGGCGAGCCTGCGCGCGCGGCTGGACGCGGCGGTGGCGCGGCTGGCCTGCCACGGCTCGATCCGCGCCGGCCGCCGCCTGCGGGCGGAGGAAATGGAGGCGCTGCTGCGGCAGATGGGGGCGACCCCGCGCGCGGCCACCTGCAGTCACGGCCGGCCGACGGTGCTGACCTTCCGGGCGGAGGATCTGGCGGCGCTGTTCCGGCGGGGGTGAGCGGGGCTTGGTGCGCGAGGCCGGACTCGAACCGGCAAGGAGTTTCCCCCGGGGGTTTTTGAGACCCCTGCGGTTACCATTTCGCCACTCGCGCGCGCCGCGGTGATAGCAGCTTCGGCGCGGCGCGTCAGCCCGGATCAATGCGCGAAAATATCCGGCGTCTCATACCCCAGCAGATCCAGCCGCGCCCGCGCCGGCAGGAAATCGAAGCACGCCTGCGCCAGCTCGCGGCGGCGTTCGCGCACCAGCAGCGCCTCCAGCTTCGCCCACAGCGCGTGCAGATGCAGCACGTCCGAGGCGGCATAGGCGAGTTGTTCCGGCGTCAGCTCCGCCGCCCCCCAGTCCGAACTCTGCTGCTGCTTGCTGATCTCCACCCCCAGCAGCTCCTTGCACAGATCGCGCAGCCCGTGCTTGTCGGTGAAGGTCCGCACCAGCTTCGCCGCGATCTTGGTGCAGGCGACCGGCGCCACCGTGATGCCCAGGCTTGCCTGCAGCACCGCCACGTCGAAGCGGGCGAAATGCATCAGCTTGAGGGTCCCCGCATCCGCCAGCAGCCGCGCCAGGTTCGGACAGTCGAACCCTCGCCCGCCCAGCCGCTCGGGGCGCAGCTGCACCAGATGCGCGCTGCCGTCCCCGGCCGAGAGCTGCACCAGGCAGAGCCGGTCGCGATGCGGGTTGAGCCCCATGGTCTCGGTATCGACAGCAACCACCGGCCCCAGCGCGAGGTCGGGCGGCAGGTCGTCGCGGTGCAGATGCACGACCCCGCCCGGGATGAACTGGGTGCTGGTCATCGTCGGTGCTCTTTCGCTGCTGGTGCCCAGGAGAAGACTCGAACTTCCACGACCTTGCGGCCACAGGTACCTGAAACCTGCGCGTCTACCAATTCCGCCACCTGGGCAACCGGAGGCAACCGAGCGGAAGAACCGGCCCGGAAGGTGGCGCGGTGTAGTCGGCGCCACCGGGCGCGTCAACCCCGCCCCCCACGCTTGACAGCCGCTTGACAGCCCTGGGGGGGGCCGCATCATCGAAGCCTATCCGGGGGATGGGAAATGTCCGCGCTCGATCGCTGCTACAACGTCAACGACCTGCGCGAGGCGGCGCGCCGGCGCCTGCCGCGCGGCGTGTTCGAGTTCGTCGATCGCGCCACCGAGGACGAGGTGGCGCTCCGCAACAACCGCGCCGCCTTCGAGCGCATCAAGCTGCGCCACCGCGCGCTGATGGACGTCTCCGGCCGCAGCACCAAGACCACCCTGTTCGGCAAGGAGATCGCCCTGCCGATGGCGATCGCGCCCACCGGGGCCGCCGGGCTCTGCTGGCACGAGGGCGAGCTCGAACTCGCGAAAGCCGCCGCCGCCGCGCGCATCCCGTTCACGCTGGCCACCGGGGCCATGACCTCGATGGAGAAGATCGCCCGCGAGGCCAATTTCCGTCTCTGGTTCCAGCTCTACGTCTGGAAGCAGCGCGAACTCTCCTACCAGCTGATCGAGCGGGCGAAGAACGCCGGGTTCGAGGCGCTGATCGTCACCACCGACACCATTGTCCCGCCGAACCGGGAATACAACGCCAAGAACGGCTTCATGCTACCGTTCCACCCGACCGTGCGCTTCACCCTCGACATCATGCGCCACCCGACCTGGTTCGCCTCGGTGCTGATGAAATATTTCACCACCATCGGCATGCCGCGCAACGAGAACTACCCCGATCCCTATCGCCGCCCGATCGGCACCGATCCCGGCACCCGCGAGGTGATGCGCCAGGATTCGCTCTCATGGGACGACATCAAGATCTTCCGCGACAAATGGCCGGGGATCCTGATGCTGAAGGGGATCAACCGGCCCGATGACGCGCTGCGCGCCATCGCCGCCGGGGTCGATGGGCTGATCGTGTCCAACCACGGCGGGCGCAACATGGACAGCGCCGCCGCCACCATCGACCTGTTGCCCGAAATCGCCGAGGCGGTGGGCGAGAAGGCGACCGTGATCCTCGATTCCGGGGTGCGCCGCGGGTCCGATATCGTCAAAGCGCTGGCGCTGGGCGCCAAATGCGTGCTGACCGGGCGGGCGACGCTCTACGGCACCGCGGTGGGCGGCCAGGCCGGCGCGGCGGCAGCGGTGGGCTTCATCCGCAACGAGCTCGACAAGACCATGGCCTATACCGGCTGCCTCACCCCGGGGGACATCACCACCGACATCTTCTATCCGAGCCCGGAGGGAAACCGGCGCGCGCTGGGCGCCGCCTGATCCGGGGCCGGCTGCCGGCCCCCCTCCGCCAGCGCGATCTCGTGCAGCAGCCGCTCCCGTGCCGGCAGCAGCCAGTTGACGTTGCGCCGCCGCCCCCAGGGGGCGTCCAGGTCGCGCAGCCACATATGCTCCAGCACCGCCATCAGCCCGCAGGCCACGTCCACATCGTGCTGCGCGCAGGCCTGGTGGAACGCCACCAGCACCTTGTCGCTAAGCCGGCGACCGAAGAATTCAGCCTCAAGCGTCTCCGCCGGGCGGGTGGTCGTATCGGCGGTCATCCTGCGTGTCTCCGTTTACAGCGCGACCGCGACCGCCGCGATCAGCAGCCACAGCAGAACCCCGATGCCGACGGCAAGACCGATGCCGCGCGCCGGGCCGAGATCGTCCTGCTCCATGGGCGCGCCGGGCGGATCGTCCGCGATCTCCGGCGGCGCGGCGCGGCCGGCCCAGCGCATCAGCGCGATCAGATGCGGGTTGTCGGTCGCGATCCGTCCCGGTCGTCGCCGATCCGGCAGCGTGGTCGGCGCTGTCGGATCAGGCTCGGGTGGCGGTGATGGCATGATACTCATAGGGCCCGTCCGATTCGGCCCATCCGTACGGCGTCGCGCAGGATAGGTCCTTCCCAGCTAGGCGCTCCGACGCCGTCGCTCAACAACCTCCGGGTCACAAGCCCGACACCGCGCGAGCGGTGCGCACCGTGCCGTGCTTCGACCCGTCGTCGAAACCGCATAGAGATTGCACGCCACGCCTTTCAAAAGCATGACAATCCCAATTGCAACCGGATTGCCATCGCGGATTTCCCCGCTCCCGAGCGGCGATGCGATGAAGATTAAATCCTAGTAATCAGCGCTGATGCTGAACCGGCCTACTCCTCACAGGAACGACACCGGATCCACATCCACCGCCACCCGCACCGCCCCCGGCACCGCCACCGAAGCCAGCCACTCCCGCACCACCGCCTGCACCGCCACCTCCCGCCGCGCCTTCAGCAGCAGCCGCCGCCGGTGCCGCCCGCGCAGCACCGAAAGCGGCGCCGGCGCCGGCCCCAGCACCACCACCCCCGGCAGGCGCGGCGCCGCCCGTCCCAGCGCGCCCGCCACCGCGTCCGCCGCCGCCGCGTCCGCCGCGCTCACGATCACCGCCACCAGCCGCCCGTAGGGCGGCCAGAACCCGGGCCGCCGCGCCTCCGCCTCGCGCGCCACGAACCCGTCCAGATCGCCCGCCACCAGCGAAGCCATCACCGGGTGGTCCGGGGAGAACGTCTGCAACAGCACCATCCCCGGCGCCTCCGCCCGGCCCGCCCGCCCGGCCACCTGGTGCAACAGCTGCACCGTCCGCTCGGCGGCCCGCAAATCACCGCCGGCCAGCCCCAGATCCGCATCCACCACCCCCACCAGGGTCAGGTGCGGAAAATGCCAGCCCTTGGCCACGATCTGGGTGCCGATGATCAGATCCACCGCCCGCTCGGCGATCGCCCGGCCCGCCGCCGCCGCCGCCTCCGGCCCGGCGATGGTGTCGGAGGCCATCACCAGCCGCCGCGCCGCCGGGAACAGCGCCGCCGCCTCCTCGGTGATCCGCTCCACCCCCGGCCCCACCGCGGTCAGGCTATGCGCCGCCCCGCAGGCGGGGCAGGTCTCGGGGATCGGCACCGTGTGCCCGCAATGGTGGCAGGTCAGCACCCGCCGCGCCCGGTGCTCCACCAGCCATGCGGTGCAGTTGGGGCAGGCCATCCGGTGCCCGCAGGCCCGGCACAGGGTCAGCGGCGCGTAGCCGCGGCGGTTGAGGAACAGCATCGCCTGCTCCCCCCGCGCCAGCGTCGCCGCGATCGCCGCCACCAGCGGCGGCGCCAGGAACCGCCCCCGCTCCGGCGGGGCGGCGCGCAGATCGATGGCGGCGACGCGCGGCAGCACCGCGCCCCCGTGCCGCTGCGGCAGGCTCAGCCGCGCGTAACGCCCGGCCTCCACATTCGCCAGCGTCTCCAGGCTGGGCGTGGCGGAGACCAGCACCGCCGGCGCCCGCTCGAACCGCGCCCGCACCACCGCCATGTCGCGGGCGTGATAGACCACGCCGTCCTCCTGCTTGAACGCGGTCTCGTGCTCCTCATCGACCACGATCAGCCCCAGCGCCGGGAACGGCAGGAACAGCGCCGAGCGCGCGCCCACCACCACCCGCGCCCGCCCGGCCGCCACCTCCCGCCAGGTCAGCCGCCGCGTGCGGGGCGCCAGGTCCGAGTGCCACACCGCCGGGGCGGTGCCGAAGCGGGCGGTGAAGCGCTCCAGCCACTGGGCGGACAGCGCGATCTCGGGCAGCAGCACCAGCGCCTGCCGGCCCGCCCGCAGCGCCGCGGCCACCGCTTCCAGATAGACCTCGGTCTTGCCCGATCCGGTCACCCCGTCCAGCAGGCTGACCGAGAACGCCTCCCGCGCCACCGCCGCCCGCAGCGCCGCCGCCGCCGCCGCCTGCGCCGCCGACAGGCGCGGGCCGGGGTGGTCGGGGTCGGGCGGTGGGAACGGCGGCGGCGGCGGGGGCAGGGGGGTCGGCCGCAGCTTGCCCGCCGCCGCCATGGCGCGGATCACCTCCCCCCCCACCCGGGCGGCGCGCGCGAGGGAGCCGGTGGCCATCGGCGGCGCCTCCGCCAGCGCCGCCAGCACCCGCCCCTCGCGCACACCCTCCGGCTCGGGCGCCGGCACCGGCGCCGCCCAGCCCAGCGGCGGCGGCGGGGGCGGCGGCTGCACCCGCAGCGCCAAGGCCATCACCTCGCCGGGCGGGGCCAGCACATAGGCGGCCATCCAGGTCAGGAACCGGCGCAGCGGGGTGGCCATCGGCGGGGTCTCCAGCCGGGCGATCAGCGGCTTCAGCCGATGCGCCGCCACCGTCGGCGCGTCGGCGCGCGCATCCCACACCACGCCCACCACCTCGCGCCGATTGAGCGGCGCCAGCACCACATCGCCCGGCGCCACCGTCATCCCCGCCGGCACCAGGTAATCCAGCGGCCCGGGAAACGGCAGCGGCAGCAGCACCGGCACGACGCGGCTTTCGGCACCCGGCGGGGCGGGTGTAGAACCGGCCGCGCCGGCGGCGGGTCCGTCCAGCAGGTCCATCGGGAGCGTTGCCATGAAGTTCTTCGTCGATACCGCCGATGTCGCGGAAATCAAGCTGCTCGCCGCCAGCGGGCTGCTGGACGGGGTGACCACCAACCCCTCGCTGGTGGCGAAATCCGGGCGTCGGATGCATGACGTGATCGCCGAGATCTGCGCCATCGTCCCCGGCCCGGTCAGCGCCGAGGTCGCCGCCACCGATTACGACGGCATGATGGCCGAGGCGCGGGTGCTGCGCGCCATCGCCGGCAACGTCACCATCAAGGTGCCGCTGAC
>JBMFXF010000095.1:0-11261 GCA_049964515.1 Acetobacteraceae bacterium | reverse complement strand
GGTGGGGTGGGCCTGACCCAGCATCACCCGCTTGGCGATCAGATTCTCGTCGATCGCCAGCGCGAACGCCTTGCGAACGCGCAGGTCCTGCAACGGGTTCTTGCCCTTGATGTTGCTGGTCAGCAGCTGCGGGCGGGAGACATCGAGGCCGAGATAGATGGTCCGCAGTTCCGGATGCTCGATCACCTTCACGCCCGGCGCGTGCGCCACCCGGGCGAGATCCTGCGGCGGGACCGAGTAGATCATGTCCTCCTCACCGGACAGCAGCGCCGCGACCCGGGTGGAGTCGTTCTTGATCACGTCGAACTCCACCCGCTGCGGCGCGCGCGGCGAGAGCTTGCCCCACCAGTCCTTGTTGGCGACCAGGATGGTCTTCGCCCCGGGCTGGCGGGAGACCACCTTGTACGGACCGGTGCCCATCGCGTGCAGCACCGCATAATTGGTGCCGCTCCCCAGCACCACCGGCACCGTGGCGTCGTGCTTCTCGCACCAGGCCTTGCTCATGATGAGAAGGGTGGTCTGCTCCTGCGGGAAGATCGGATCGGGCGCCTTGGTGACGAACTCGACGGTCAGCGGCCCCTCCGCCTTCACCGTCTTCACCATGCCCAGCACATTGCGCATGGCCGAGGTCTTGGCCAGCAGGCGATGCACCGAAAACACCACGTCGGCCGAGGTGAACGGCGTGCCGTTCTGCCATTTCACCCCCGGACGCAGATGGAACCGCCACACCGTCGGGCTGACCTGACGCCATTTCACCGCCAGCCCGGGAATCAGCTTCAGGTCCTGATTCCGCTGCACCAGCGGCTCGTACACATTGGCCAGGAAGGACAGCTGCACCGTCTCCTGCAGCATGTCCGGGTCCATGGTGGTCACGTCGCCGTTGTTGGCCCAGCGGAACGTGGCGGTCCGGGCAAGCGCCGGGGTGGACAGGGTCGGCGCGGCCAGCGCCCCGACCAGCAGGCCCGCAAGGGCCAGACGTGCAAGCTTCATCGCGTGGAAACCCCCTTATGATTCGCGGTGGCGACCCCGCACTTTGCGCCGATTGCCGGATCGGGCACAAGACGGGCGGCATGGTGGAAGACGGACGGCGACGGTGGAACTCTCCGAAACGGTGCTGGGCGTGATCGATGTGCAGCCGGATTTCATGCCGGGCGGGCCGCTCGCGGTGCCGGCGGGGGATCAGGTGGTGGCGCCGATCAACCGCCTGCTCGGGCGGGGCTTCGCCGCCGCCTTCGCCACCCAGGACTGGCACCCGCCGGGCCACCACTCCTTCGCCTCGGCGCATCCCCACCGCCTCCCGTTCCAGACCATTCCCACCGCCCATGGGGAACAGGTACTGTGGCCGGACCATTGCATCGCCGGCACCCCGGGCGCCGCGCTGGCGCCGGGGCTCGATCAGCGCCGGCTGCGCGCCATCATCCGCAAGGGCATGAACCCGGCCATCGACAGCTACTCGGCGTTTTTCGAGAACGATCGCCGCACCCCGACCGGCCTTGAGGGCTATCTGCGCAGGATCGGCGCCCGCCGGCTGGCGCTGTGCGGCCTGGCGTTGGATTACTGCGTCGCCTGGTCGGCCGAGGACGCCGCCCGCCTCGGCTTCGCCGTCACCATCGTCGAGGACGCCTGCCGTGCCATCGCCCTGCCCGGCCCGGATGGCGACAGTCTGCGCGAGGCCCGCGCCCGGCTGGCGGCGGCCGGGGTGCGGTTCACCACCGTCGCGGCGCTGGACGCATGAGCCGCTACCTCGTCACCGGCGGGGCCGGGTTCATCGGCTCGCATCTGGTCGCGGCCCTGCTGGCCGAGGGCCACCGCGTGCGGGTGCTGGACGATCTCTCGACCGGCCGGCGGGACAATCTGCCCGCAGCCGCCGAGCTGATCCTGGGCGACGTGGCCGACCCCGCCGCCACCGCGGCCGCCATGGCCGGAATGGACGGCTGCTTCCACCTCGCCGCCATCGCCTCGGTGGCCCGCGCGGCAGAGGACTGGCCGGGGACCCACCGGGTCAATCTCGGCGGCACCGTCGCGGTGCTGGATGCGGCCCGGGCGCGGCGCGTGCCGGTGGTGTATGCCTCCTCGGCCGCGGTGTACGGGGACTGCGCCGAGTTGCCGCTCACCGAGGCCGCCATCCCGAGCCCGCTCTCCGCCTATGGCGCCGACAAGCTCGGCTCGGAACTGCACGCCGCGGTGGCCAGCGGCGTGTTCGGCGTGCCCACTGTGGGGCTGCGCTTCTTCAACGTGTTCGGTCCGCGTCAGGACCCCGCCTCGCCCTATTCTGGCGTGATCTCGGTGTTCGCCGGCCGGCTGCGCGCCGGGATGCCGCTGCCGCTGCACGGCGACGGCGGGCAAACCCGGGATTTCGTCTTCGTGGCCGATGTGGTCGCGGCGCTGCGGGCCGCCATGGCACGGCCGGCCGGGGGGGCAGCCGTGTTCAACATCTGCACCGGGACGCCCACCCGCATCCGCGACCTCGCCGCCACCCTGGCCGCCATCGCCGGCGTGACCCTGCGGCTCACCGAGGGGCCGCCACGCCCGGGGGACATCCGCCACTCGCTCGGCAGCCCGGCGGCGGCCCGTGCCGCACTCGGGCTCGGCCCGCCAACCCCGCTCGCCCAGGGTCTCGCGGCGGTGTGGGACTGGCTCGGCCGGCCGTGACCCTGCATGGGCTGCTGGTGGCGCTGGTGGTGCCGCCGGCCAATCTGCCGCTGCTCGGTCTGGCCGGCTACGCGCTGCGCGGGCGCTGGCGGCCGGCCGGACGCGCCGTCACCGCGGCGGCGCTGATCGCGCTGCTGGTGCTGTCGCTGCCGACGGTGGCGCTGGCGCTGCTGCTGCCGCTGGAACGCGGCCTGCCGCTGCGGCCCGACCCCGCGCATCCGCCGCGGGCGATCGTGATCCTCAGCGCCGAGGTGGTGCATCCGCGCGGCCCGCGCGGGACCGAGGCGCTGGGCCCGATCACCCTCAGCCGGATGCGCGCCGGCGTCCGGCTGGCCCGCCGCACCGGGCTGCCGGTGCTGGTGAGCGGCGGGCGGCTCGGCGGGCAGCACGCGATGCCGATCGCGGCGCGCATGGCGATCAGCCTCAAGCGGGATTTCGGCATCGCCGCGCGCTGGGTGGAACCCCGCTCGAAAACCACCTGGCAGAACGCGGAGTTCAGCGCCGCCATCCTGCGCCGGGCCGGAATCACCTCGGCCTATGTGGTCACCGACGCCTGGCACGAGAAGCGGGCGATCCTGGCGTTCCGGCATTTCGGTATCCGGGTGACGGCGGCGCCGGTGGTGCTGGACGCGCAATCCTGGACCTGGCTGCCCTCCGTCCTGGCCTGGCGGCAGAGCTATTTCGCGTTTCACGAATATATCGGCGGGCTCTGGTACGCCTGGCTGGCCTGGCGGGCGGGGCCGATCGTGGCGTCGAACAAGGCGGCGTAGGCGGCGAACATCGTCTCCTGGTCGTAGCTGCGCGCCGCCTCGGCGCGGTTCGCCGCCCCCAGCGCCGCCCGCAGCTCCGGGTCGGCGGCCAGCGCCAGCATCGCCCCGGCCAGCGCCTCGGCATCCCGCGCCACCACATAGGGGGCGTTGGCGGCGGCCAGCATCCGCCGCACGTCGCCGACATCGGTGGCGGCGATGGGCAGGCCGGCGGCCATCGCCTCGATCACCGCAAGCGGCATCTGTTCGGTATCGGACGACAGGGCGAACAGATCGAAGCGGCGGTACCAGCCGGCCGGGCTGGCGGCGTGACCCGGAAACAACACCCGATCGGCCAGCCCCAGCGCGGCGGCGTGGGCGCGAAGCCGCCCCTGTTCCGCCCCCTCGCCCACGATCACCAGCAGCGCCGGCCGCTGGTCCAGGACCCGCCGGAACGCATCGAGCAGGCGGACCAGGTTCTTCTCCGCCCGCAGCGCGGCGACGGTGCCGATCACCACCGTCCCGGGGGACGGTTCGGGCAGCGGCGCCGGCGCGGTGGCGGCGTACGGGGCCAGGTCGATCCCGTTCGGGATGTAATGAACCCGCGCCGGCGGCAGCCGCCAGACGGTGGTGGCGATGTCGAACAGGGTGCGCGAGGGCACCACCACCCGGCTCCAGCGCAGCACCAGCCGCCGGGTCAGCACCCGCCGCGGCAGCTGCCGGTTCTGTTCCTCGGGGCCGAACCCGTCCTCGATGTGCAGATGCGGTACCAGGCGCGGCAGGTCGGCCATCGCCCACTCGATCGAACCCCAGTTGTTGGTCACCAGCAAATCCGGGGTCCAGGCGCGCAGCGCGGCGCGGTAGCGGGCGCGGTTGGCCAGGGTGGCGCGTTTGGCGACATCGATCGGCGGGAACTCGCACCCGGCATCGGCCCGCAACAGGTCGCGCGCGGCGGTGTTGCCGTCCATCGCCACGATGCGATGGCGGTAGCGGCCGGCGAAGCGGTTGGCCAGCGCGACGAAGCGGCGCTGCGGGCCGCCCACCGCGAAGGTGGCGAATACGGAACAGAGCCCGGCCGGGCCGGGCTCAGCCGACATGCGGAGCGATCGCCTGGGCATGAAACACCGCCGGATCCGCCACCGGCACCCAGCCGAGGTCGCGCTGCGCGTCAGCGCAGTCGAACCGGGCCGCCATTCCGCGCGAACGCAGATCGCGCAGCGAGGGCCAGGGCGGACGCCGCCCGCCGGCGCGCTTGACCATCCATTTGCCGAGTTCCACCAGCCACAGCCGCTCCGGCGATTGCGGGTGGAACCGCAACGGCCGGCGCAGGGCGCGGGCGAGCTCGGCGATGTAGTCGCGCGCGCAGGGCCGCACGTCGCCGGCCAGGTTGTAGCAGCGTCCCTCGATCCCGGACGCGGTGGCGGCGGCCAGGATGGCGGCGGCGACGTCCCCGGCCAGCACGAACGGCAGCGGGTTGCGCCCATCGTTCCAGCCGATGCAATGCTGGTCGTTGTTGAACAGCCCGACCCCGGAATGGAACGGCGAGGTGCCCTCCCCCACCACCACCCCGGGGCGCAGGATCACCAGCGGCAGGCGGGCGGAGGCGTGCAGGGCCAGCAGCGCCCGATCCGCCTCGGCCTTGGCGCGCGCGTAATCGCCGCGCTCCTCGGCCCGCGGGTCGGGCGGGGTGGCCCCGGTGATCGGCGACTGGCCGGGGCCCAGATAGAGCGCAGCGATGGAGCCGACATGGATGAGCCGACGGGAGCCGGCCTCGAGACAGGCGCGCGCCACGGTCTCCGCCCCGCCGACCATGGCGGCGCGGATGGCGGCGTAATCCGCCCCGCCGCCGCCATGCGCCAGATTGACCACCACCGGCACCCCGGCGATGGCGGCGGCGACCGCCGCGCCGTCACGGATATCGCCGCGCACCCGCCGCACCCGGGGGTGGTGGAACGCGGCCGGCAGGCCGCCGAGGTTGCGCGCCATCACCACCACCCGCAGCCCGGCGGCCAGGCAGGCGCGCAGCAGATGCGTCCCGATGAACCCGGTGCCGCCGAGCAGGGCGATGTCGGCCGGGCCCGGATCCGGCTCGGGCGAGGGCGGCGCGGGCGCGACCGCCGGGGCCCGGGCCGCCAGCGCCTCGCACAGCGCCACCAGCCGGAGACCGAACGCGCCGTCCAGCGCCGGGGACGCACCCCCGCCCACCGCCCGGTGGAACGCCCGGATGCTGCCCGTCATGCTGGCCTGGAACGGATCGCCCGGACCGCCCAGCCGCAGCAGCCCGCGCGCATAGGCGCTGAGATTGCCCACGCTGTCGCCCAGGATCCGGCCGGCCACAAGCACGCCCGCGAGTGGCGCATCGACCGCGTCCATCCAGCGCGAGCGCGGGACCGCATAGGCCCGGTTGGCCAGCATATCGGCCACCGCCACGCCGTCGTCGCACACCACGCGCAGCTGCCAGACCGGGAACGCCTGACCCACCGCGAAGCGCAGACTGGCCGGCCGGCCCGATGCGTCCAGCAGCGCGGTCAGGGTGGGAAACAGCGCCTGGCCGGGGCCGATCTCCAGCGCCGGGCCGAAGCTGGCCGCGGTCAGCTCCAGCTCCCCGGTCAGCGCCAGCAGCTGCGAGAGCGGGTGCACCGCCTGTTCCAGCAGCAGATTGACCGGGCGGCGGAACATCCAATGCCCGAACTGCCGTCCCGCCAGTTGCCGCAACCCGACGTTATACAGCACATCGACCGACCGCAGCGGGCCGAGCCGGCCGGCGTCGAGCCAGCCGCGCAGCCGCAGGAAGGCGGGGTGATGGACGAAATTCTGGTTGACCCCGAGCGGGGTGGGACCGGCGCAGGCCACCAGCGCCGCCGCCGCGGCGCTGTCCGCGGCCAGCGGCTTTTCCACCAGCACCGGCTTGCCGGCGCGCAGCAGGGTCTCGGCGATCGCGGCGTGCCGATCCGGGGGCACCAGCACATGCGCGCGGTCGAACCCGCCGGCCGCCAGCGCCGCCTCGAGCGCGGCGAAATGGGTGGCGCCTTCCGCCCGCGCCAGCGCCTGGCCGGCGGCGGCGGCGGGGTCGATCACCGCGGCGATCCGCACCCCTTCGGTCCGGCGCAGCGCCACGGCATGCGCGCGCGCGATGAACCCGGCGCCGACCAGCGCCACGCGGGCGGGCGGGCTCATCGGCCGGGTCGGCTCAGCCCGGCCAGCGCCGCCCGCAGCCCGCCCTGCGCCCGCAGATAGGCGGCGATCGCCCGCACCGCGCGGCCGGTGCCGTCGCGGCCCTGCCCGGTCGGGTCCGGATCGGGGGTCACCGCCATCAGCACCGGCGCGCTGGCCCCGCCGAGCAGG
The DNA here is from genome assembly GCA_049964515.1 of Acetobacteraceae bacterium. Taxonomy (GTDB): domain Bacteria; phylum Pseudomonadota; class Alphaproteobacteria; order Acetobacterales; family Acetobacteraceae; genus JAJZVS01. The sequence goes on along the minus strand of JBMFXF010000095.1, from coordinate 4,518 downwards.
CTGGCGATGCCCTGGCGCAGGCGCATCCGCAGGCCGATCTCGGTCGGGCCGCCGCCCATCCACAGCAGGAAGGCGGTGGTGTGGTCGGGCTTGGTGGTTTCATACAGGTGCCAGCGCAGCCCGTGGGCCCGCACCCAGCCCTGCACCACGCCTTCGGCGCCGGCCCGACCGGAGATATGGCGCTCGGCGACCAGGATCGGTCCGGGATCGCTGCGCGGGGAGAAGCGGTCCAGCAGCACGCGCACCGTGTTGCCGTCGCAGGACAGGCGCAGCTGGGCGATCTGCGAGGCCCCGGCGAGTCCGCGCAGCCGCGCCGGCAGTGGGCCGGTATCCGGCAGCTGCTGGCAGCCCGCGGCGGGTACGCTCAGCCTGCCCGCCACCAGTTCCGCCGCCGCGGCGCGATGCAAGGCGAAGGAGAGCAGCGGACCGAGCGCGGCCAGCGCCGCGACCGCCAGCGCCGCCGTCAGCCCGCGCGCCAGTCCCGCCGGCGCGGCCGGGCGGGCACGATCGGGATGACGGGTCCAGCCGCCCAGATCCTCGCGGAACGGCAGGCCCAGCAGCACCAGCAGCAGGATCACGATGGAGAAGAACAGCCAGCCGTAGAGCACGTGATCGGTCGCCGCGGCCTGCGCGCTGCCGAGCAGATACCCCAGCGTCACGATCCCGAGCGCGCGGATGCCGTTGGCGATCACCGGCACGAACAGGGAGATCAGGATGAACAGCGCCCGGCGCTTCGGCGAGCGGTACATCATCAGCGCGTAGAGACAGGAAAACGCGATGGCGGCGATCAGGAAGCGCAGCCCGGCGCAGGCCTGGGCGATATAGAACATCCCGCCCGGGATCTGGATGGTGTTGGCGTCGATGTAGTTGGGAATCCCGAACAGGTTGAGCCCGGCACCGACGAACCAGGTGGTGAAACTCTGCAGCGCCGGGGTGATGAAGGCACCGAAGGGGACCAGGAAATAGAGGTAGAGCAGCGGCCCCAGCAGCAACCGGTATAACTCGATCCCGAGCACGCTCAGGAACAGCACCTGCAGCATGGTCATGGCGGCGAGCTGGCGGCCCTCCATGATGCCCAGCCGATCGGCCAGCAGCCACACCAGCGCGAGCGGCAGCACCAGCACCGCCGCCTGCGGGATCGGCCGCGTGACCGCGCCCACCAGCCGGGCCCGCCGGTCCCACAACAGCCAGAAGGTGATCGGCAGGATCAGGAAGCCGTGGTTATAGGCGGTGGACTGCATCCACACCCGCACCGCCGCTTCCGCTTCCGGGTAGAACAGCGCGCCCCAGGCAACGATTCCGAGCGCCAGCGCCGGCCAGGCCGGACGCAGCCCCCCGAGCGCGGCGGGGCGGCGCGGCTGGGTGAAAGTGGTCTCGGCATCCATGGCGCGGGTCCCTGCGTGCTACCCGAGCCCGCGCACGATCGGCGGGCCGAGCAGATTGGCCACCGGCAGCGGCAGGCGCTTCCAGGCGGCGATGAACAGACGGAATTTCGGATTGAGCGGGTTGAGGTTCGGCACCTTCGCACCCGGGGCGAGCTGGAAGCGGTAGTTCAGCGGCGTCGGCGTGAAGCCCCAGTTGCGCTTGAACGCATGCGCGCCGGTGCCTTCCTTGCTGCGCCCGAAATCGAACACGCGCGCGCCGCGGGCGGCGGCGCGGCGCATCACCTCCCAGTACATGAAGTCGTTGCCGGCGCGTTCGCGGGCCCGCGCGGTGCCGCCGCCGTAATAGGGCAGCACCTCGTCGCGGAAATAGAAGCTCAGCACCGCGGCGATGGGGGTTTCGCCATCCAGCACGGTCAGCACCTCGGCGTCGGCGCCGAAGACATCCAGCAGCAGACGGAAATAGCGGCGCGAAAACACCGGCGTGCCCAGGTTGCGCACGCTTTCCGCGTAGATCCGGTGCAGCCGGTCGGCGTCGCGGTCCACCACCGAGCGCAGCCCGCGGTCGATTCCCTTCCGCACCATCGCCCGCTGCTTGCGCGGGATGGATTTCAGATTGGCCGCCTCGTCGGGCAGGATCGGGCGACGGAAGGTGACATAGATGTCGCCGCCGGGGACGAAGCCCGCCTGGTCCAGCGCCGCCGCCAGCGCGCCCGCTGGCGGGTCGCGGAAGCGCAGCTCCGCCGAGGCGGCCCCGGTGCGCGCGCGCACCTGCCCGGCATGGGCAAGCAGGGCGGCGGCGGATTCCCCATCGGCCGCCAGCGGCCCGCCGTGGACGCAGAACGGCGCCGAGATCAGCGCGTTGCCGAACAGCGCGGTACGCACCTGGCCGATCGGCATCACGCCGGTGATGGCCCCGTCGCGCTCGGCGAAGGCATAGGCGGTGGGGTGGCGGAAGGCGCGGGTGATGATGTCCCGCCAGCCGGCGCGATGGAAGAACGTGCCGTCCGGATGGGCGGCGACGAAGCGGTCCCAGGCCGGGGCGGCGGCATCGGTCAACGGGCGGATGGCGAGGCTCACGCCGCAGGCTCCGGCGCGCGGGCCTGGGTGGCGAGCAGGGGCGCGAACACGCGATCCATCCGGTCCCAGGCGAAATCCGCCAGCAGCCGGTCCAGCCGCGCGCTCATGCGGTGCAGGTTGGTGTAGTGGCGGAAACGGGATTTCCACCCGGCGCCGGGAATGCGCGGCTGGTCGGGGTCGATCTCCCAGGGGTGGAAATAGAAGATGCCGGGGCGGGATTCCACCTGGTTCACCCGCCGCAGCGCGAAGCGGAAGCAGCGATACGGCATCAGCCGAAAATACCCCCCGCCCGAACAGGGCAGGTTGCGGCCGGCCGCGCGCAGGGTGGTCATCGGGATCTCCCACAGGCCGGAGGCATCGGGGCGGTACGGGGCGCGCGGCGCGTCCGGGTTGCCGTAGAGATCGTGGCGGATCGGGTTGACCGAGGAGGAATAGGCGTAGCCGGCCGCGGCCAGCACCCCGAACGCCCATGGGTTGCGCGGGCCGATGGAGAAGGTGGCGGCGCGATAGCCGCGCACCGCGACCCCGCCGGTATCCTCCAGCAGGGCCCGGGTGCGGCTGACGTCGGCGCGGAAGCCGGCCGGGTCCTGGGCATCGGCGCGGGTGTGGTCCCAGCCGTGGCTGGCCAGCTCGTGGCCTTCGGCGACGATGCGCCGGATCAGCGCCGGCTCCCGCTGCGCGACCCAGCCCAGGGTGAAGAACGTGGCGCGGATGCCGACGCCGCCGAACTGGTCCAGCACCAGGTTGGTGTTGCGGGCGACCCGGGTGGGGAAGCCGTCCCAGCTGGCGCGCGCGACGCAGCCGGCGAAGGACTGCACCTGGAAGTAATCCTCCACATCCACCGTCATGGCGTTGAGCGGGCGGGCGGTCATGACGGCGGGGCGGCGCGCGCGCGCGGCCGGTCCTCGGGCGCCTCGGCCAGCGTGTCCAGCAGATCGACCACCCGGCGCAGCAGCCGGTCCTGGCGGCCCAGCCGGTCCTCGATCGCGCTCAGGCGGCGGTCGATCGGCTCCGCCGCCCCCGGCGCGGCGGGCGTTGCGACCGCGGTCGGCGCGCCGGCGCCCAGATCCTGTTCGAGCTCGGCGGCGGTCGCTTCGACCATCGCCGCGGTGATGCTGTGCGCCTCATCCAGCGCGGCGAACAGCAGCAGCCGCCCGCACAGCGTGTTGACCCGGCGCGGGATGCCGCGGGTGGCGGCGAACACCCGGGCGAAGGCGTCGTCGTGCCAGTGCGGATCGTCCGCCCAGTCCACCAGCCGCAGCCGGTGCTCGATATACTGGCGGGTCTCGGCCTCGGTCAGCGGGCCGAGGTGGTAGGACGCCAGCACCCGCTGGCGCAGCTGCTCGAGCTCGGGGCGGGCCAGCAGCGGGCGGAACTGCGGCTGGCCGAGCAGGATGGTCTGCACCGAGGCCCTTCCGTCCACGGTGATGTTGGACAGCATCCGCAGTTCCTCGAGCGTGGCGACCGAGAGATTCTGCGCCTCGTCGATCACCAGCAGGCAGCGCCGTCCGGCCTGGCGCTGGGCGCGGACCATCGCCTCGAACCGGCGCAGCAGGCTGGCCTTGTCGGCGCCGTCGTCGGCGATGCCGAAGCTGGTCACCGCGAGCCGCAGCAGATCGTCGCCCGAGACCAGGGTGGTGACCACCCGGCCGACCGCGTAGCTGGCGCGGTCGAGCCGGGTCCAGAGATGCTCGACCAGGGTGGTCTTGCCGGCGCCCACTTCGCCGGTGATGACGATGAAGCCTTCCTCCTGCGACAGCCCATAGACCAGATGCGAAATGGCGCGGCTGTGCCCGGCGCTGCCGAAGAAGAACCGGCTGTCCGGGGTCAGCTGGAACGGAATGCCGCTCAGTCGGAAGAAGGTTTCGTACACGAGGATTGCTCAGAACCGTTCGGTGAGGCCGACGAACACGACGTTATCATAGATCGAGAACCCGGCCACCGAGGAGGTGCGGCGGAAGAACTGGTAGCTGGCGGTAAGGCCGAGGCGCGGGCTCAGCTGATAGCCGAACTGGCTGGCGAGGCTGAACAGGGTGCTGTTGCCGGTCAGCCCGGG
>JBMFXF010000094.1:0-11321 GCA_049964515.1 Acetobacteraceae bacterium | reverse complement strand
CAGTCCCCGCAAGCGGCTCGGCGATTCTTTTCCGTCCCTCGTTGCGTAGGCGTCGGACTTTTTCCGCAGCCTGCTAGTCCGCCTCGGCCACCACCATCGCCGCGGCGCCGGAGTTCAGGCCCGGCGCGTTGCCGGCGGTGATCGTGCCGTCCTTGCGGAACGCCGGCTTCAGCACGGCAAGCGAGTCGAGCGTTGTACCGGGCCGGTTGTGCTCGTCCTGGGCGAAGCGGGTCGGCCCCTTGCGCCCGGGCAGTTCGATCGGTTCGATCTCGGCGACGAACTTGCCCCCCGCCTGGGCCGCGGCGAAGCGCGCCTGCGAGCGTTCCGCCAGGGGAATCGGGCGAAAAAATCACCCTATGACCAGACTTTCGAGGAATCTGTCATCCCATGCGGCGGCCTTGCGCCTGAGCCGCAGTGATTCCCTGCCCGGCGCCCTGCGGAGCAGGTTGCAGGCCATGTGTTTGATGGTGGTGAAGTTGGCCGGGGCGTGATCGGTTCGCACCCGGCATTCATCGTCGCGGAAGACCATGTCCATGACCCAGTGCAGGCTGTTCTCGATTGCCCAATGGGCGCGGACGATCGGTCCCACGAGGTTTGCCGCCAGCACCAGGGAGGTGATGTAGAAGCGTGTCTCCTGCTCGATCTTTGCGGCAGTTTCCCTGCGGCTCTCGACGATCACGACGCCTTTCAGGCCGGGCCAGTCGTGCCGCTGCCGCAGCCACGCGACATCGTGGATGACGGTGGTGGTCCTGGTCTCGATGCGGCCATGCTCGCCGTCGACCGTCGTGGCGCGGCTGATCGTGGTGTCCTTGAAGTCGGCGGCTTTTTGCTCCGCCACGAAGACCTCGACATCATCGCGCAGCGAGCCCTGATTGCCTTTCAGCGCGAGCACGTAGTCGGCCTTTTTGGCCACGATCTTCTGCGCGATGGCGCGCTGGCAGCCCATGGCATCGATGGTCACGATCGCGCCCTCGATCGCCAGCATGTCGAGAAGCTTCGGGATGGCGATGATCTCGTTGGATTTTTCGGAGACCTTCACTTGGCCGAGCACCATGCGTTGACGCGCCGCGAAGGCCGAGACCATGTGGATGGCCGCCGCGCCGGCCTGCTTGCGGCAGGACCTGCGCGAGGTCTTGCCGTCGATGGCGATCACCCCCTCCGGCAGGCCGGTCAACGCCGTCACCCAGGCAACGAAGCAGCGCTGGAACTGGTCGGGGTCGAGAACCGACAGGATGTCGCCGAGATGATCGTGCGCCGGGGTGCCGTCCCTGAAGGGACGGAAGCGGCGCAGGAATTCGCGCTTCTTGGCGCCGAACAGGGCGATGTCGACGAAGGTCTCGGCGCCGGCCAGCACGGCGAGCAGGCATAGCAGCAGGATCTCGTCGAGCGGGTAGGCTACCTTGCCTTGCTGGCGGGGGTCCTTCAGATCATTGAAATAGCTAAGGAAAACGACCGCCTCGGCGAATGCGGGACAGGCTGTCGGTGCGGATTCCATGGGGGCCCCCGGTGAGCGAATCGAGGGGACGTATGGATTCTGGGTTTGCGCGGGTTGTCACGTACTTCTTCGCCCGATTGCCCTGGGGCCGGAGGTGCGGCGTCTAGCAGGCCTGCCCTGCGTGCTCGTGACCGGCAGGGTGCCCGACGTCCGCCCCTATGTTGCGCATGCGGATGTGTCGGTGAGCCCGCTGCACCTGGCGCGCGGCATCCATAACAAGGTGCTGGAGGCGATGGCGCTGGGCTCGCCGGTGGTCGTCTCCGCGGCGGCCTGCGAAGGGGTCCGGGCGGAAGCCGGGCGTGATCTGCTGGCGGCCGACGGGGCGGGGCCGATGGCCGCAGTGATCGGCGCCATACTGGACGGGGCGCATCCGGGGCTCGGCGCGGCCGGGCGGGCGGGCGGCGATGGAGCGGGGCTACGCCTGGTCGGCGACCCTGGCCCTGCTCGACGCGGCGCTGGCGCGGGTGCTGGCGGGGGAGCCTGCCGTGCCGCCTGCTGAGGCCGACGTCTGTCATCAAAGCTTCACCAGACTGCAATGGAGGCGTCGTTGATCCCCGCCGCGGTTGGGCTATACGGGCCGCTCATTGTCTGGGAAAAGGAAACAACGGACATGACGGACCACTCTCGCATTCTTCTTACCGCCCGTCAGGCGCGTCTCGGCCTGATCGGAGCCGGGATCGCCGCGGCGAGCATCGGACGCATCCCTGCGGCATTCGCCGCCACGCAGTTGGTCGGCGCCGGATCGACTTTCGACTATCCGTTCTTCTCCAAGGCGTTCTATTTCTACACCCAGAAGCACCCCGATCTGACGGTGAACTACCAGTCGATCGGCAGCGGCGGCGGCATCCAGCAGTTCACGGCGCAGACCGTGGATTTCGGCGCATCCGACGTCCCGATGGATGCGCACGAACTGGCGCGGTGCAAATTCCCCGTCCTGCAGGTGCCGGTGACCCTGGGCGGTGAGGGTATCGCCTACAACCTCGCAGGCATCGGCAAGGGTCTGCACATGACCCGCGAGTTGGTGGCCGACATCTACCTCGGCAAGATCACCAAGTGGAACGACGCGGCGATCCGCAAGCTCAATCCGCACATGAAGCTGCCGAACCAGGCGATCACCGTGGTGCATCGTTCCGACGGGTCCGGCACGACCTATATCTTCACCGACTTCCTCTCCAACGTCTCGCCGGAATGGAAGCAGAAGGTGGGGGCCGGCAAGAGCGTGCAGTGGCCGGCGCCGAGCAGCGTCGGCGGCAAGGGCAACGAGGGCGTGGCCGGGCTGGTAAAGCAGACGCCGGGCGCGATCGGCTATGTCGAGCTCGCCTATCTGCTGGAAAACCAGATGCCTTACGCGCTGCTGGAGAACAAGGCCGGCAAGTGGCTCTACCCCGACATCACGACGGTGGCGGCGGCGGCGGCAACCAAGCCGAACGTCTCCTCGACGGATTTTTCCATCGTCAACGCCGCGGGCGCCGAATGCTATCCGATCAGCGGCTATTCCTGGGGCCTGCTCTACAAGAAGCCGCGCGATCCGAAGCACGGTGCGCTGGTGAAGGCGCTGATGTCCTGGTTGGTGACCGACGCGCAGCCGATCGCCAAGACGATCGACTACGTGCCGCTGCCGGCGAACGTGCAGAAGCAGGCGCACGACATCATCAATGAGATGGTGACCGCTTAACGCGCGGCGCGTCCCGTGGTGGGTGTGCCGGCAGCCGCCGGCCACCCGCCGCGGGGCGCACCACCAACCTGGATCGATCGCCGTGTCCCTGACTGCTGATCCTTCCGCCCCTCCGCTCGGCACGAACGCCGGGCGGAGCCGGAAGCCAGGACGCTCGGCGGCGGAGCTGATCTTCGCCGTTGCGCTGCCCGGCGCTTGTATCGTGTTCCTGGCGTTGTTCGCCGGCGTGGCGATCTCGCTCGCCTGGGGCGCGCGGCTGTCGATGGCGCGCTTCGGCTTGCCATTCCTCTGGCATTCCGAGTGGAATCCGGTCACCAGCCAGTTCGGCGCCCTGCCGTTCATCTACGGCTCGGTCGTGACCTCGGCGATCGCGCTGCTGCTGGCGCTGCTGGTCGGTATTCCCTCCGGCATTTTCCTCGCCGAATTCGCCCCCCGCCGTCTGGCCGGCCCGCTTGGATTCCTGATCGAGATGCTGGCCGCGGTGCCGAGCGTGGTCTACGGCCTTTGGGGCCTGTTCGTGCTCGCCCCAGCGGTCAGTGGCTGGATCGGCCCGGCGTTGCAGGACACGCTTGGCTTCCTGCCGATCTTCCAGGGCACGATCTACGGCGTGAACCTGTTTACCGCCTCGTTGATCCTGGCGCTGATGATCGTGCCGGTGATCACCGCGATCGTGCGAGACCTGATCGCGGCGATTCCAGGGCCGAATCGGGAAGCAGCCTTGGCGCTCGGCGCCACGCGGTGGGAGGCGGTGCGCTACGTGATGCTGCCGGCGATCCGCTCCGGCGTGTTCGGCGCCAGCATGCTGGCGCTGGGGCGTGCGCTGGGCGAGACGATCGCCACCACCATGGTGATCGGCAACCGGCCCGCCATTTCGGCCTCGCTGTTCGCGCCCGGCTATACGGTGTCGAGCGTGATCGCCAACGAATTCACCGAGGCGACGACGAACATCTATCTCAGCGCGTTGCTGGAACTCGGGTTCATCCTGCTGCTGGTCAGCGTGATCGTGAACGGGGTGGGGCGCGGGCTGCTGCACCTGATGATCTCCGAAGGGCAAAAGACATGAGCGGCGCCACGGTTTCGCTGCCCTTGCGTGGCGGCGCGCGCCTGCGGTGGCGTCGGATCACGAGCTTCCTCGGTGTCGCAAGCAGCATCCTTGCCGCCGGCGGCGTGGCGCTGGTCCTGATCCTGATCGTCGGCTATGTGATCCGCGAGGGAATCGGCGCGATTTCGATCGACTTCCTGACCGAAATCCCGCACCCGCTCGGCGTGTCCGGCGGCGGTGTCGCCAACGGGATCGTCGGCTCCTTTATCATCGTCGGCATGGCGGCGCTGATAGCCTTCCCGATCGGCATCATGGTCGGCACCTATCTGTCGATCCACCGCAATGAGCGCTGGGCGGCGACCCTGCGCTTTCTCTCCGACGTGCTTGCGAGCGTGCCGAGCATCGCCGTGGGGCTGTTCGCCTACACCCTTCTCGTTGCGCCATTGCATCACTTTTCGGCCTTCTCGGCGTCCTTCGCCTTCGCGGTGCTGATGATCCCGCTGGTGGTGCGGACCACCGAAGGCGCGCTGCTGATGGTGCCGGGGGAGATGCGCGAGGCCGCGATCGCGCTCGGCGCCTCGGAATTCCAGACGGTGACCCGCTGCCTGCTGGTGATGGCGCGGCCGGGAATCGTGACCGGGCTGATCCTGGCGCTCGCGCGCGTCACCGGGGAGACGGCGCCGCTGCTGTTTACCGCGTTCGGCAGCCAGTTCTGGGAATTCCATCCGGGCCAGCCGATGGCTGAGCTGTCGTTGCAGATATTCACCTACGCGATCTCGCCTTATGCCTCCTGGCACCAACAGGCGTGGGGAGGGGCGCTGCTGCTGATCTTCGCGGTGTTCCTGTTGAGTGTGATGGCGCGGTCGTCTCTGCGCCGCCGGCCACGGGCTCGCTGACGGCGCGGCGCGCGCGTGCCGGGAGCTTGATCTTGCCGCCTTCTCGCGGCGGTACTCGGCATGCACCGCGCACACGGTGGCGGCTACGGGCTGCTCACTACCGGGGTCGTGCTGTCCCTGATGATCGTGCCGCTGATCGCGGCGACGTTGCGCGATGCGATCCTGGCCGGACCGATGGTGGTACGTGAAGCTGCCGCCGCGCCCGGTCCAGCGATGGCGTTTGTCGGGTCGAACCTCGTCGATGGTGAGCCGCATTTTACCCAGAGCCAGGTGGCGCCGAACGATACCATCGTGGTGGTGGCGTTCGCTCTGATCGTCGAGCTGCTTCCCGGGCTGTTGTCGATCACCGTGCCGCGGGACACGCTGCTGGTCTCGGTGGTAATATATATCGTGGTGCCGGTGCTCATCGCGAGGCTAGGTGCAGCACCTCACGGGGTTCGAGAGCGTGGCGCTTGCCGCCTCAGCACTGGTTGGGGGCGCTGATCCTCGGCGCGCTGGCGCAGCAAGGTCGGAAGAAGTTCCACGGCTACGACGTGATGCTGATGGCGGTGATGGCGTTCTCCCAGATCTTCGCCCCCCACCCTTTGGTGGCTGATCGGCATCCGTTTCGTGCTCGGCATCGGGGTCGGTTCGGACTACGTGCTGACGCCCACCATCATGGCCGAGCACGCCGACCGGCCGAACCGCGGCAAGAAGATCGCGCTCGGCTTCGGGGTGATGTGGCAGGCCGGTGCGCTGACCGCGGCGCTGTTGGCACGGCTGCTGATCGGAATGAACGTCTCGCCCGACCTGCGCTGGCGGTTCGTCCTCGCGCTCGGCGCAGTGCCGGCGCTGTCGGTGCTCTACCTGCGCCGCAAGATGCCGGAGACGGCGCGCTACCTGGCACGACTCGCTGGCGGCGAAGCCGCTGCGGCGCGCGTGGTCGAGCAGATTTCGGGCATGTAGCCCGCCCGTCCATTGGCGCGCGACTGTCGCCCGGTCGGGGAGGTGTCCCCCGCTCACGCGGGCGCGATTTTTCGGTGCGGCGCTGATCTGGATGCTACTCGGCATCGTGATCTACTTGGGCATCCTGTTCGGCCCGTCGCTGATTGCGAAGTGCCTCGGTCTCTCGCCCGGCGTGTTCGGGCTGCTCGTTTCGGTGCTGTTCATCCCGCCGGTGGCGGCGCTGGATCCGCTGCTGGTCGATCGCACCGCGCGCAAGCGCCTGTTGATTGTAGGCTTCGCGGGCTCGGCCGTCTCGCTCGGGCTGTTTGCTTGGCTGCACGACGTGGCGATGGCGGTGCCGGCGTTCGGGTTTGCGCCGTTCGATCTGGATCACGTGATGATCGTGGGCGGGCCGGGTATGGACGCCGGCGCCGGGCTGCTCGGGGCGACGGCCAGCCCGACGCGGATCCGCTCGATCGGCCATGCGATTAACATGGTTGGCAGGCGCATCGGGCTGGCCGCCAGCTCGCTGGTTGGCGTGGCTTGGCACGACGTGCGTGATCCCGGACACCGCGCGCCGCTCGCTCGAAGACATCAACACCAACGGCGATACGCGGTTGGCTGCAGCGAGGGCGGCCTCGGACTGACCCAGGACTGGTCCTGATGGGATAAGACGTCCTATGGGAACCGCGCACCACGCAACGGTCCCCATTCCGGCCCCTGGACGACGATCTGCCTGAGACTTGACGCATCGCCCATAGATGCGTAGGAGGGCGATATGTCGAAGCCGCCTCCCGCCGTGCGCGCCGTTCCCCGTCCTCCCCCGGATTTCACCGACCGCGCCTATTGGGCGGGCACGATCAAGATGGCGCTCAGCCGGTTTTTCGTCCTGCGCGTCCTGCACGATGGCCCGACGCACGGCTACGACATCGCGCGTGCCGTCGAGCGCACCACCAATGGCTGCTGCTCGCCGTCGGAAGGAGCCCTCTACCCCACGCTGCGGGAGTTCGAAGATGGAGGCTACGTGACATCGCAGACCGAGATCGTCTCCGGCCGCGAACGCAAGGTCTATACGCTGACGGAAAAGGGACGCGAAGCGACGCGGGTAGGGCTCGCGGCCTGGCTGGAGGCAACGGAGGCCCTGCTGAAGACGCGGCGTCCGGACCAGGAGGGGGCGGGCGCTTGCTCATGCTGACCGTCCGATTCCCGTGCGCATATGCATCGTTATCCGATGCATCTTCCCTCATAATGGAGACTCCCCCATGAGCGATCGTGCGTCGTCCCCGTGCTGCTCGTCCGACAACCGGCATAGCGCCCCTCCGGCGCCTGGCGCGCACCCCGTCGCGGTGATCGGCGGGGGTCCGGTGGGTCTCGCCGCCGCCGCCCATCTCGTGGCGCGCGGTCTGGAGCCGATCGTCCTGGAAGCCGGCCCGACCGTCGGGACCGCACCGTTGGCCTGGGGGCATGTCCGGATGTTCTCGCAGTGGCGTTACAATATCGACCCGGCTTCCCGCGCCCTGTTGGAGCGACACGGATGGCGGGCGCCGCCTGCCACTGCCTTCCCGTCCGGAGACGAACTGGTCGCGGACTATCTCGCACCCCTGGCAGCGCTGCCGGAAATCGCCGGGCGCCTGCGTCTGGGCACACGCGTGATCGGCATCGCGCGGGCGCGCATCGGCAAGGTTCGCGACGCCGGACGCGCGCAGGAACCCTTCGACGTGCGGTTCGAGGACCGGGACGGACGCGCGGGGCGCCTGCTTGCCCGCGCCGTCATCGTTGCGACAGGAACCTCGGCCAACCCGGCCCCCGCGGGCGCCGCCGGCTTGCCAGCGCCGGGAGAGCGTGCGGCGGCCGAGCGGATCCGGTACGGCATGCCGGACGTGCGCGGGGCCGAGCACAGCCGTTATGCGGGCAAGCGGATGCTTGTCGTCGGCACGGGCCATTCTGCGATCGGCACGTTGATCGATCTCGCCGCGCTCGCACGGGAAGCGCCTGGCACCGAAGTAGCGTGGGCGGCGCGCGAGCCGGACCTCACGCGCGCCTACGGCGGCGGCGCCGCCGACCAGTTGCCGGAGCGGGCCGCGCTGGGCCGGCACCTGCGCAGTCTCGTCGCGTGCGGCCAGATACGGTTGCTTGCGCCATTCGCCATCGATGCATTGGACCGTCGCCCCGGCGGCGCGGTCACGCTGCGTGACGCCGACGGGCACACGGTGGAAGCGAACGAGGTGATCGTGGCGACGGGGCTGCGGCCGGACCTCGATATTCTACGCGAAGTGCGCCTCGATCTCGATCCTGCGCTGGAATGCCCGCGCGCCCTGGCGCCGCTTATCGATCCGAACGTCCATTCCTGCGGTACCGTGCGTCCGCACGGCGCCGACGAACTCGCGCAGCCGGATGCCGGTCTTTTTCTTGCCGGCATGATCTCGTATGGCAGGGCACCGACGTTCCTGCTTGCGACCGGGTATGAGCAGGTCCGTTCCATCGCCGTCTTCCTGGCCGGCGACATCGCGGCGGCACGACGGATCGCGCTCGATCTCCCCCAGACCGGGGTCTGCAGCGCCGGGCGAGGCGTCGCGCCGGGCAGCGCGCACGCCGAGGCGCCGGCGTCGGGGCTGATCGCCGCGTCCGGTGCATCCCCGCCACTGACTGCGGCGACATCCTGCTGCGGAAGGGCCGGGGCGGCGCTACACCCCGCGCCGGCCGAGCCTGCGGCGTGACGAACGCGACGGCGCTTCCCGGTGATCCCGAGGCAACCGCCGGCGCCGGCCGGCCCCGGTGGCTTGTGGTGTCTGCTCTGGGTATCTGCCAGATCCTGGCCTGGGGCAGCACCTACTACCTGCCCTCCGTCCTGGCCGTGCCGATCGCGCGGGCGACCGGGTGGCCAGCGGCGTGGGTGGTTGGCGGCCTCTCCGTGGGGCTGCTGGTGTCCGGTCTCGTCTCGCCCATGGTGGGCCGGACGATCGATCGCGTGGGCGGGCGCCCGGTGCTGGCGGCGAGCGCCGGGTTGGTGGCCGTCGGGCTGCTCGGGTTAGCGCTTGCCCCAAGCCTGCCGGTCTATGTGGCGGCCTGGATGGTGATCGGACTGGGGATGGGCTGCGGGCTCTACGATCCGGTATTTTCCACCCTCGGCCATCTGTACGGGAACGCCGCCGGGCCGCTCATCACCGGCGTGACCCTCTGGGGCGGTTTTGCCAGCACGCTCTGCTGGCCGCTGTCGGCGTTCCTGACCGAGCATCTGGGCTGGCGCGGGGCGTGCTTCACCTATGCCGCGCTGAACTTGCTCATCGTGCTGCCGCTCTATGCATTCGGGCTGCCGGGACGATCGCCGCAGCCGCTTCATATACCGCTACCGCGCTCCGCCGCGGCCCATGCGCCGGGTTCACGCCGGAGCGCGCGCGCCGCATTTTGGCTCGTGGCCGCAGCCCTGACCCTCGCGGCGGTGCTGATGACGATCGTATCGGTCGAACTCATCACCATCCTGCAGGCACGCGGCCTGAGCCTGGCGTCCGCGGTCGCCCTGGGGACGCTGCTGGGTCCGAGCCAGGTCGGCGCCCGGGTTGTCCAGTTCGCTGTCGGCCGGCGGGGTCATCCCATCTGGACCATGCTGGCCGCCACCGTGCTGGTCGCGCTGGGCCTGGGCGGGCTGCTGCTCAATCCCGCCTTCTTCGCGGGCGGGTTGATCCTGCAAGGCGCCGGGCGCGGCATCCAGTCCATTGCACGCGCGACAGTGCCGCTCGCACTGTTCGGACCGGACGGATACGCAACGCTCATGGGGCGGATCGCCATGCCGTCCCTGATCGCCCAGGCGCTGGCACCGACCGTGGGTGCGCTGCTGGTGAGCGATCTGGGACCGATCGACACGGTCGGCGTACTGCTGGCGCTGGGCGTTGCCAACCTGATCCCAGTGCTGATGCTGGTTCCGATCAGCCGGCGGGGTGGCCTCGTACAGAGCCGCGCATAGCGTCCTGTCCGTTACGTTTGCTGTCCGGCCCGGCCACGCGCGCCTCCGCCGGCTTGAACAGCCGGTACGCCAGATAGGCGACGGCCAGGAAATACGCGACCCAGACCCAGATCTGCGGCACGGAGCGCACCAACCACGCCCCCAACGGCGCCGTGGCGGTGGTGATCACCGCGAGCAGAATCGCCTTGCGCCAGTCCATCAGCCCGCTCTGCGCGAACCCGAGCACCGCGAACAACGCGGTGATGCCGTTCAGCAGCAAGCTCAGCGGCTGCACCTGGTGCACCAGGTCGGGCGGGAAGAACGACAGGAACGGCACCGTCGCGAAGGCGACGCCGAGGCCCAACATGCCGGAAACCAATGCGAGCGCGAACGGTCCGCCGGTCAGGATCAGGATCAGGACCATGATCGACCTCGGGCTAGAAGCTGATCACGGCGGCGCCCTCGCGAGCCAGGCGCACGAAGGCATCCCGCGCGTATTCCAGCCGCGGGCCGCGCGATACAAAAGCCGCCCGCTGTCCCAGGCCCTCGGCGATATCGACGCAGGTACCAACCGGAACGTCCGCGGCGATCGGCTCGTCGATCGTGGCGTTGAAGCCATCCCGCGACGGATCGGCAAGCGCCCTCTCCGCCGGGCTGAACACATAGATCTCCACGGCGACGCCACTCTCCGCCTTCACCTGGCGAATTCGTTCCGCCACATGCGAGCCCGATCTCAGCGCCGAGGCGTCGTCGTGGAAAATATGGTTCCACGCCAACGCCGCTCTCCGCCATTACCTGGCGGATCCGTTCGGCCACATGCGACCCCGACCCCAGCGCCGAGGCGTCGTCGTGGAAAACATGCACCGCGACCTTGGCCATCACCGATCTTCCTTACTCGGAACGTTCCAGCGCGAGCGCGATGCCCTGGCCGCCGCCGATGCACAAGGTGACGATCCCGCGCTTGAGGCCGTCGCGCTCCATCGCATGCAGCACCCGCGTGGTCAGCACCGCGCCGCTGGCGCCGATCGGGTGGCCGTGCGCGATGGCGCCGCCCTCGACGTTCACCACATCCTCGGCCAGGCCGAGTTTGTGGATCACCGCCAGCACGATCGCGGCGAAGGCCTCATTGATCTCGAACCGGTCCACGTCGCCAGTTCGCCAGCCGACGCGCTCCAGCGCCTGGCGCACCGCCGGCACCGGGCCCAGGCCGAAGAAGCCGGGCTCCACCGCGCCGATCCCGTACGACACCAGCCGCGCCATCGGCCGCAGCCCGTGGCGCGCGGCCTAGTCCGCCTCGGCCACCACCATCGCCGCGGCGCCGGAGTTCAGGCCCGGCGCGTTGCCGGCGG
>JBMFXF010000093.1:8052-11440 GCA_049964515.1 Acetobacteraceae bacterium | reverse complement strand
TGTCGTAGCCCTCGTTGGCCAGCCATTCCAACGCCGCGCGGTCGAGCGCGATGCCGATCTTGCGGTCGGCCAGCAGCTTCTCGAGGTGGGCGATCTGGATCGAGACGATCGCCGCCATGTCGGCCCGTTGCAGCCGGCGGAACAGGATGATCTCGTCCAGCCGGTTGAGGAACTCGGGCCGGAAATGGCCGCGCACGATGCGCATCACCTGGCCCTGCACCATGGTGGTCGGCTCGCCCTCGGGCTGCGCGGCCAGCACCTCCGAGCCGAGGTTCGAGGTCAGCACGATGATCGTGTTCTTGAAATCCACCGTGCGGCCCTGCCCGTCGGTCAGGCGGCCGTCATCGAGCACCTGGAGCAGCACGTTGAACACGTCCTCGTGCGCCTTCTCCACCTCGTCGAACAGGATCACCTGATACGGCCGCCGGCGCACGGCTTCCGTCAGCACCCCGCCCTCGTCGTAGCCGACGTAACCGGGTGGCGCGCCGATCAGGCGGGAGACGGCGTGCTTCTCCATGAACTCGCTCATGTCGATGCGCACCATCGCCCGCTCGTCGTCGAACAGGAACTGCGCCAGGGCCTTGCAGGTCTCGGTCTTGCCGACGCCGGTGGGGCCGAGGAACAGGAAGCTGCCGATCGGCCGGTTCGGATCCTGCAAGCCCGCCCGCGCCCGGCGCACGGCGTTGGCCACCGCGGTCAGCGCTTCCTCCTGGCCGATCACGCGGCGGCGCAGCTCGTCTTCCATCCGCAACAGCTTGGCCCGCTCGCCTTCCAGCATCTTATCCACCGGGATGCCGGTCCAGCGGGAGACCACGCCGGCGATGGATTGCTCGGTCACCGCCTCGTTCACCAGCTGACCTTGCTCGGCGGCGGCGGCCATGCGGCGCTCGATGTCGGGGATCTCGCCATAGAGCAGCTGCGAGGCGCGCGCGAGGTCGCCGCGCCGCTGCGCCACCTCCACCTCCGAACGCGCCTGATCCAGCCGTTCCTTGAGCTTGTGGGTTTCGGCCACCTTCTCCTTCTCGGCGTTCCAGGCCGCAGCCATGGCGGTCGATTTCTCCTCGAGCTCGGCCAGCTCCGTCTCGAGCTTGCCCAGCCGATCGCGGGAGGCGGCGTCGGTCTCCTTGCGCAGCGCCTCGCGCTCGATCTTGAGCTGGATCACCCGGCGATCGAGCTCGTCGAGCGCCTCCGGCTTGGAATCCACCTGCATCCGCAGGCGCGAGGCCGCCTCGTCGATCAGGTCGATCGCCTTGTCGGGCAGGAAGCGGTCGGTGATATAGCGGTTCGACAGCGTGGCCGCCGCCACCAGCGCGGCATCGGTGATCCGCACGCCGTGGTGGGTTTCGTATTTCTCCTTGATCCCGCGCAGGATGCTGACGGTGTCCTCGACCGAGGGTTCGCCCACGAACACCGGCTGGAAGCGCCGCGCCAGGGCGGCGTCCTTCTCCACATGCTTGCGGTATTCGTCGAGCGTGGTGGCGCCGATGCAGTGCAGCGCGCCGCGGGCGAGCTCGGGCTTGAGCAGATTCGACGCATCCATCGCCCCGTCCGCCTTGCCGGCGCCGACCAGCGTGTGCATCTCGTCGATGAACAGCACGATCTCGCCCTCGGCGGACTCGATCTCCTTCAGCACCGCCTTCAGGCGCTCCTCGAACTCGCCGCGGTATTTCGCCCCCGCGACCATGGCGCCCAGATCCAGCGCCAGCAGCCGCTTGCCCTTCAGCGCCTCCGGCACGTCGCCGTTGACGATGCGCAGCGCCAGGCCTTCCACGATCGCGGTCTTGCCGACGCCCGGCTCGCCGATCAGCACCGGGTTGTTCTTGGTGCGGCGGGCCAGCACCTGGATGGTGCGGCGAATCTCCTCGTCGCGGCCGATCACCGGGTCGAGCTTGCCTTCCCGGGCCAGCGCGGTGACGTCGCGGGCGTATTTCTTCAGCGCCTCGAAGCTCGCCTCGGCGTTCTGGCTGGTGACCTTGCGGCCCTTGCGGATCTCGGCGACCGCGCGCTCCAGCGCCTGGGCGCTGGCGCCGGCCTGGGTGAGCGTGCGCCCGGCCGGGGTGGCGGAGGCGGCGAGCGCGACCAGCAGCCGGTCCTGCGCGACGAAATCGTCACCCGCCTTGGAAGCCGCCTGCTGGGCGGCATCCAGCACCCGCACCAGCTCCGGCGTGATCTGCGGCTGGCCGGCGCCGGCGCCCTGCACCTTTGGGGTGCGCGCGAGCTCGGCTTCCATCGCCGCCGCCACCGGGCGCGGGTCGGCCCCGACGGCGCGGATCAGCCCGGCCGCGGCCCCCTCCTCGTCATCCAGCAGCGCTTTCAGCAGATGTTCGGGCGCGATCCGCTGGTGGAACTCGCGGATCGCGATGGTGGAGGCGGCCTGCAGGAAGCCGCGGCAGCGTTCGGTGAACTTCTCAATGTCCATGTCTGGTGTCCCTGTGAGGCGACTTGTGCCGCGCCCCTCCCTGAGGCAGCGTGGCGTTGACCATCGGGCAAGGAGTTGGGGCGCGGCCCGGGGCGCTGCAAGAGGGGCCGCCGCATGCGCATCGAGTATCTCTACCGCTACCCGGTGAAGGGGCTGTCGGCCGAGGCGCTGGAGGCGGCCGAGGTGGAACCGGGCGGCGCCATCCCGTGGGACCGGGCCTTCGCCCTGGCGCAGGGCGATGCCGGGTTCGATCCGGCGCACCCGGCCTTCCTGCCCAAATACCATTTCATGTGCCAGATGAAGAACGCCTCCATCGCCGGGCTGCGGGCGCTGTTCGACCCGCGCTCCGGCCGGCTTGCCATCACCGCCCGGGACGGCGCCGGGGTGAGCGCGGATGCGCTGTCGGCGGCGGGGCGGGAACAGATCGGCGCCTTCCTGGCCCGCTATCTGGGCGAGGAGGCGCGCGGGCAGCCGCGGTTCGTCCATGCGTCGGGGCATGTGTTCGGCGATCAGCGCGGCGCGGTGGTGAGCCTGATCGGCCTGGCGAGCTGGCGCGATTATGAGGCGCGGGTGGGCGCGCGCCGGCAGCGGCGGCGGTTCCGCGCCAACATCTGGTTCTCCGGCGCCGCCCCGTTCGCCGAGCTGGACTGGGTGGGCCGGGAGCTGCAGGTGGGCGGCGCGGTGTTGCGGGTGCGCAAGCGGATCGCCCGTTGCCCGGCCACCGAGGTGAACCCGGAAACCGCGACCCGCGACGCCGACCCGGTGGCGGAGCTGCGGGCGCTGTATGGGCACCCCGATCTCGGCGTGGTGGCCGACGTGATCGAGGGCGGGCGGTTCGCGGTGGGCGACGCGATCGCGCTGCTGCCAGGCTGATCGGGCTGGCTACGCCGCCGCGGCACGCTCCGGGTGCAGGGCGCGCAGCCTTGGCGCCACCTCGCGCGCGAACAGCGTCAGGTTCTCCACCGTGTC
>JBMFXF010000093.1:0-7952 GCA_049964515.1 Acetobacteraceae bacterium | reverse complement strand
TGCCCGACCCCGCCCATGCGGGCGTCGAAATCCTTGATCTGGGCAAACACGTCGTCGGGGGTGCCGGCGAACACCGTATCGGTGGCCATCAGGTCTTCCACGCTGGCGCGCGTCGCGTCGATCAGGTTGCCGTTGCGGTCGGCGACGATGCGGCCCTTCTTGCGGCCCAGGCGCAGCATGGCGACGTTGGCCGGGATGGTGTTGTAGCCGGGCGGGTTGGTGAAGGGTTCGGCCACCACCGGGGCGGTGCGGACATAGCCGGCGATGAGGTCGGCGCGGCGATACCCCTCGGCCCTGGTGGCGCCGACACCGACCACCGCGGCATAGGCCATCCGGTCGGGTCCCGCTTCCCAGCCGAGCTCGCGGGCACGGGCGCGATAGGCATCGAACATCGGCTTGGCGATCCCGCCCGAGAGCAGGGTGCCCACCACATGCCCGCGCTCGGCGGCGGCGCGGCCGGTGGCCGCCGACATCCCCGTCATCCAGATCGGCGGATGCGGCTGCTGGATCGGGCGCGGCCAGATGTTGACCTGGCGATAGTGGAAATACTCGCCTTCCCATGAGAACGGGCCGTCATGGGTGGACAGCGCCTTCAGGATGAGATCATGCGCCTCCCAGTAGCGGCGCATGATGCGCGCGGGGTTGGAGTTGGCCGGCGCGATCTCGTAGGCCGCGCCCTTCACCAGCCCGAGTTCGGTGCGCCCGCCCGACAGCACGTCGAGCCAGGCCATCTCCTCGGCGACCCGCACCGGATCGGGCCGGTTGGCGATCGGGTTGCCGAGCGAGAGCAGCCGGGCCCGTTTGGTTTCCCGCGCGATGATCGCCAGCGCCATCGGCACCGAGACGGTCAAGCAGGTGGCGGTCGCGTGGTGTTCGTTCACCATGATATCGAGGCCGAGCTCGTCGCACAGCGCGAACTCGTCGAGATAGCGGTTGAGCAGGCGGTGCGCCTGATCGGGGTCCACATTCCGGTTCGGCAGCACCACCCGCAGCGAGCCGCGCGCGAGGCCGGCCTCCCAAGCCGGGTGGTAGGCCATTTCCGAGAAATACCAGGTGCGCATGGGACCTCCGGCGGGTCAGCTTGGCAGCAGGAACCGGGTCAGCGCCGCGACCGCCGGTTCCGGTTGTTCCCATAGCGGGAAATGCCCGGCGTCGGGGATGATCTCGAGCCGGGCGTCGGGCAGCGCTTCCTGCCAGCGCGCGCCATAGGCGGGCGTGACGATGCGGTCCGCGGCCCCCCACAGCAGCAGGGTGGGCGGGCGGATGCGGTGCAGCCAGTGCCGCAGCCGCGGGTTGTGCATGTAGGGCTTCCAGCCGAACAGCGCGAAGGCTTCGCGCCCGCGCGCGATCGCGGTGAGCGCGTCCTCGCCGAGCACGGTGGTGTCCTGTTCGCTGCGCGCCGGATCGGCCCAGGCCGCTGCCAGGTATTCGTCATGGCCCATCGCGTGCATGTCGGCGATGTCGCGGTCCGTCACGGCCCCGAACTTGACCCCGAGCGGGGCGATCAGCGCCAGCCGCGCGAAGCGCTCCGGCTGGCGCACCGCGAGTTCGGCGGCGAGCCAGCCGCCGAAGCAGGCTCCGGCCAGCGCCGCGCCGTCCAGCCGCAGCGCATCGGCCAGGTCGAGATAAAGACAGGCCAGGTCCTCGACCGAGCCGATCCGGTCCGGCAGCGCCGAGGCGCCCCAGCCGGGGTGCCAGGGCGCGATGACCCGGAACCGCCGTGCCAGCAGGGCGAGCCACGGGCGCTCCGGCGCCAGCCCTTCCCCGGCGTGCAGGAACAGAAGCGGCGGACCGTCGCCCTGTTCCTCCAGCGCGAGATCGATTCCGGCCAGGGTGAGGCTGCGGCTCATTCCACCTCGTCCGCCAGCCGCGCCAGGTGATAGGCGGTGTCGCCGAAACTGTGCTCGATCACCAGGCAGCGGCGGAAGAAGTGGCCGGCCGCGTATTCCTCGGTCATGCCGATGCCGCCATGCAGCTGGATCGTCTGCTGCGAGACGAATCGCGCCGCCTGCCCGTAGCCCAGCTTCGCCATCGAGATGTTGCGCGCGCGTTCCGCCGCGTCCGGCTCGGTCACGCTCATCGCCGCCAGCATCGCCATGGAGCGGCCCTGCTCCATCGACATCAGCATCTCCGCCAGCCGGTGCTGCACCACTTGGTTGGTGCCGATCGGCTTGCCGAACTGCTCGCGGGTGCGGGAATATTCCAAGGTCATGCTGTGCATCGCCTCCATCGCGCCCACCGCTTCGGCGCCCATGGCGGCGATCCCGGCCTCCACCACCCGAGTGATGACGGGGAACGCCGCCCCCGGCTCGCCCAGAGGAACCGCGGCGACGTTGTGCAGCGCGATCTCGGCGGCGCGGGTTTCGTCGCGCAGCGTGTAGCCGCGCCGCGCCAGCCCCGCGGCATCCGCGTCCACCAGGAACAGCCCGATCCCGTCCGCGTCCGCGTCATCGCCGGACACCCGCGCCGAGACCACCAGCCGGTCGGCCTGATCGCCGTGGAACACCACCGATTTCGCCCCGTCCAGCACCCAGCCGCCAGCCGACCGTTTCGCCGTGGTGCGGACGAAGGAGAGATCGTAGCGCGCCTCCCGCTCGCCATGGGCGAAGGCGAGCTTGAGCCGCCCCTCCGCCACGGCGGGCAGGATTTCGCCTTGCTGGGCGGCGCTGCCGGCCAGTTGCAGCGCGGTCCCGCCCAGCACCACGGTGGCAAGATAGGGTTCCAGCGCCAGCGCGCGCCCGAACTCCTGCATCACCAGCATGACATCGACCGGTCCGCCGCCGTAGCCGCCATGTTCTTCCGCGAACGGCAGGCCGAGCAGGCCGAGCTCGGCGTATTGCCCCCACATCGCGGCGCTCCAGCCGGCGGGGTCCTTCAGATAGCCCTTGCGGGCCTCGAACCCGTAGCGGTCGGCCATCAGCCGGGTGACGCTGTCGGCCAGCAGCCGCTGGTCGTCGGAAAGATCGAAATCCATCAGAGCCTCAACACCGCTTTGGAGAGAATGTTCTTCTGGATCTCGTTGGTGCCGCCGTAGATCGAGGCAGCGCGCAGCATCAGGTAGCTGGCGGTGGACTGCTCGGCGGATTCCGCGAAGGCGTCCGGTTCGTTCGCCATCGCCGCGAGTTCCTGCGCCCATACCGGGTTGGCCATGGGTCCGGCGGCGTCCATCGCGCATTCGGTGCTGGCCTGCAAAAGCTCGGTGCCTTTCACCTTCAGCACCGAGGACAGCGGGTCCGGCCGTCCGTCGGATTTCTTGGCACCCGCCGAGACCACCCGGTACTGGGTGATCTGCAACGCCTTCATGTCCACCTCCAGCTGGGCGATACGCTGCCGGAAGGTCGGGTCCTCGATCAGCTTGCGGCCGTTGAAGCGCACCTCGCGGGCGAAGGATTTCGCCATCGCCACCCGCTCGCGCGACTTGCCGAGGCGGGCGATGCCGGTACGCTCGTTGCCCAGCAGGAACTTCGCCACGTCCCAGCCGCGGTTCTCCTCGTACACCCGCATCTCGACCGGCACTTTGACGTCGTCGAAGAACACCTCGTTGAGGTGGTGCGACCCGTCGATCGAGATGATCGGGCGTACCGTGATCCCCGGGGTCTTCATGTCCACCAGCAGGAACGAGATCCCCTCCTGGCGCTTGGCCGCGTTCGGGTTGGTGCGGACCAGCAGGAAGCACCAGTCCGCGTTATGCGCGGTGGAGGTCCAGATTTTCGACCCGTTCACCACGTAGTGATCGCCCACCAGCCGCGCCGCGGTCTTGAGCGAGGCGAGGTCCGATCCTGCGCCGGGTTCCGAGAATCCCTGGCACCACCAATCGTCCAGATTGGCCGCGCGCGGCAGGAAGCGGCGCTTCTGCGCCTCGGTGCCGAACTGGATCAGCACCGGACCGATCATGGTGATGTTGAAGGACAGCAATTCCGGCGCGGGTGCGGCCTGGTTCTCCTCGATGAAGATCATCCGCTGTACCGCCGACCAGCCCGGCCCGCCCCACTCCTTCGGCCAGGAGATCGCCGCCCAGCCCTTCTTGTTGAGGATCCGTTGCCAGGTCACGGTATCCTGCTTGCGGGGCGGATGGCCGAGGCGCATCCGCTCGGCGGTGTCGGGCGGCAGGTTGTCGCGGATGAACGCGCGCACCTCGTCGCGGAAGGCGCGTTCTTCTTGGGTGAAGCGCAGGTCCATGGGCGTGGCCTTTCAGTTCAATCGCAGATCGATGATGTGACGCGGATCGGGTGAAAGCGCGCCGCGCTCCACCTTTTTCACGATCTCGGTGAGCGCGGCGTTGGCCGGCGTCGGCAGGCCCACCTGCTCGCCCTTGCGCACCACGAAGCCGTTGAGGAACTCGATCTCGGTGCGCCTGCCCTTGACCATGTCCTGACCCATCGAGGGCCGGTGTGCGCCGCCGCCCGGCTTCGCCGCCTCGGCCAGCCGGTGCTGGTCGTAGCTGGCGGTGGCGGCGGCATCGCCCTCGCCGGCGCGGGCGATGACCTCCGGGTCCAGATGGAGGATCTCCTCGAGATCGTAGCCCAGCGCCTGGCCGACGCGGATCGCCTCCGACCCCAGCCGGGCGCCGAAGCGGCGGATCGCGTCGTTGGTGAGGGTATCGCGGGTAATCATGCCGGTGGCGGCCGAGATGCCGTTGCCCATCACGTTGGTGACCAGCTTCGACCAGCGCTCCCCCCACAGATTGGTGGTGACCAGCGCCTCGTCGGCGAGATCGACCAGCCGCAGCACGGCGCGGGCGCGGTCGGTGACGCGGCCGTGGACCTCGCCCACCCGGAACACGGTATGGCCCTTGCCGCGGCTTTTCCCGGCGGCGCGGCGGACATGGGCGGGTTCGCACAGATCAACGGTGATGGAGGAGGCGATGCAGCCCAGCACCTTGCCCCAGCCGACCACGCGCGCCACCGTCTCCTCGTTCATGCAGTTCTGCAACGAGACCACGAACCCGTCGGGCGCGAGGTATTGCGCGATCAGCCGGGTCGCCCATTCGGTGTCGTAGGATTTCATGCAGACGAAGGCGATGTCGATCGGCGGCTCCTTGGCCAGGTGCTGGGCGTCGGTCAGGTGCAGGGCGCGGACCTTGGTGGTGAACTCCTCGCCGGTGATGTGGCTCACGCGCAGCCCGTGGGCGCGCATCGCCTCGACATGCTCCGGCCAGGGGTCGAGGAAAGTCACGTCCTCGCCGGCGGCGGCCATGTGGCCGCCCGCGTAGGCACCGACCGCGCCGGTTCCCATGATGGCGATGCGGCTGCCCATCCCGTCCCCTCCGTACCCGTGTTCCTACCGGAGGGTAGCGAAGCCGGCCCCCCGGTCAAGCACACCCGCGCGGCGCGCCGGGCGCCTATCCCGAAAACGTCATCTTTCCCCGGTTTCGCACCCCGCCCGCGGGCGCTATGCCGACGCCCGCACCAGCCGCCGGCCTGCCGATGTTTGCCCACCGCCAAGCCCCGCCGAAGCCGCAACCGCCACCCGCGCCCGAGACGCCGGTGAGCCTGCCCGCGCTGCTGGCCGCGGCAGGGCAGCGCCGCGCGGAAGCCCGCCGCGCCAGCCTCGGCCCCGCCCACGCCGCCAAGTCGCCGCCTTCCCCCCGCCCGGCCCGGCGCCTAACCTCGGGCGCGTGACCGCTCCACCGCTGCCCGCTGAATTCGCCCTGATCGCCCGGCATTTCCGCCCCCTCGCCGGTCCCGCCGGGCTGGGGCTGACCGACGATGCCGCCCTGCTGGACCCGCCGCCCGGGCGCGCGCTGGTGCTGACGGTCGATACCATGGTGGCGGGGGTGCATTTCCTGCCCGACGACCCGCCGGATCTGGTCGCGCGCAAGCTGCTGCGGGTCAATCTGTCGGATCTGGCGGCCAAGGGCGCCACCCCGCTCGGCTATCTGCTGGCGCTGTCGGTCCCGCGCGCGACGCCGGAGGCCTGGTTCGCCGCCTTCGCCGCCGGGCTCGCCCAGGATCAGGCGGCGTTCGCCATCCCGCTGCTGGGCGGGGACACCACCTCCACGCCGGGGCCGGTCAGCCTCAGCCTGACCGCGCTCGGCCACGTCGCCGCGGGCGGGATGGTGCGCCGGGCGGGCGCGCGGGCGGGCGACCTGGTGTTCGTGACCGGCTGCATCGGCGGGGCCACGCTGGGCCTGCGGGTGGCGCGCGGCGAGCGGGCCGACCCGACCGGCCGGCTGCTGGCCCGCTACCGCCTGCCCACCCCGCGGCTGGGGCTGGTCACCCCGGCGCTGGTGCGCGCGGCGATGGATGTGTCGGATGGGCTGGTGCAGGACCTCGGCCATCTCTGCCGCGCCGCCGGACTGGGTGCGGAGATCGAAGCCGCGCTGGTGCCGCGGCCGGCGGAAGCCGGCCCGGACGAGCTGGCGCTGTGCCTGACCGGGGGGGACGATTACGAGCTTCTCCTGGCGGTGGCGCCCGAAGCGCAAACCGCCCTGGAAGCCGCCGCGCGCGAGAAGCATATCCCCCTTGCGCGGATCGGCCGCTTCCACGCCGGGGTGGAAACTGTCATCCTGCGCGACCCTGCCGGCGTGCCGATCCCGCTCGGTGCCGGCGGGTGGAGCCATTTCTGACCATCGCCTGCCTTCCACCACCCTCCGGTCGCTATTGTGGGAACGTCCGCGCCATGAATCGCAACGTGTGGCTGCTGTTCTGCTGTCAGGCCCTGATGAATGCCGTGATGGCGGGCCAGGTGGTGATGGCGGCCTTGATCGGCCAACGGCTCAGCGCCGATCCGACGCTCATCACCTTGCCGCTCGCGTTGCAGATGGTCTCGGTGATGGCAGGGTCCATCCCGGCCGGCATCGTGTTCGCGCGCCTCGGCCGGCGGGCCGGGTTCTGGCTGGGCGCGGCGATGTCGCTGGCGGGCAGCCTGATCTACGCGGCCGGGGTGTGGCACGGCAGCTTCGTGCTTTATTGCGCCGGCGCGGTGCCGGCCGGGATGGGCTTCGGTATCTCGCTGCACCTGCGCTTCGCCGCCGCCGAGGTGGCCGCGCCGGAGGCGAAGGCGCGGGCGATCGCGCTGGTGATGTCGGGCGGCGTGGTGGCGGCGGTGATCGGGCCGCAGATCGTCAAGGACACCCACGCGCTGATCCCCGCCTACACCTTTCTCGCCACCTATCTGACGCTGACCCTGCTGCCGCTGATCGCGGCGGTGCTGTTGCTGTTCGTGACCGTGCCGCCGCCGCCGCCGATGGCGGCACGGCCGGTGCCGATCCGCGCCATCCTGGCCCGCCCGACCTTCCTGACCGCGGTGGTGGCCGGCGTGGTCGGCTATGGTACCATGCAGCTGGTGATGGCCTCCACCCCGGTGCAGATGCAGCTGTGCGGGTTCGGCGTGGATTCGGCGGCCGATGTCATCCGCGCCCATTCCATCGCGATGTATCTGCCGGGCTTCATCACCGGGCGGCTCATCCAGCGCTTCGGCGCGCACGCGGTGATTGCCGCCGGGGCGCTGCTGGCGGTCGGCTGTGTCGCCGTCAACCTGGGGTTCGACCCGTGGTTTTCGACCTTCGCGGTGGCGTTGATGCTGCTGGGGGTTGGATGGAACTTCATGTTCGTCGGCGGCACCGCGCTGCTGACCACGGCCTACGACCCGGCCGAGCGGGTGCGCGTTCAGGCCACCAATGATTTCCTGGTGTTCGGGTCGGTGGCGCTGTCCATCCTGGCCTCCGGCGCGATCGAGGCGGGCTGGGGCTGGCGGGTGCTGAACCTGGCCGTGCTGCCGCTGGTGCTGGCCGCGGGCACGGCGGTGCTGTGGCACTGGCTGGCGCGCCCGACGCCGGTGACGGCGGTGGCGCGCGCGGGCTGACCGGTCGGGCCCAGCCCGGCTCCGGGACAGGGCGCCCGCGCCCCCGCAACCCCGGTCCGGCCGGCGATCGTGGCCGCGGAACCGGGCGGCATGACCGCCCTTGTGAAGCCGCCCCCCCGGGGCTAATCCCTGCCGCTCCCCGCCCC
>JBMFXF010000092.1:0-11473 GCA_049964515.1 Acetobacteraceae bacterium | reverse complement strand
GCTCCGAACCCAAACTGGGGGTTCCATGGGCTAGCCCTTGGCGGGGGGTCAAGGGGGGCAGCGCCCCCCTTGCCTTCTATCCCAGCAACCACTCCGCCCCCGCCGCCTGGGCGATCTGGCGGATCTGGCCGAGCAGTCCGGCGCCGACGGGAATGCCCTCGGCCAGGCGGCGCGCGGCGATGGCGCGTTGCGGGTCGCCGGCGACCATCACCGGTTGTGCCGGGTCGATGGGGTCGGTGGCACGCAAATCGTTACAGAACCGCGCCACGTCGGTCTGAAAGTCGGCCGGGTCGCGGAACAGGCCTGGGTCGATCGCCATGAAGAAATGGCCGATATCCATTCCCTGCGGTTTTTTCGTATGCATCGGGTCGGTGATGAGGGTGGCGCCCGACAGGCAGGCGGCCAGGATGTTGACCATCACCGCGAGGCTGTATCCTTTGTAGCTGCTGCCCTCGGGCGAACCGCCGAGCGAGGTGAGGCTGCCGCCCTTGGAGACGATCAGCGGATCGTCGGAGGGGCGTCCGTCCGGCCCCAGCACCCAGCCCGGCGGGGTAGGCAGGCCCTCGTTGGCTTTGTTGCGGATGCGACCGGCGGCGACGGTGGTGGTGGCCATGTCGAGCAGGAACGGCCGCCCGTCGGCGGCGGGCGCGGCGAAGGACCAGGGGTCGGTGCCCAGGCGCGGCTTGCGGCCGAAGGTGGGGGCCACCTGGATGCCCGCGGCCGAGGTGCAGGCCATGCCGACCAGGCCGGCCTCGGCGGCCATCAGCGTGTAATAGCCACAGGCGGCGAAATGCGCCGAGTTGCGCACCACCACCGCGGCCATGCCGGCGGCGCGGGCTTTCTCGATCGCGAGGTTCATGGCGAAGCGGGCCGGCACGTGCCCGAGCCCGCCGCCGGCATCGACCAGCGCCGAGACCGGCGTCTGCCGCAGCACCCTCGGCTCGGCGTCCAGCTTCACCCGCCCGTTGCGGCGCAGCCGGTCGTAGCCGGGCAGCATGGAGATGCCGTGGCTGTCCACCCCGTGCAGGTCGGCCCAGGCAAGGATTTCGGCGGTGATCTCGGCGTTCGCTTCCGGCATTCCCCAGCCCTGAAGAATGGATTTGAGCTGGGCGCGGTGGGTTGCGTAGGGGGCTGGCATACTCTCACTCCCGGAAGGTTCGCACCCAGCCTTGCGCCGGCGGGGCGCCTCGGGCAAGGGTGTGGGAAGGAGCGGGAGGGGCGCATGGCAGAGGCGGAGGCATTGCTGGCGGCGCGGTTCGGGACGGCGGTGCCGGGGCCGACCGGGCCGGTGCCGGACGGGGTGGCGAGCCTGCTCGACCGGCGGGTGGCGCGGCGCTACCGTGACGAGCCGGTCGCCGACGAACTGCTCGATCTGCTGCTGGCGGCGGCACAGTCCGCGCCGACCAAGTCCGACCTGCAACAATACTCGGTGGTGGTGCTGCGCGACCCCGGGAAGATCCGGCGCATCGCCGACTGGATCGGCACCATGGACTGGATCGCCTCGGCGCCGGTATTCCTGCTGTTCTGCGGCGACATGCGGCGCGGCCAGTTGCTGTGCGCGCGGCACGGCATGGCACATGCCAACAACAACCTCGACACCTTCCTCAACACCGCGGTGGATGCCACCCTGGCGATGGGCGCCTTCATCGCCGCGGCCGAGGCGGCGGGGCTCGGCACCTGCCCGATCAGCTACGTGCGCAACCACAACGAGAAGATCACGCCGATGCTGGGGTTGCCGCCGGGGGTTTATGCCGTGGCCGGGCTGACCCTGGGCTGGCCGGCGTTCCGCCGCCCGGTATCGATGCGCCTGCCGCCGGCGGTGGTGGTGCACCGGGAACGCTACGATGACAGCACGCTGGAGGCCGAGATCGCCGGCTATGACGAGCGCCGCCGCGCCCGCGAGCCGATCGCGGCAGCCAGCCTGAAGAACAACGATATCTATCCGCCACGCGAGGGGGTGGGCTGGAGCGAGAATGTCGCTCGCCAGCTTTCGGTGCCGGAACGCTACGGCTTCGCCGCCTGGCTGCGCACGCGGGGGTTCGATCTTGCCTGACGATTTGCGCCGGCCGAGCGTGCGCGCCCGTCATGCCGCCAGCCTGGTGGTGCTGCGCGAGGGGCGTGAGATGCTGATGGGGCTGCGCGGCGCCGGGCATCGGTTCATGCCGAACCGGCTGGTGTTCCCCGGCGGGTCGGTGGACCGGGCCGACCTGACCGCGCCGGTCGCCGCGGCGCTGCCCGCGGCCACCCGTGCCGCGCTGGAGCGCGCGGCCAACCCGGTGCTGGCGCATGGGCTGGCGGTGGCGGCGGCGCGCGAGCTGGAGGAGGAGACCGGCCTGACCCTGGGCCGGCCGCCGGCGCTGGGCAGGGTGCATTATCTCTGCCGGATGGTCACGCCGCCGGGCAACCCGATCCGCTTCAACGCCCGGTTTCTGCTGGTGGACGCGGCGGAGGTCTCCGGCACGCTGGCCGGATCGGGCGAGCTCGAAGCGCTGCGCTTCTACGGGATCGAGGAAGCGCTGGGCTACGACCTGGCCGAGCCGCAGCGGCGGGTGATCGAGCGGCTTCAGGCCTGGCTTGCGATGCCGCCGGAGGCGCGGGCGGCGGAGCGGAAACTGCCCGTCTTCCGCCGCCGCGTCTGGGCCGAGGAATAGGCCCGGATCAGACGTAGGGACCGAGCTTGCAGCCGAAGGTGCCGGGCTTCTGCATCAGCGGGCCGCCGGCGTCGATCTGGATCACCTCCCAGTAGTCGTCAGGCGTTTTCATCGCCTTCGGCGTCTTGCCGCGCATGATGAACACCGGACGGATCAGCTGGTGGTCCTCGGCGCGGAACGCCACTTCGCCGACCAGGGAGTTGAACCTTGTTCCCTTCTCGTATTCCTTGATGACCGCCGGCGGGTAGAAGGTTCCGGCGCTGGAAACCATGCGGGCCCAGGCGGCGATCTGCATATAGGCGGTCTCGGCCGCCCATTGCGGGTGGTAGCCGTATTTCTTGTGGAACTCGGTCACGAACATCCGCGCCAGCGGGTAGCGCGATTCCAGCGTCCACCAGAAATCGGTGGCGTTCAGCATGTTCTGGGTCAGCTCGGGGCCGACCTCCTTGGCGAGGAACGGGATGTCGTAGGCGATCACCATCTTCATCTTGCGCAGGATGCCGAACTGCGCCGCCTGCTTGACCGAGCTGAAGGCATCGTTGCCCCAGTTGATGTTCACCACCACGTCGGCGCCGGAATTGGCGACGTTCAACAGATAGGTGCTGAAATCCTTGGTGCCGAGCGGCGAGACCTGGTTCGAGACCATGGTCCAGCCACCCTTCTTCAGATATTCCAGCATGGAATGCTGGACCGTGTGGCCGTAGGTGTAGTCGGGGGTCAGGAACGCCACCTTTCGGTTACGGCCGTATTGTTTGATCATGACCGGTGCCAGCGCGGCCGAGGAGGTCTGGCCGTAGAAGCAGGACCGGAACGAATAGCGCGTGCAGTCCTTGCCGGTGGTGTCGTTCGATCCGCTTACGCCCGGCAGGTAGAGCACCTTTTCCCGCTGCGCCAGCTTGTTCAGCGCCACCGCGACCGCCGACGAGCAGGAGCCGGTGAACATCACCGCCTTGTTCTCGGAGATGAAGCGGGAGGCCACCTGCACCGCCTGGTTGGGCTTCGATGCCTGATCGGCCGCCTGATGGAGCACGCGCTTGCCGAGCAGCCCCTTGGTCACCTTGGGCGCGATCGCGCGTATCAGCGGGTGGCCCTCGTTGAGGTGTTCGAGCGCGAGCAGATAGCCCTTGTGTTCGTCATCGCCCGGCAGCTGGTAGGGGCCGGTCAGGGGCAGGGTGAGGCCGACGAAGACCGTATCCCCCGAGGACCCGGCCGGCCAGGTGCCGAGCGGGGCGGGTGCCGCCGCGGCGGAGCGGGCGACGAGCGCCGTGGCGGCGAGGCCGGCGCCGAGCTGCAAGGTCTCGCGGCGCGAAACGGCGGGGGCGGTTCTGGACTGCATGGCCATCTCCTCGATGTCGGTTGTTCTTTGTTTGTTCCCATCTGAGCCAAAAAAGGCCAAGCCATTAGGCGACAATCGACGGGCGTTGCAACACCCGGTCTTGAGCCGGGGGGAGGAATGTTCTAAGGCCGCGCCGTCGATGGGCTGGCGCGGGTCGTCCTGTCGCGGATTTGGGTCAAGGAGGCGAACCATGGAAGACGTAACCGACCGTCCGGGCATTGCCCGGCGTCAGGCACTGCAACTCGGTCTCGGCGCGGCCGGCGGGCTGGTGGTGCCCGGGCTGTTCGCCGATCTGGCGCGGGCGGCGGAGGCGCCGCTCGGCACCTGGCCGGCCGGGGCGCAGGGGGAGTCGGTGTTCGTGGGGGTCACCAGCCCGCTCACCGGGGCCTATTCGGCCGACGGCAAGGACCACGTGAAGGGCTACGAGCTGGCGTTCGCCGAGATCAACGCCGGCGGCGGCAACGCAGCGGCCTGGGGCCTCAAGGGCAAGGGCGTGCTGGGCAAGGCGATCAAATACGCCATCGCTGACTCGGAGCTGAAGCCCAATGTCGCGGTGCAGGCGCAGACCCAGTTCATCCAGCGCGACAAGGCGATCATGATCACCGGCTGCGTGTCCTCGGCGACCGCGGTGGCGCTCGAGGAGCTCGCGCAGCGCGACAAGGTGTTGAACATGGTGGGCGCCTCCGGCGCCAACGAGACCACCGGCGCCGACTGCCAGCGCTATGGCTTCCGTTCCCAGCCCTCGGCCTACATGGCCTGCACCGCGCTCGGCCCGGTGGTGGCGCAGCACTACGGGCGCAACAAGAAGGTCGCCTATCTGGTTCCAGACTATAATTACGGTCACTCGGTGTATCAGGCGTTCAGCGCGGCCACCAAGCCGTACGGCTGGACCACGGTGGCGAAGGTGGTCATTCCGCTGTCGGCATCGGACTACAGCTCCGCGCTGCTCAACATCGCCAATTCCGGGGCCGATTTCTTCGTCAACATCGAATTCGGGGGGTCGGCGGTCAGCTCCACCAAGCAGGCGGCGCAGTTCGGCATCTTCAAGAAGATGCAGATGATCGTGCCGAACATCTCCTCGTTCCAGGCGCCGGAGACCGGCGCGCAGCTGATGCAGGGCGTATTCGGCACCATGGATTGGTACTGGACGCTCGAGAACAAGTTCCCGCTGTCCAAGCGCTTCGTGGACGCCTTCCGGGCCAAGTTCCACTACACCCCGGCCTGGGGCGCCCATATCGGCTACCTGCAGACCTATATCTGGGCGCTGGCGGTGGAGCGGGCGGGCACGTTCTACCCGCCGGCGGTGATCAAGACGCTGGAAGCCTCGAAGGCCAATCCGTTCGAGTCCACCCTGGGCAAGGTCTGGTACCGCGCCGAGGACCATCAGATGATCCGGCCCGTTCCGGTGGTGGTGGCGAAGGCGCCGAAGGCGATGAAGAACAAGGACGATTATTTCGATATCGTCGAACTGGTGCCGGGCGAGAAGGTCATCAACCCGCCCGGAGTCCTCGGCTGCAAGCTCGGCCCCTACGTGTAAGTCGGGATGCCGAGCGCCGCCCTGCTGCTTTCGCAGGCCTTCAACGGTCTCGCGTTCGGGAGCCTGCTCGCGCTGGTCGCGAGCGGGCTCACGATCATCCTGGGCACGCTCGGGGTGCTGAACTTCGCGCATGGCGCCCTGTTCATGCTGGGCGCCTACGCGATGTTCGTGGTCGTCGCCCACACCGGGTCCTATCTCCTCGGCATCCTGGTCGGAGGCGGGTTCATGCTGGTGGTGGGCGTGCTGCTGGAACGGGTGCTCATCCGCCTGTTCTACACCCGCCCGCACGAGGATCAGATTCTGGTCACCTACGGCGCCAGCATCGTCATCATCGAGGCGGTGCGGGCGATCTTCGGCCCCGACACGCAGACCGTGCCGACGCCCGGCTGGGGACAGGGTATCGTTCGGCTTGGCTTCCTGTTCTATCCCACCTACCGGCTGGAGCTGATCGCGATCGTGGCGGCCATGCTCGGGCTGATCTACCTGCTGCTCTACCGGACCTCGATCGGCCTCGTGGTGCGCGCCGGGATCGAGGATTCGCGCATGGTCGGCGTGCTCGGCATCAACGTCCGGCGCGCTTTCCTTGCCGTGTTCGCGCTCGGCGTGGTGGCCGCCGGGGTGGCCGGGATGCTGTATGCGCCGATCGTCTCGGTCGAACCCGACATGGGCGGCAGCTTCCTGGTGGAAGCCTTCGTGGTGATCGTGATCGGCGGCCTCGGCTCCTACCCGGGCGCGGTGGTGGGCGGGCTGATCGCCGGCGAAATCATATCGGTGACCAGCGCATTCAACTCGGCCTATTCGGAAGTCATGCTGTATGCAGTGATGGCGCTGCTGCTGGTGCTGCGCCCGCAGGGGCTGTTCGGCCGCGAGGGTCGGGTCTGAGATGCGCGCGCGCGTGCTGCCGGAGCTCGCACTGGCGGCGGTGCTGCTCGCCGCCCCGTTCCTGCTGGTGCGGGTGGGGTTCTCCTATGACCTGCTCGAGCGGGTGCTGGACTGGGGGCTGATCGGTCTCGGCTTCGATCTGCTGTTCGGGGCCGCCGGGCTGCTGTCCTTCGGCCAGGCGGCGTTCTACGGCACCGGCGGGTTCGTCGCCGCCTGGCTGCTGGTGGGCCATGTGCTGGGCAGCGTCTGGCTGGCGCTGGCCGTCGGCACCCTCGCCGCCGGGG
Organism: Acetobacteraceae bacterium; assembly: GCA_049964515.1. Classification (GTDB taxonomy): domain Bacteria; phylum Pseudomonadota; class Alphaproteobacteria; order Acetobacterales; family Acetobacteraceae; genus JAJZVS01. Next base: position 4,783 of record JBMFXF010000092.1, on the reverse strand, counting down.
TGTTCGGGCTGGTGGTCGGCTGGCTCGCGGTGCGGCGGATCGGCATCTATTTCGCCATGATAACCCTGGCGTTCGGGGAAATGGCGTTTTTTTTGGAAAACTCGCCGCTTTCTCACTTCACCGGCGGCGAGAACGGGCTGCCGGGGGTGCCGATCCCGACCCTGGGAGGGATGCGGATCGGCGCCGGGCTGCCGATGTACTGGATGCTGGCGGCCTTCTTCTTCGTCGGGTTCGTGCTGGCGCGGCGCATCCTCCACTCGCCGGTCGGGGCGGTGCTGCGCGCGATCAAGGATAACGCGGCGCGCGTCGGCCAGGCCGGCCATTCGGTTCCCACCTATAAGCTGGCCGTCTTCGTGATCGCCGCGCTCTATGCCGGGCTCGCGGGCGGGCTGCTCGGGGTGTTCCAGAGCTACATGCCCCCCGATGCCTTCGCGCTCGACACCTCCGGCCAGCTGGTGGTGCAGACCGTGATCGGCGGGGTCGGCACCCTGATCGGCCCGCTGGTGGGGGCCACCGTGTGGTTGTGGCTGCGCGACAACCTCCAGCAGGTGCCGCATGTCGGCGCGTTGTGGAAGCTGATCCTGGGCCTGATCTTCGTGATCCTGGTGGTGGTGCTGAAACGCGGCATCGTCGGCGAGATTCGCCGGCTGTTCCGCCGCGGCCACGCCGTGGCGGCGCCGGGCGAGGCGGCCGATGCGGCGGCGGTGCTGCCCACGACGGCAACCGAGTTGCCGCTGCGCGCCCGCCTGCCCGCCGCCGCCGCGGCCACACCGGCGCTGTCGGCGCATGGATTGTCCAAGTTCTATGGCGGGCTGCACGCGGTGGAAGACGTTTCCTTCGATGTCCGCCCCGGTTCGATCCACGCCGTGATCGGCCCCAACGGCGCCGGCAAATCGACCCTGTTCAAGATGCTGTCGGAGGAAATCTCCCCGAGCAAGGGGCAGGTGCGGCTGTTCGGTCGCTCCATCACCGGGCTCGGCGCCACCCGGGTCACCCAGCTCGGGATCGGCAAGTCGAACCAGCTGAACCAGCTGTTTCTGGACCTCACCGTCACGGAAAATCTCCGCATCGCCGGCCTTGCGCGCGCGCGCGGTGTGTTTCGCACCGATCTCTGGCGCGCCGCCGACAGCCTGCCCGCAGTGGAACGGCAGACCAGGGTGGCGATGGAGACGGTGGGCCTCGCGCATCGCGCCGAGGTGCCGGTGCATGTGCTGCCCTACGGGGAGAAGCGCCGGCTCGAGATCGGCATCGCGCTCGCCACCGGGGCCAATGTGCTGCTGCTCGACGAACCGCTGGCCGGCATGTCGCCCGCCGAGCGCGTCGCCACCCGCGCGCTCGTGCGCGAGATCGCCCGCGGGCGCACCGTGCTGATCGTCGAGCACGACATGGACGCGATCTTCGAACTCGCCGAACGCATCACCGTGCTCTACGAGGGACGGCTGCTGGCCGACGGCACGCCGGAGGCGATCCAGCGCAACCAAGCGGTGCAGGACGCCTATCTGGGGGGGCTGCATGAGCACGAGCCTGCTTGAGCTCGAAGCGGTCAACAGCTTCTACGGCGACAGCCATATCCTGTTCGATGTCTCGCTGCGGGTGGGCCGCAACGAAGTGGTCGCCCTGCTCGGCCGCAACGGCGCCGGTAAGACCACCACCCTGCGCAGCATCATGGGGCTGGTGACCCCGCGATCGGGCAGCATCCGCCTGGACGGGCGCGCCATCGCCGGCCTGCCGCCGTTCGAGATCGCCCGGCGCGGCTTGCAGCTGGTGCCGGAGGAGCGCGCCATCTTCGGCCAGCTCACAGTGGAGGAGAATCTGCGCCTCGCCGCGCTCACCGCGCCGAACGCCTGGAGCCTGGACCGCATCTACGAATTCTTCCCCCGCCTGCGCGAGCGCCGCCGCTCCGGCGGGCGCCAGCTTTCGGGCGGGGAACAGCAGATGCTGGCGATCGCGCGGGCGCTGATCCGCGACGCGCAGGTGATCCTGCTCGACGAACCGTTCGAGGGGCTGGCGCCGCTGATCGTGCGCGACCTGGTGCGGGTCAGCCGCGAACTGGCCGCGCAGGGCCGCACCATCCTGGTGGTGGAACAGAATGTGGTGGCGGCGCTGAGCTTCGCCGACCGGGTCTATGTGCTCAACAACGGGCATGTAGCGTGGGAGGGCACGCCGGCGGCGCTGCGCGGCGATGCCGGGCTGATGAAGGCGCATCTCGGGGTGTAGCCGGGCCGTCCGCGATCAGCTATAAATTGGCGAATCGCAACGATTATGACGGGTCGGAGACAGCCCGATGTCAGCCGCGTTACCGTCCGCCGTCGCCAACCCCGGCCTGTTCCTGCGCCGCTGGCTCGCCAACCCGTTGCAGATGGGATCGGTGGTGCCGTCCGGCCCCGCGCTCTGCGCCCGCGTGGTGTCCGCGCTGCGGCCGGAGGGGGCCTGGCCCACGGAAGTGCTGGAACTCGGCGCCGGCACCGGCGTCATCGCCCGCGCCCTGCTCGATGCCGGCCTGCCGCCGGGGCGGCTCACGGTGGTGGAGATCGTGCCGGAGATGGCGGCCCATCTGCGGCGCGTGCTGTCCGGGGCGCGGGTGATCGCGGCTGATGCGCGGGCCGTGCCGCGGCTGGGGCTGGCGCCGCCGGCGGAGGCGGTGATCTGCGGCATCCCGCTGGTGCTGCTGGGGCGCGAGGCCCAGCGCGGCTTCGTCGCGGCGATGGACGCGCTCGCCCCCGGGCGCGGGTTCTTCCATTACAGCTACTGCGTCACCTCGCCGCTGCCGGCGCGCGCCCTAGGGCTGGCGGCGCGGCGCGTCGCCTGGACGCCGCGCAATTTCCCCCCCGCCAGCCTGTGGCGCTACACGCCGGCCTGAGCCCGCAGCGCACCGGAGTTGCGGCGCGCCTCCTCGGCGCGGACATTGTCCAGCAGGTAATGCGGCCCCAGTGCCGACAGATCCGGCGCCCCGATCTGGCCCATCACCAGATCGATCTCGCGCTTCAGGATACCGATCGCCTGTTGCACGCCGGCCAGCCCGCCGGCGGTGGCGCCGTAGAGCGTGGCCCGCCCCGTCAGCACGAAATCCGCGCCGAGGCAGAGCGCGGCGACGATGTCCGCCCCGCGCCGCACCCCGCTGTCGAGCAGCAGCGGCACGTCGGGGCCGACCGCGGCGCGGATCATCGGCAGCATCTCGAGCGGCGAGGGCGCGAGATCGAGCTGCCGCCCGCCGTGGTTGGAGACGATCAGCCCGTCGGCGCCGAGCCTGGTGGCGATGCGCGCGTCCTCCGGGTGCATCACCCCTTTCAGCAGCAGCTTGCCCGGCCAGGCGGCGCGGATCGCCTCGAAATCGGCCCAGCTCTGGCTGGCGTCCGGGGTCTGCCGGGCGAACAGATCGGCCACCTGGTCGGGGCTGGCGCCGGGCGGGGCATAGGGCTGCCAGTTGCCCAGCATCGGCAGCCCGCCGGAGCGGTAATAGTTCCACACCCAGGCCGGGTGCAGCATCGCCTCCAGGATGGTGGGCAGGGTCATGCGCAGCGGGCGGACGAAGCCGTTGCGCCGGTTGCGCTCCCGGTTCGAGGAGACCGGCACGTCGCAGGTGACGGCGATGGTGGAGAGACCCAGCGCCTTCGCCCGGCGCACCAGATCGAGCGCCATCGCGCGGTCGCGCCCGCCGTAGATCTGGAACCAGAGGTTCCTCCCCGCCAGCGGCGCCGCCTGTTCCATCGAGGCGTTGGCGGCGCCCGACATCAGATACGGCACCTCGGCCGCGGCGGCGGCGCGGGCAAGGTCCAACTCGGCATCGCGGCGGAAGGCGCCGGCCATGCCGGTGGGGGCGATGCCGAACGGGCTCGCGTAGCTGCGCCCGAACAGGCTGGCGCGCTGGCTGCGCTTCGAGGTGTCCACGTAATAGCGCGGCACCAGACGCAGCGCCCGGAAGCCCAGTTCGTTGGTGCGGAGCCCGACTTCATCGTCGGCGCCGCCCTCGATGAAATCGAACATGATGCGCGGCAGGCGGCGTTTGGTGATGCGCTTGAGGTCGTCGATGTTGATGGCGCGATCGATCCGGTTCATGGCGGTTCCGTTTCCTGCTCGGGCGATGCTAACGCCGCCGGCGCGGGGTGGTCCAGGCGGCGCGGCTTGCCCAGGCGCGCCTGTGCCCCCACTTTCGGGGCATGTCCGCCCCCGAGATCGTCATCGTCGGCGCCGGCCTCGCCGGCCTCGGCGCCGCCACCGCGCTGCGCGCCGCCGGCATCCCCGCCCTTGTCGTGGAAGCCGCCGACCGCATCGGCGGGCGGGCCCATACGCTCACCCCGCCCGAACTCGGCGGCGCCTGGTTCGATGCCGGCGCGGTGTGGTTCCACAACGCCGAGACCAACCCGCTGGTGCCGCTGGCCGAGGCCGCGGGGGCGCGGCTGCTGCGCTCGGACGCGCTGCGCCAGGAGCGGACCGTCATCGACGGGCGCTTCGCCACCGTGGCCGAGCTGGCTGACTACGCCGCCGCCTGGGACCGGTTCGCCGCCGCCGCCGCGCCGCTGCTGGCCCCGGACCGGCCCGACCCGCCGCTGTCGGCGGTGGCCGCGTCCATCCCGCACGACCCCTGGGCGCTGAGCGTGGAGGCGTGGGAGGGGCCGGTGATCTGCGCCACCGATGCCGACCGGTTCAGCCTGCGCGACTGGCACAACAACCAGCTGACCGGCACGAACCTGGTGCCGGAGGGCGGCATCGGCGCCTTCGTCGCCGGCGTGCTGGGGCGGAGGCTCGACATCCGGCTGGGCTGCGCGGCAACCGCGATCGACTG
>JBMFXF010000091.1:0-11534 GCA_049964515.1 Acetobacteraceae bacterium | reverse complement strand
GGGCAGTTGCACGGTCTCGTCCGGCGGCGTGTTCATCGCGGCGATGAACACGGAGTGCGACGGAGTCGTCAACACGAATCCGGCGCGGGGGGCGTGCGCATGCGGCGCGATTCCCGGCCCGATCGTGACCGATGCAAGCGAATGCGGGCGTTCACCCGCTCGCCCGGAGGCTGACGATCCAGGCAGCGATGGCTTGCGGGTCATCGAGCGGCAGCAGCAGCGGGGCGCCGGGCAGGTCGGTATCGGCGGCAACCGCGATCACCCCCGGATCGCCCGGCCAGAGCGGCGGCTTGCCGAGGCTGGCGCGGTGGATTTCGAGCTTCGGGAACGGGTGCGACTTGAATCCTTCCACCAGCACCAGATCCGCTGGCGCCATGCGCTCGAGCAGGGTCTCGAGCGGGGGCGGCGCGGCCGCCTCGGCCAGCAGCACCCAGCGGGAGTCGGAGATCACCAGCGTCTCCGACGCCCCGGCGGCGCGGTGGCGGAAACTGTCCTTGCCCGGCCGGTCCATGTCGAAGCCGTGATGCGCGTGCTTGACGGTGGAGACCGCGAGCCCACGCGCCCGGAGCAGCGGCAGCACCCGCTCGATGAGCGTGGTCTTGCCGCTGCCGGACCAGCCGACGATGCCGAGGATCCGGCGCAAGCGGGCGGATCAGGCCGCCGCGGCTTCCACCGCCTCGTAGGGAAGGCGCTTCACGCGGTCCATGTTCATCCCCTCGATCCGCAGCAGCACGGTGGCGCCATCGCGGCGGGGGGAGTGCAGCACGCCCGGCTCGTAGAGATGGGCCATGCCCGGGGTCATCGCGTAATCGCGCCGGCGGGCGGCCTTGCCGGGGGCGGTCTCGGTGGGGCGGGCGAGGCAGTCCCAGTCGGTCATCACGGTGGTGCCGGCGGCCTGGCCGTAGATCGCCCAGGTGGGGCCGTGATCGTGCGGCTTGGAGTTCTTGGCACCCTGGTAGGCGTGGGCGAGCACGGTGAAGCCGAGCTCGGGGTCTTCGTAGAGCACATGCCGCTCCGGCCCGTCGGCGGGCAGGGTGGCGGCGACGAAGCCGGGGTCGGCCAGCGCCTCGCGGACCAGGGCGCAGAGGCTTTCGCGCCCGGCCGGGCCAGGGTCGGCTTTGAGCCGGCGGCGGGCTTCGGCCACGAACTGGTCAAGGGTGAGGGACATCGGACGGGTCCTTTCAGCGACGCAGGTAAGGATAGCAGCGGGCGCGATCGAGCGCGAGGTTGTAGTGCCGGGCCAGGGCGGCGATCGCATCGGCGTGGTCGGGGTAGGGGTCGGCATTGGCGGGGCCGACGATGATGGGCGAGACGCCGCGTTCGCTGCTGCCGGGACGGGGCAGCATGGCGGTGACCAGGGCGGTGCCGTCCATGTCGCGCAGGGTGAGGAACAGCGGCATGCTGCGCTGGATGTGATCGTTGAGGCCGATCGACTGCTCGATGAACACGGTGGTGGCGGGGCGGTAGGCGGCGGCGGCTTTGTCCCATTCGCGGCGGAAGTATTTTTCCACCGCGTGGCCCATGTCGCGGGATTCGGCGGCGGCTTCGGCCTCGGTCACGAGACGGAACCAGGTGCGGTTGCCGGGGGCGTCGCAGATATATTCCATGGCGGATCTCTCCCGCCGGAAAGTTAGGTCGCGCCCGGATGCGGCGCAACCGGCGAGGCGGCGGCCAGCGCCTCGGCGGCGGCCTGTTGCTCGGCGCCGCGCTTGGTGGGGGCGGTGCCGGTGCCGTGGAGCGGCCCTGCGGTCACCGCGACCGTGAACACCGGGGCGTGTGGCGGGCCGGCGCGGTCGATGAGGCGGTAATCCGGCAGCGGCAGGCCGCGCTTCTGGGCCCATTCCTGCAACGCGGTCTTGGCATCGCGCGGCGGCGCGGCCTGCGCGGCCATCACCGCGGCGAAGGCGCGGCGGATGAAATCGCGCGCCGCATCGATGCCGCCGTCGAGATAGAGCGCGCCGATCGCCGCCTCCAGCGCATCGGCGAGCACGGTGGCCCGCGTGGTCACGCCGGCCCGTGCCTCCCCGGGGGAGACGGCGAGCGCGGCGCCGAGGCCGAGCGCCTCGGCCACCGCGGTCAGCACCGGCTGCGAGACCAGCTGCGCGAGGCGGCGGCCGAGATCGCCCTCCTGCTCGCGGGGGAAGCGTTCCACCAGCCATTCGGCGACGATCAGGCCGAGCACGCGGTCGCCCATGAACTCCAGCCGCTCGTTCGAGCCGTGGCCGCGGCGCAGGGCGGCGGAGCGATGGGTCAGCGCTTCGCGCAGCAGGGCGGGGCGGGCGAAGCGGTGGCCCAGCAGGGCTTCCAGCGCGGCGGCGGGATCGGTCAGTGGATGATCTTTCCGATGCGATCCCAGCGGATCTCGAACGGCCATTCCCAGAACTGCCACCAGGGGTCGCGGGCGTCGATGGAGAAGAAAATGATTTCGGCCTTGCCGACCAGGTTCTGCATCGGCACGAAGCCCCAGAAGCGGCTGTCGGCCGAGTTGTCGCGGTTGTCGCCGAGCACGAACAGCTCCCCGGGCGGGACGGTATAGACGCCGGTGTTGTTGGCCTCCCCCTGGTCGGTGGCTTTCAGGATGCGGTGGGTGACCGGGGGGGCGCCGGCGGAGCCGGGCAGGGTTTCCAGATACTGGCGCAGCACCATGCCGATGCCGGATTCGTCATCGACATAGGTGCCGTCCGGCTTGCGGGGGACTTCCTTGCCGTTGATGTAGAGCTGGCCGTGGCGGAGCTGGACCTGGTCGCCGGGCAGGCCGATGACCCGCTTGATGTAGTCTTCCGACGGGTCGGGCGGATAGCGGAACACCATCACGTCGCCGCGCTGCGGCACCGAGCCCCAGATGCGGCCAGGGAACAGGTCGGGCGAGAAGGGCAGCGAGTAGCGGGAGTAGCCGTAGCTGTATTTCTCGACGAACAGATAGTCACCCACCAGCAGGGTGGGGATCATGCTGCCGGAGGGGATGTTGAAGGGTTCGAACAGGAAGGTGCGGATGAAGACCGCGATCAGGCCGGCCCAGAGGATGGTCTTGACGTTCTCGCCGAGGGTGCCGGCGCGTTGTTTCGGTTTCTTGACGGCCATGCCTGGGGGGTGATCCGGTGCGGGTGGGGGGTTCAACCGCAGGTGGCGGGCGGCGTCAAGGAAGCGGGTGGGGGTGACGGGTTGTTAATGTTGGGGTTTGTCCGGATTTCGTTGCCCGCGCCGGGCGGCGGTGTGTCACGCCGCGCCGGCGCGGGCCAGGCCAGTGCGCTATTCCGGGCGCAACCGGACGGGGCTGAGAGCGGGCTGGGGCGCGGTCCCGAGCGCGACCCGGTCGGCCACCTCCACGCCGCTGGTCTCATGTGAGATCAGGTAGCCCACGATGAGCGACAGCCAGATGAAGGACGACACCTGGATCGCGTGCCCGACACCGATAGAGCTGGCCAGGATCTGGGTGACGATCGGGGCGGCGATCGAGACGATCCGACCCAACCCGGCGCTCCAGCCGAAGCCCGAGGCACGGATCTCGGTGGGGAACAGCTCGTTGACGTAAACGATCCCCAGCGTCCATTCGAACCCGAGCACGAATCCCCCGAGGGTGGCGAAGGCCACGAACACCGGCAGCGGCCAGATCTGGGACCACCAAAGGAAGGTTGTGAGAATGCCGACGATCGCGAGCAGGATGGCGGGGTAGCGCCGCCCGAAGCGATCGCCGAAGACGCCGCCGAGGAAACCGCCCACCAGCCCGCCGGTCTGGAAGATCATGACCACCACGGCGGCGCCGCGCGCCGCGGCCAGGCCATAATGCTGCACGACGTAGGCCGGGATATAGAACGCCATCGCGTAATAACCATAGGTCAGGGATACAAAGATCAGGAAGCCCACGAACATCCGGTAGCGGTACTGCGGGTCGCGTATCGCGACGAAGATGCTGACCCGCTGGCCCTGGGTATGGCGCAGCTCCTCCAGCACTTTGTTGAACCGCGGCGATTCCTCGAGCTTGAGGCGCAGCGCCAGGATCGCGAGCGCCGGCACGATCGCGAACACATAGACCCCGCGCCAGCCCCAGATCGGCGTCATCAGCATGAACATGACGACCGAAAAGAGGTAACCGAGCGGATAGAAGATATACATCGTGCCGATGCCGAAACCCCGCCGCTTCGGCCCCCAGACCTCGGTGACATAGGGGCTGCCGATCGACAATTCGCCACCTCCGCCGACACCTGTGAGGAAGCGAAAAACCGCCAGTAACCCCACCCCCTGCGCCAGCGCGGTGAGCGCCGTCACCAGGCCGTAGCCGAAGATTGAAACGCCGAGCATCAGGCGGCGACCGAAGGCGTCGCCGCTGACCCCGAAGCCGATCGTGCCGATGGTGTAGCCGATCAGGAAGATCGAGCCGACGGTGCCGCCGAGTACCGCGGTGGAAACGTGGAACTCGAGCGCGATCAGCGGCACCGAAAGCGCGTAGATGGTGATGACGTAGCCATCGAAGAACCAGCCGAACGCGGCGGCCAGCGTGATGGTCCAGCGCGTCCTGGCGGTTGCCGCATCGTCCTGCGGCGTCGAAGACACGGACATGGTCGTTCCCCCCAATATTTGCTACTTCGTTGCGGACTTCAGACGTTATGCGCGGCCGAGCTGGCAACCCCGGTGGGCACACCGCGACGATATGGATAGGCTCCCGGATCGACCGGCCGGCCGCCCTCCACGTTCAGCCACAGGCGCAACAGGTGCCGGCGGCGCGCGGGTTCCTCGTGATCGACGAAGTTCGTCCTTGCGTGCAGGACCACGCTGTTGTTCAGCAGCTGGATATCGCCCGGTTCCAGGTCCATGCCGAGTTGCAGATCCTCCCGCAGCGCGTGGCCGATGAAGGTCTCGAGCGCGGCGCGTTGCGCCGGGCTCAGCCTGATCCCCGTCTTGGGTTCGGCTGAGTAGATATACTCGATCACCGCGGGGCGGCAGCTCAGCACGCCCTGATAGAGGCTGTATACCGGGCTGACGAAATAGGGTGGCTGTCCGGGGGTTTCCTCGCCACGCCGGTCGAACAGGAAATTACCGTACAACAGGCCGAGGAGAAGAGGGGTATCCCGCAGCATCTCGTTATGGATGGTGGTCGAGCTGACGATCAGGCTGTGCCCGCCCTCGCGCGCGGCGCGCAGACACATCAGGCCAACGATATCGACCACATCGGTATGGAACTCGAGCCGCGCACGGGTCTGATAGCCGCGAATATCGGCGCGGCCCCGATAGTCGGCGTAACCCTGGTCGCGCACATGGCCGAGCAGGTCGCCCTTGGCGTTTTGCGTTACCACCTCGCCGATATGACAGCCGATCCCCCGGAACAACAGCCCGGCATCTTCATTGCTGTAGTGCTGCACGGGAATGCCGCGCAGCAGTACGAAGCCGCGGCCGAACTCCACATCGTGGCGGATCGCGGCCAGGAACGGGGCGAGGGTGGGTAGCGGAAACGCCTCCCGCGTGATGGTTGCGGCGGTCTGCCCGGCGCGCCGCGCCGTCTGGACGGCGCTGTCGAGTTCGGCGAGCGCCGCGGCCGGCCAGCGGACGATCCAGCGCTGGTCGTCGGCGAAGTCGGCGGCGCGCCAGGCGGTGGCATCGGCGATCGGGGTGGCCTGCACGACGGCGGCGGGGATCAAGGCGTCCATTGATCAGTCTCCAGCAAAGATAAGGTTCGGCATGCTTGATATTTACCCGGAGCGCTTCGCCCCAGCCTGCTCGGCCGCTCGGTCGCTGCGTGCGAATTCACCGCGGATCAGTCGCAACACCTGTTCTTTGATCGCGACAAAACCCGGGTCGGTGACCACCTCTATCGAGCGCGGCTTTGGGAACGGAACGGCAAGAGTGGCCTTGATCTGGCCGGGCGAGGCCGTCATCACGTACACGCGGTCGCCAAGGAATATGGCCTCCTCGACATCGTGAGTGATGAAAAAGATCGTCGGGTGGATACGACTCCAGAGCCGCATGACAAGCTCCTGCATTGCCAGCCGGTTCTGGAAGTCGAGTGCGGCAAACGGTTCGTCCATCAGCAGAACCTGCGGATGGTTGACCAGCGCGCGCGCAATTTGCAGTCGCTGCCGCATCCCCCCTGACAACTCGTACGGATAACGCGAGGCGAAATGCTCCAGCCCGACCGAGGTGAGCATGGTCCGTGCGTCTTCCTCGTATCGTGAGGCCGGCACGCCACGCTTGCGTGGCCCGAGGATGACGTTCTCGCGTGCGGTCAGCCAGGGAAACAGGGACGGGCTCTGGAACACTACGATGCGGTCCGGCCCGGCACCCTGCACCTTCACGCCATCGACGATGATCTGGCCGGTGCTCGGCGTGTCAAAGCCGGCGATGAGATTGAGCAGCGTGCTTTTGCCGCAGCCGCTGGGTCCGACGATGCAGGCGATCTCCTGCTCTTCGATCGTCAGGTTGACGGATTCGAGGGCGTGCACGAGCGTTCCGCGACGGTCCACGTAGTGCTTGGACACCCCGTCCACGATGATCCGGCCCATGTGGTCAGCCCTTCGCCTGCCAGTGGAGCACGCGCCGTTCGATCGCGACCACGGTCGCCTCGAATGCCAATCCGATGGCGCCGATGATCGCCACCCCAATCATGACCACCGGCGTGCGAAAGAAGGTTCCCGCATCCTCGATGATGAACCCGAGGCCGATCTGCGCGGCAATCAACTCTGCGGCGACCATGACGGCCCAGCTCACGGCGATCGAGGTTTTGATCCCTGTGAAGATTTGCGGCATCGCCGCCGGCAGCATGACGCTTACGAACATCTGCCATTTGCTCAGGCCGAGATTGGTCCCCGCACGGATCAACTGCTCCGGCACCGACCGCATTCCCGCCGCGCTGGCCAGCACGGTGAAGTTGAAGCTAGCCACGAAAATCAACAACACCTTGGAGAACTCGCCGATCCCGAACCACAGGATTGCCAGGGGGATGTAAGCGATCGGGGGAATCGGGCGAATGAAGCCGAATACGGGCCAGAGGATGGCATTGACCGTGCGGCTGTAGCCCATCCACAGGCCGAGTGGGATTGCCAGGGCAATCCCGATGAAGAATCCAGTGAGCGTACGCAGAACGCTGGCCAGAATATGCTCCCACAACGGGTGGCCAGCGTAACCGTCGACTAACAACGTGCGAAACTGCAGCAGCATATTCTGTGGCGATGGCAATATCATCGCCGGGATGGGAAAAAAGTTTGTAGCCGCCGCCCACGCGGCAAGAAGGAGAACGATGGTCGCGGCGCTGAGTAGCATGTAGCGCCCCTCGCCTGACCAAGCGAGTCGTGGCTGCGCACCGGCGGCGGCCGGGCGCTTCGTCTTCCGAAGCTCAGGCGCCGTCGGTGAGCCGGTACCCTCTTCGATCCGCGGGTCGAGATCGTTCATTTCCCAGTCTCAAGCTCCTTTATGGCGCTGGCAATGACCGAGTCATCGATGATGTTGGCCGTGTCGATCGGATGCGGCACGATTTTCTGCTGGAAGAGAAACGCCGCGAGCTTGTCGAGGATCTGCTGCAATCCCTTCCCCGGGGCCAGCGAGTATGCATAATCAGGATCGGCCCATTTGTACACATTTGGCGGACCCGCCTCCCGGTAGATCGCCGCCGACCAGGATTTTTTTATTCCCGTCTCCGACGCGAACACCTGGATCACCGGTTGGGGGTTCTTCTCGACCTCCTTATAGGCCAGGACGATCGCGCGCATAAACCTGCGTGCCGCCTCCTGATGGGTAGCTAACCAATGGCGCCGCACGGCATAGACGGATGCTGCCGTTGGCACCCCGATGTCCGCCTCCGTCGCGATGATCTTTCCGTCCGCGTCGGCGACCATGGTGTGCATCCAGGGTTCCCATACCTCGGCGGCCTGGATATTGCCCGAGCGCATTGCCGCAACCTGTTGTGAGGGGGCCATGGAAAGCAAGGTCACGGAGCTCAACGGAACGTGATACTTTTGCAGTCCCATGAACAATCCGTATTGCGATGTTGAAGCACGGAAATATCCGATGCGTTTGCCGCGCAGGTCGGCAATCGAGTGAATGCCGGAGCCTTTACGCGCCACGAAGCCTTCGCCGCGCGGCCCGACGGTGTCTAGGCCGATCGCGACCCATGGGATGCCATTGCCCACCCCGGCCAGGAAAGGCACGAAGCCCGGGGTGGCCACGTCGATGCTCTTGCTCTCAGCGGCGGCCATCATCACGGCGCCCGCTGTGAATCGGATGTAACTCGGCCTGAGACCAACTTTTTCAAACAGGTGCTGGGTTTTGGCCTCTATCGTCAGCCAGTCGGCATCTGTCTGGATACCGATGGTGATTGGAATTGGTGTCGGCGCACTCGCTCGCGCCGCTCCGAGCCCCACAGCCATTGTCGCCGCGGCATAGACCAAAGGTTTCCAGTTCATTCACGGTTCCTCCCTCAGAAATATCAGAGCCGGGCCGGGTCCCGGCTCCGAACACGGCACGTCAGACCGGGCGATCGCCGTTCACGGTCACCCGATGCATCACCCGGCGCTGCCCCTGGTAATCGTTCAGCGCATAGTGCTGCACCGCCCGATTGTCCCAGAATGCCACCGAACCCGGCTCCCAGCGAAAGCGGCAGGTGAACTCCGGCTGGGTGCAATGCTGCCAGAGGTATTCCAGCAGGGGCAGGCTTTCCGCTTCGGTCATGTCTGCGAACCGGGTGGTGAACCCCTGATTGACGTAAAGGCATTTACGCCCGGTCTCCGGATGGGTCCGGACCACCGGATGCGGGATCTCCTGTTCCGCGTCGGCGCCGCCGACGATCTTCATCGCCTTGAGGCTTTCAGCATACCCCATGGTTGCGCGTCCGCGGGGCCCATATACGTGTCGCGCGGTGTGGATGGCGCGCATTCCATCCAACATGCGCTTCATGCCCGGCGACAGCCGATCGTAGGCCAGATACTGGTTCGCAAACAGCGTATCGCCACCGAAGGCAGGCGCCTCCAGACAATAAAGGACCGACCCGAGCGCCGGGCGTTCGAGGTAGGTCACATCGGAGTGCCAGCCGCCTCCGAAATTCTTCGTGTCGCCCTCGTGCTTGGCGACCACGATGATCTCCGGATGCCCTTCCATGGCCTTCACGTAGTCATGCACATTCAGCGTGCCGAAGCGCCGGGCGAACGCGACGTGCTTCTCGGGGGTAAGTTTCTGGTTACGGAAAAAGATGACACAGTGATCGAGCAGCGCCTGGTGAATCAGATCCACGGTCCGGTTATCGAGCTCCTGACCGAGATCGACCCCCTCGATCATGGCGCCGAGCGCGCCGCTGATCGGCCTGACGGCGATATCCTGGGTAAGCGACATGGGGTTCCTCCCTGGGGTAAGGCGAAGCCGGGCGGTGGCTATTGCGGCTCCAGCGGGGCGTGCAGCCGGGTGCCGGGGCAGATGATCCCGCCGCGATCGCCGATGGTCACGCTGCCATAGCGCTCCGCATAGACCGGCGGCAGCGGGCGGGCATCAGGGGCGGCCAGCCACAGGCGCAGCAGGTGGCGCTTCTTCTCCGGTTCCGGCCAGTCCTCGAAGGCGGTGCGGTCATGCAGGGTGGTATGATTATGCACGAACTGCATGTCGCCTGGTTGCAGCTCCATGTCGAGCCGCAGTTCCGGGTCTTCGGCCAAGCGGTCGAACATGTCCAGGGCCTCGAGGTCCTCGGCAGTCAGGCGTCGCGCCTGCGGGAACCGCTGCGAGGAGCGGACGTAATGCGGCGCGTAGATCGCCGACAGAAAGCCTTCGTAGTCGTTGAAGACCGGGATGTCGAACCACGGAAGCTTGCCTTCCGGTACTTCGCCGCGGCGGTCGGTCGCGAACGGCAGGAACAGCCGGGCCAACAGGTCGGGCCGGCGCTCCGCCATCACATTATAGATGCTCATGGAACTGGTCAGCGAGGACAGCCCGCCCGATTTCGCCGCCTTCAGGCACAAAAGCCCGACGATGTCGCAGGAATCGGTGTGGAAATTCTGCCGTTCGGTGGTCTGATAGATGCGTACATTCGGGTCCTTCGAGGACATGCCGAGGTCGCGCACATGCCCGAGCAGGTGGCCTTTGGCATTCTGCGAGCGGGCATTGCCGAAATAGCTTCCGATCGCCCAGTAGGCAGCCGCGCTCTCCGCGATCGGTCGCCCTTCCACCGGCAGGCCGCGGATCAGCACGAACCCGCGGCCGTTCAGCACCTCCGCCCGCAGCCGGTCCAGTATCGGGCCGAGGCTGGGCAGCGGAAAATCGGCGCGGCGGAGGGTGGCGAGCTCGCGCCCGCGCTGAGTCGCCGTCGCGGTCTCGAGCTCGGCGATCTCCGCGGGCGACAGGCGGTAGATCCATTCCTCCGGCCGCCGGGCCAGTTCGGCGCCAATCCAGGCGGAGGGTCCCTCGACCCTGGGGCGGGGCAGGCGAACGTCAACGGTCATGTCGTTTACTCCCTCGGTTGTGTTCGGTCATCGCCGGTGAAGATACCTCTGGTCCGATCCGTTTCAGGAATCCGCCCGCAGCCGTTCCCTTGCGGCAGCATGAAACCGTACCTCCGGCCGCGCAAGCCCATAGTGCGCCCGCAGGGTTGGGCCGGCATATTCGCTGCGGAACAATCCGCGCCGGCGCAGCAGCGGCACCACTTCGGAGATGAACGCCTCCAGCATCCATGGCAGCACCGGGGGCATCAGATTGAAGCCGTCAGCGGCGCCATCGGCGAACCAGTCCCCGATCAGATCGGCTATCTGTTCCGGGGTACCGGCGGTGACGAAATGCCCCCGCGCGCCGGCCAGATAGCCGAGCAGCTGGCGCAACGTGGGCTTCTCCCGGCGCACGAGGCCGATGATCACCTCGGTGCGGCTGCGCGCCGCTTCCACCGTCCCGGGGTCTGGGAAATCCTCGGGCGAGAGCGGCTTGTCCAGTGGCAATTGGGAGAAATCATAGCCACCGAACCGACCAGACAGGCGCTTACGTCCGACATCCGGGTCGCTCAGCTCGTTGAGTGCGCGGGCGATACGCTGCGCTTCCGCCTCGGTACCGCCGATCACCGGGCTCAGCCCCGGCAGAATCAGCACCTGCTCGGGCCGGCGTCCCTCCGCGACCACCAACCGCTTCAGGTCGGCATAGAAATCCTTGGCGGTGGCTTTCTCCATCTGCGCGGTGAATACCGCCTCGCCATGGCGCGCGGCGAATCGTCGCCCGGTTTCGGAGGATCCTGCCTGCACGAACACCGGCCGGCCCTGGGGACCGCGCGGGAGATTGAGCGGTCCGCTCACCTGGTAATAGGGGCCGGCATGGTTGATCGCGCGGATTCCGTCGGCCCTGGCGTATTGCCCGCTCGCACGATCGTCCAGCACCGCGTCGTCGGACCAGCTGTCCCACAACGCGGTCACCACACGCATATACTCCTCGGCCCTCTCATAGCGCTCGGAATGGCTGAGCGGGGGGGCCGCGCTGTAATTGGCAGACGCTGCGGCCAACCAGGAGGTGACGATGTTCCACCCGACCCGCCCACCGGTCATGTGATCCAATGAAGCGAATTGCCGGGCCAGGTTATAGGGCTCGGT
>JBMFXF010000090.1:0-11617 GCA_049964515.1 Acetobacteraceae bacterium | reverse complement strand
CTGTCGTTCTGGAGTTGCCGGCGTGAAGCGCACCTATCAACCCTCCAAGCTGGTTCGCAAGCGCCGCCACGGTTTCCGCGCGCGCATGGCCACCGTCGGCGGCCGGAAGGTGCTGGCAAACCGCCGCGCCAAGGGTCGCAAGCGCCTCTCCGCCTGACCGGCGCCGCTCGGCGCCCCGTGTCATGGCTCCGGCCGCGCGCAAACCCACCCGGCTGACCCGCCGCGCCGAGTTCCTGCGGGTGGCCGCGCGCGGGCGCAAGGCGGCCATGCCCGGGCTGGTGCTGCAGGCGCTGCCGCGCGGCGATCAGGCGCCGGCGCGGCTGGGCTTCACCGTCACCCGCAAAATCGGCAACGCGGTGGTCCGCAACCGCACCCGCCGCCGCCTGCGCGCCGCGGCGCGGCTGGTGCTGGGGCAGGCCCCCTGCCCCGGGCTGGACCTGGTGCTGATCGGGCGGGAGGCGACCCGCGCCCGCGACTTCGCCGCGCTGGTCGAGGATCTGCGCGCCGCCCTGGCGCGCGCCGCCGCCCCGGCCCGCGCGGATCACGCGCCATGAACCGTCTCTCGCAGGCCGGAACCGCGCTCGGCATCGGCGCGGTGCGGGCCTATCAATGGACCCTGCGCCCCGTGCTGGGCGGGCAGTGCCGCTTCTACCCCTCGTGTTCGGACTACGCGATCGGCGCCCTCGCCTGCCATGGCCCGCTGCGCGGCACTGCGCTCGCCGCCTGGCGGGTGCTGCGCTGCAACCCGTTCTGCGACGGCGGGTTCGATCCGGTCCCGCCGCGCCGCCCCAATCCGCTGGACAGTTAGATGGACCAGAAGCGCCTGCTGCTCGCGATCGCGATCTCGTTCGTGATCCTGTTCGGCTACCAGTTCCTGGCCGAGCGCTATCTGCCGCACCCAGCGCCGGCGCCGGTCGCCGCCACCTCGGCCCGGGCGCCGGCGCCTTCCGGCGGTCCGGCCGCGGCCGCCGCGCCGGCCCCGCCGCGCGTCCCGGCGCCGCGGGTGGCGATCGACGCTCCGTCGCTGCGCGGGTCGATCAACCTGCGCGGGGCCAAGATCGACGATCTGCTGCTGACGAAATACCGTGTCAGCCAGGCGCCGGGCGCGCCCGACGTGCGCCTGTTCGCCCGCCGCGACACCAAACACCCTTATTACGCGCAGTTCGGCTGGTCGGCGGCGGCGGGGGAACAGCTCGCGCTGCCGGGGCCGGAAACGGTCTGGACCGCGAGTCCCGGCCCACTCTCGCCCGGCCATCCGGTCACCTTGTCGTGGAACAACGGCGCCGGCCTCACCTTCCGTATCGTGCTGACGATCGACCGGCATTACATGTTCGACGTCAGCCAAAGCGTCGCCAACGCCGGCGCCACGCCGGTCAGCCTGTACCCGTGGGAGCGGATCCGGCGCGACTACACCCCCCCGCCCTCCGGGGACTATATTCTGTTCGAGGGGCTGACCGGCGTCGCCCATGACCGGTTGCAGGAGATGGGCTACCCGAAGGCCAAGTCGGACGCCAAGGGCAAGCCGGGGAACGTGGCCTATCACGCCACCTCCACCGGCGGGTGGGCCGGGTTCACCGATAAATACTGGCTGGGGGCGCTGATCCCCGAGCAGTCCATCCCCGCCACCTTGCGCTACCGCTACATCCCGGGCGGGGACGGGCATTACCAGGTGGATTACGTCCCGGCCGCGGCAGAGACGGTGGCGCCGGGCGGGCAGGCGAGCCTCGCATCGCACCTGTTCGCCGGGGCCAAGGTGGTCAATCTGCTGGACGCCTACGAATCCCGCCTGCACATCCCGCAGTTCGACAAGGCGGTGGATTTCGGCTGGTTCTACTGGATCACCAAGCCGATCTTCTACGCGCTCGATTATTTCAACGCGCTGCTGGGCAATTTCGGGCTGGCGATCATGGCTTTCACCGTCTGCGTGAAGCTGCTGTTCTTCCCGCTGGCCAATTACTCCTACCGCTCGATGAGCAAAATGCGGCTGCTGGCGCCGCGGGTCACCGCGCTGCGCGAGCGCTACAAGGACGATCCGCAGAAGCAGCAGCAGGAGATGATGGCGCTGTATAAGGCCGAGAAGGTCAACCCGGCCTCCGGCTGTCTGCCGATGCTGATCCAGGTGCCGGTGTTCTTCTCGCTCTACAAGGTGATCTTCATCACCATCGAGATGCGCCAGGCGCCGTTCTACGGCTGGATCCACAATCTCTCGGCGATCGATCCGACCAATGTGTTCACCCTGTTCGGGCTGATCCCGTGGCATCCGGGCGCGATCTCGCCGTTCCTGCACATGGGACTGCTGCCGATCCTGATGGGGCTGACCATGTTCGGCCAGCAGAAGCTGAACCCGCCGCCGCCGGACCCGGTGCAGGCCAAGCTGTTCCTGTTCATGCCGGTAATCTTCACCTTCATGATGGGGCGGTTCCCGGCCGGGCTGGTGCTGTATTGGACCTGGAACAATCTGCTGTCGATCGGCCAGCAATGGCTCATCATGCGCTCGACCCGGCTGAGCAAGCCGGGCCTCGCGCGGTCGTGAGCACGGAGGCGGAGGCCGTCGCCCTTCTGGAAGCGGGGCGGCGGCTGTTCGCCGGGGCGTGCGATTTCTTCCACGGTGCGCAGCGGCTGGACCAGCTGCCGCCGGGCGGGCGGCCCGAGATCGCGTTTGCTGGGCGGTCCAACGTGGGCAAATCCTCGCTGCTGAATGCGTTGACGGGGCGGCGGGCGCTGGCGCGGGTGTCCGGCACGCCGGGGCGGACGCGGCAGCTCAATTTCTTCAACCTCGGCGACCGGCTGACCCTGGTGGATATGCCGGGCTATGGCTACGCGCGCGCCGGGCGGGAGATCCAGGCCGACTGGCAGGGGATGATGTTCGATTATCTGCGCGGCCGGCCGCAGCTGCGGCGGGTGCTGCTGCTGCTGGATTCGCGGGTTCCACTGAAGGACAGCGACCACGCGGTGATGGCGCTGCTGGACCGGGCGGCGGTGACGTTCCAGCTGGTGCTGACGAAAGTGGACGGGCTGTCCCCCCCTGCCCTGCTGGCGCGGGAGGTGGCGACGGCGGCGCTGGCGCGCGAACACCCGGCGGCGCATCCGCGCCCGCTGGCGACCAGTGCCGAGACCGGAGCGGGGGTGGAGGTGTTGCGGGCGGAGCTGGCGGGGTTGGTGCCTGGGGTGGGGTGACGGGGGGCAAAGGCGGGGCAGCAAACAACAACGCGGCGTCCCGAGGGACGCCGCGTTGCGCGGATCGGATTCGGTTCAGAGCGCGGGATCAGGCGCGCTTGGTGCGGATCAGCCCGAGGGCGAGCAGCGCCACGCCGAACACAGCGATGGTAGCGGGTTCGGGGACCGGAGCCGCACCGTAGTTGTATGTGACCAACACGGAGAGCGCACCGCTATCGGTGAAGGTGGCTTGCAAGTTACCGCCGCCACCCGAAACCCCTTCAAAAGCAGTGTCGGAGCCGGCACCCGTCCAGGCCGGAAGGAACTGTGCCAGATTGGTAGAATAGGTATTCGTGGCGCTGTTCGACCCGGAAAGATCCTGGACCGCGCTGGTCCCGCCGGCGGGAATGGTCACATTGCCGGAGCTCTGCGAATCCACGACTGTGCCGAGGCCACCGGCATTCAGCTCACCGGTATTCGTTATATTAAAGCTCGTGGTGATCGACCCATTCGAAGTGTTGGTCGCCTGCGCTGTGCCCGAAAGTTTCTCGGTCAGCGCGATCGTGATCGATGAGAGGATCAGCTGCGACGGATTCAGCGACGCCGCGGTGGCCAGAGCATCAAAGCCCTGGAAATTCAGCGTTTGCGACCAGTTCGTCGGCGTGGAGGCAACATTGACTGTCTCGGACAACGTACCCGCGCGAGCCGACAACGGCGCCAGGGAGAAGGCAGCAGCGGCAACCGCGCTGATTCCCGCGGCCCTCAGCCAGGACTTGGTGATAAACATGGGGGGACCCTTCCGATAACCCGAACCCGCAGCCGACAATCCCGCCGCGCAGACACTGGATAGCCTAACCAAGCGTTAAGCGCAAGCAAAAAACACCACGTCCAAAAAAAATGTTCGCCCCTGCCCGGGGCTTGTCTCAGGACCTCTCCACCGCCACGACAACTTGGCGGTTCCGGGCGGAAAACCTGGGTTTTCAGCGGTGATCGCAGTGATCCACGCCCTGGCGACGGCGCTGCCGCCTCCTCCGGCCGGGGAGGTGGGGGGCCGCCGGGGCCCACGAATTGTCACGGTTGGGGAGATCCGGCTCACTACTTCATACGATTGCAACACACCGGGCACGGATTCGGGGGATTCCCCGGTACGGGGCGGGGGGGCCGGCCACGACCGATGCCGCCCCCGGCGACTCGCCCCGCTCAGAACCCCACCCGGTCCCCGCCCTTCAACCCCAGCAGCGCCCGCGCCTCGGCCGGGGTGGCGATCTCCAGGCTCAGCTCCTCAAGAATCCGCCGGATCTTCGCCACCTGCTCGGCGTTCGACCGCGCCAGCCGACCCTTGCCTATATAAAGACTGTCCTCCAGCCCCACCCGCACCTGCCCGCCATGGATGCCGGCCATGGTGATAAAGGCCATCCGGTGCCGCCCGGCGGCCAGGGTGGACCAGAGATAGGCGTTGCCGAACAGCCGGTCCGCCGTCTCCTTCATGAACAGCAGGTTGCGCGGCTCCGCCCCGATTCCACCCAGGATGCCGAAGATGGTCTGCACGAACAGCGGCGGCTCCACGATCCGCCGGTCGAGACAGGGTTTCTCCCATTCGTGCTTCCACGCGGTGATGCGGTCGCCGACGCGGGGTCTGGCCAACCGCGCCGGCGCAACCCGGATCAGGCCGCGCGTTGCGCCCTGATCCGCTCGGCGTCCTCCGGCTTGATATTTCGCCGCGCCGCCTTCAGATCGTGGTGGGTCTGGAGGTTCAACCAGAACTCCGCGCTGTTGCCGAAGTAGAGGGCCAGCCGCACGGCGGTGTCGGCGGTGATCCGGCGGCGGTCGTTGATGATCTCGGTGATCCGGTTCGGCGAGATACCGATCGCCTTGGCAAGCTGGCTCTGCGACAGGCCATAGCCGGCCAGGAACTCCTCTCTCAGCATCTCGCCGGGCGTGACCGGCGCGAACTCGTCCTTTGCCATCCTCGCCTCCATCAGTGGTAATCAACGATCGAGACCGCATGGGCGTGGCCGTCGATGCACTGGAAGATCACCCGCCATTGGTCGTTGACCCGGATCGAGTGGAACGTCCGGAGACCGCCCCTGAGCTTCTCGAGCCGGTTCGACGGCGGCACCGCCAGGTCCTCGAGGCGGGCTGCCGCATTGACCGCTTCGAGCTTGCGCTTGGCAGGCCGCGCGAAACCCTGCAAATCGGCGACGAATGCATCTTGGAACAGCGCCTCGGTCCGCTTGTCGCCAAATGACCGGATCATCGGGCATCATACCGCGTTCCGGTACGCGGTCAATGGGCGATGAACGCCATTCATTTGACGTAGCGCCGTCATCCCACGCAGCGAGTTGCCAGCCGCGCCGCGCCGCCGCTAATGTCCCCTCACGGTCCGCAGATTGGATGGATATCCGCTTTCTTTACCCCAACCGCCAGCGGATGGCCGTCCACCCCTTCGCCCCGCCGGGTTAGCACAGCGGTAGTGCAGCGGTTTTGTAAACCGAAGGCCGGGGGTTCAAATCCCTCACCCGGCACCAGCGCCGCTCAGGCCGCCTTTGCATCCTCCGGCGTCGGGTTCAGCCGATACCCCCCGCTCTCGGTCAGCAGCAGCCGCGCGTTGGCCGGGTCCGGCTCGATCTTCTGGCGCAGCCGGTAGATATGCGTCTCGAGCGTGTGCGTGGTCACCGCCGCGTTGTAGCCCCAGACCTCGCCCAGCAGCTCGGCGCGGGCCACCGCGGTGCGGCCGGCACGGTAGAGATATTTCAGGATCGCCGCCTCCTTCTCGGTCAGGCGGATGCGCCGGTTGCGCGCCGGGTCCGACAGCAGCTTGGCGGCGGGGCGGAAGGTGTAGGGCCCGATCGAGAACACCGCGTCCTCCGACGCCTCGAAATTGCGCAGCTGGGCGCGCAGCCGCGCCAAAAGCTCGGCCATGCGGAACGGCTTGGCGATGTAGTCGTTGGCGCCGGCATCGAGCCCGCGCACCACGTCGCCTTCGGTATCCGAGCCGGTCAGCATCAGGATCGGCATCTTGTGCCCCTGCTGGCGCAGCCGGGCGCAGAACTCCCGCCCGTCGCCGTCGGGCATGCCGAGGTCGAGGATCACGGCGTCGAACCGCGCCTCCGGGGCGGCGAGCCGCGCCGTCGCCGCGGCCAGGGTGGGCGCCGTCACGGCGGCGAAATCCCCGTCCACCGCCAGCTGCTCGGCCAGGGTCTGGCACAGATCGGGGTCGTCATCGACGATCAGCACCGGCCGCGCGCTTGCCATTCCAAAACCCTCCGTTGCGACGGGCCGCTCCGATTCCCCGGCGAAGGGGGCGGGACAGCGGCCATGAACCCCTATATAGGCGATAAGACCCGCCACGTCGCGCCGGATATGCAGGGCGCGCGCGGCAGGCACGCCCCGCTCTGGGAGTGAAACATGACGAAAATGCGCCACGTGCGGATCGCAATCGCGTGATCGACCGATGACCCTGCCCCACGGCCCAAGGCCCCGCCTGCCCGCGGCGAGCGATCCGCGCGCCCTGCCCGCGGCCAGGCTGCGCGCGGTGCACCGTGCCGCCACCGACCTGCGCCGGGGCATCCCGGTCCGGCTGGAGGGGCCGGGGCTGCTGATCGCCGCCGCCGAGACGGTGGGGCCGGCGGGGCTGGCCGAGTTCCTTTCCGCCGCCGCCGGCCCGGCGGCGCTGCTGCTGGCGCCGACCCGCGCCGCGGCCGTGCTGCGCCGCCCGATGGCGGGGGCGGCGGTGGCGCTGGAACTGCCGCCGGCGCTGCTGACGCCGGAGGCGCTGGCACGCCTGGCCGACCCGACGCTGGATCAGGCGCTGCCTGCCGCGCCCGCCGCGCGCGAGAGCGCGCCCGCCGGGGCGGAGGCGGCGCTGGCGCTGGCCAAGCTCGCCCGGCTGCTGCCCGCGGTGCTGGCCGCGCCCCCAGGGGAGACGCCGGCAGGAGAGACGCCGGCGGGGGCGATCCTGTCGGTTCCGGCCGCGGATGTGCTGGCGTATCGGCCGGCCGCAGCACTCTCGCTGCGCCGGCTGACCGAGGCGCAGGTGCCGCTTTCGGCGGCGCCGGACGCGCGGATCGTGATCTTCCGCCCGGCCGACGGCGGCACCGAGCATCTGGCGATTCTGGTGGGGGACCCGGCGGCGGAGCCGGCGCCGCTGGTGCGGCTGCATTCGGAGTGTTTCACCGGCGATCTGCTGGACAGTCTGCGCTGCGACTGCGGCGCCCAGCTGCGGGGCGCGATCGCGCGCATGGCCGAGGCCGGCGCCGGCGTGCTGCTGTATCTGGCGCAGGAGGGGCGGGGAATCGGGCTCGCCTCCAAGCTGCGCGCCTATACGTTGCAGGACCGCGGGCTGGACACGCTGGATGCCAACCGCGCGCTGGGGTGGGAGGCGGACGAGCGGAACTTCCTGCTGGCGGCGATGATGCTGGAGTCGCTCGGCATCCGCCGGGTGCGGCTGCTGACCAACAACCCGGACAAGCTCTCGGGCCTGACCGCCTGCGGGATCGAGATCGCGGGGCGGGAGCCGCATGCGTTCGCGCCGAACGGCATCAACGACGAATATCTTGCCACCAAGGCCCGTCGTTTCGGGCATCTGCTGGATTGAGGGCGGATCATGCGCGCCATTCTGACCCCGGGCGGGGTGCTGACGGCGGGGCCACTGCGGCTGGCGGCGGCGTTCGGCCGCGGCGGGATTCGCGCTGACAAGCGGGAGGGGGACGGGGCGACGCCGGTGGGGGTGATGGCGCTGCGCCGGGTGCTGTTCCGGGCCGATCGGGTGCCGCCGCCGCGCGCGGCGGTGCCGCGGGAGCCGATCGCGCCGGATGACGGCTGGTGCGACGACCCCGGCCATCCGGACTACAACCGCATGGTGCGGCTGCCGCATCCGGCGCGGCATGAGGCGTTGTGGCGGGCGGATGGGCTGTACGACCTGATCGGCGTGCTGGGCTGGAACGACGCGCCGCCGGTTCGCGGGCGCGGCTCGGCGATTTTCCTGCATGTCGCCAGCGCGGATATGGCGCCGACCGCGGGCTGCATTGCGCTGGCCGGGCCGGCGCTGCGCGGGCTGCTGGCCGCGGGGCTGACGGAGGTGGAGGTGGTGGGGTGATTGCGGGGGGAAACCTTTTCGCAGCTCTGCCCGACGCGCGCGAGAACGAGCGCCTCGAGACCCTTGTGGCGCTGCCGGGCGCGCGGATCGAGCGCATCGTCTCGCTGGGTCAGGCGAGTCCCGAAGGATTCTGGTACGACCAGGAACGGGCGGAGTTCGTCGCCCTGCTGGCCGGGAGCGCGCGGCTGCGCATCGCCGACGAGGCCGCGGCAAGGCTGCTCGGTCCGGGCGATTGGCTGGTGCTGCCGGCGCATTGCCGGCACCGGGTGGAGGCGACCTCGGCCGGGTCGGCGGCGGTGTGGCTGGCGGTGCATCTCGCCTGACCGCCCGTCAAGGCCGGGTCAACGCCGACCATGACGGAGGATCATGGTTCCATCAGGACGTCTTTGGTGCCCTCGGTGGCGACCGATGCCGCCCGGACCGCCAGGCGGACCCGTCCACCGGCTCCGGGGCCGCCACCTCCAACACCGCCCCGGGACCCGGTTTTTCGGTGAAGATCACCAGAGTGAGCGCCGGACCGCGCGCGCTCGGCACGATCAGCCCGTCGAACCCGAGAAAATACGCCGCCGCGGCGATGGCCTGGGAGGCGGCGTAGTCGAAGCTGGCGTATCGCCGCACATCCCCCCCCCAGCGACGCCAGGCCGTCGAGATCGGCAAAGCGGAGGGTGCGGTCGGTGCGAGCGGTGATCCGATGCAGCGCGTGGGCGATTCGGCTGGGCCAGACCGGCTCCAGCGCGAGGCGGTCGCCGATCTCGGCCAGCGCGCCCGCCCGCGCGAGGCTCGTACAGAGGACCTCGAACTCCCCGGGTGGGCTCCTGCGACCGCCGGCCGACGAGGCGCGCAGCGCGTCTCGCCCCTGCGCGGTCACCCGCCAGACCTCGCCCTGGAACGCCGCGGCCGGATGCGCCTCGAGGGCATCCAGCCGTTCCCGATCATGCCGGCGCCGCAGGCCGGGCGCCGTCACGTGAAGCTGGCGTCGGCGAGGCTGTCGATCACCGCCAGAACGCGATCCGCGTCTCCGGCATGGATCAGCCGGCCGCCCAGCGCGACACCGTGGCGGGCGAGACATGGGTGATGTTGGCAAGGTCCGAGCCTTTGAGGCTGCCGCGGGCGCGCAGGTCCTCGACCAGACGGGCAACCGCGCCGCTCATGGGCGCCTCCCTTGGACGGAGGAGAGGGGGGCAACGCCGGCGCGCTACGGGTTCATCAGACTGATCTTCCGTTCGGCCGTTACAGAGTGGTTCTTACGACAGCCATATGCAAGTTGGTCCGCGCCGTCCCGGCGCGTGGCGGCGGACCCCCGCTTTGTGGTTATCTTCCCGCATGACCCCGCGCCGCCCGCTGCTCCACCTCGCCCTCGCCGCCCCGCTGCTCCTCGCCGCCGCGCCCGCCCAGGACGCCGCCGCCTTCATCCGCCAGGCCGGCGACCGCCTCGCCGCCATCGTCGGCCAGGCGCAATCGCCCCAGGCCCGCCGCCGCGCCCTCGGCGCCTTCCTCGACCAGGTGGTGGACATCCCCTACGTCGCCCGCTTCTGCCTCGGGCGGTACTGGCGCCGCGCCAGCCCCGCCCAGCAGGCGCGCTACGTCGGCCTGTTCCGCGCCATCCTGGTCACCAGCGTGCTGGCCCGGGTCGGCGCCTACCGCCATCCGGACGCCAAGGGCTTCCGGCTGCGCATCCTGCGCCCGGTCCGCAACGGCGACGTGACCGATGTCACCACCGAGGTCGCCCGCCCCGGCAGCCCCGCCGCCCATGTGACCTGGGTGGTGCGGATGGAACCCGCCGGCCCGCGCATCATCGACCTGATCGCCGAGGGCACCAGCCTGCGCATCACGGTGCGGGCGGATTATGCCTCGTTCCTGGCCGGGCACGGGGGCAGCATCCCGGCACTGCTGGCGGCGATGGCACGGCAGGCCGGGACGCCGTGATCAGCACATTGGCAAACGGCGTGCCGGCGTGGCAGGGCGCAATGGTCACCACGAACCCCGCATCGCGCAGGATCGCCGCCGCCTCGGCCGGCGGGCGCGGGTTGACCACCGCCCCGGCATGAGGGGAGAGCCGCCGGCTGAGCCGTTCCCACCCCAGGGTCAGCGCGGCGCGCGCTCCGGCGCCGGGGTCCAGCGCGCGGATCAGCACCCGCTGTCGCGCCGCCGCCGCCGCGGCGCGCAGCAGCACAAGCTGCGCCGGGGTGGGCAGCTGGTAGAGCAGATCGACGATCAGCACCGTATCGGCGGCCGGCACGCGGGGATCGGCGGCGAGGTCCCGGCGGATCACCCGCAGCGGCAGCCCGGCGCCGGCGCGCGCGGCCTGGGCGGCCTGCGTTGGCGCCGCCTCAATCCCGGTCACCGCGCTGGCCGCACCGGCCAGCAGCAGCGCGACGGCCAGCTGCCCGCGCCCGCAGCCGAGATCGACCACGCTGCCGAACCCCTCGGCGCCGGCGGCGTGCAGGATGGCGGCGCTGGCCGGGTCGCGGCGCAGCTTGCCGGCGACGAAGCCGCGCGCGAACCGCCCCTCGGCGGCGTAGCGGGCGGCCACGCGCCCCACCAGCGCCGGGTCCGGCCTAGGAGGCGCGGGCATGGAGGGTGACGGGGCGATGGTCGGGCGCGACGGCGCAGCGATGCTGGCGCTGGCGCTGGGGGTGGGCGTGCTCAGCCTGGGGCTGGCCCCGCTGGCGGCGCTGGCGGGGGTGGCCTGGCACGGGCTGCGGGCGCCGGTCGCACCGGCGGCGGGCAGGCGGCGGTGGGTGCTGGTGCTGGGGGCGCGGCTCGGTGCCTCCGGCCGGCCGGGGCGGGCGTTCCGGGCCCGGCTGGCGCGGGCGGCGGCGCTGTGGGCGGCGGACCCGGGCCTGCGGATCGTGATCCTGGGCGGGCTGCGCCCGCCGGCGCCGGTGTCGGAGGCGGCGGCCGGGCGCGCGTTCCTGCTGGCCGCCGGGGTGGCGGATCAGGCCATCGTGCTCGAACCCCGCTCGCGCCATACGCTCGAGAACCTGCGCTGCTACCGGGCGGACCTGGCGCCCGAGGGAGCGGAGGCGGTGCTGGTGACCTCCCGGCCCCATCTGGCGCGCAGCCTGGCGATGGCGGCGGGACTCGGGCTGCGGGTGGTGCCCTGCGCGGCCGAGCCCTCGCCCCTGGCGGCGCTGCACCCGTGGTTCTGGCCACGCGAGGCGATGTTGCTGCTGTGGTACGCGGTGGGCAGCCGGTTCGCGGCGATGACGGCGAACCGGGCGATGCTGGCGCGGATCCGCTAGACTTTCCAAGGGATGGTGGCGGGCGGCGGGGCGGTGGGGTCGAAGCGCAGATGCTCGCCGTTCGGGATGCTGAGGCCGGTGAGCGCCATGATGAACCCCCAATGCGTCACCACCAGCG
>JBMFXF010000089.1:0-11658 GCA_049964515.1 Acetobacteraceae bacterium | reverse complement strand
CGCCCGGCGGATCTTCAGCGCGATGGTATCGGCATCGTCGTTCAGGTTGATCCGGCTCTGGTCCGAAGGATCGGATTCCAACCAAGCCCGGATGTCCCCCCGCCGGCAGCGGCCCGGCGCGACCCGCTCAGCCCGCGCGCAGCGGTTTGCGCGCCTCGATCGCGGCGGAGACCACGTAGTCCTCGATCCCGCTGCCCGGCGCCCAGGTAGCGATCAGCGCGCGGCTTTGCGGCTGCACGGTGATCGCGATGTCGGTGAAGCCGGCGGCGCGCAGCCAGCCCTCGACCGAGGCCACCGGCGCGGCGCCGGAGACGCAGCCGCACAGCAGGGCGGGGTCGGCGGCCAGCGGCGCCGGCAGCGGCGCGGTGTTGACCACGTCGGAGATCGCGAGTCGCCCGCCCGGTTTCAGCACCCGGAACGCCTCGCGGAACACCTGTGCCTTGTCGGGCACCAGGTTGATCACGCAGTTCGACAGGATCACGTCGGCGGCGTCGTCGGCCACCGGCAGGTGCTCGATCTCGCCGAGCCGGAAGCTCACGTTGGCGGCGCCGACCCTGGCGGCGTTGGCGCGCGCCTTGGCCAGCATCTCATGCGTCATATCGATGCCGATGACCTGGCCGGCCGGGCCGACCGCGCGGGCGGCGAGCAGGCAGTCGAACCCGGCCCCGGAGCCGAGGTCCAGCACCACCTCCCCGGGGCGGAGGGCCGCGATCGCCTGCGGATTGCCGCAGCCGAGACCGAGATTGGCGCCGTCCCCCGCCGCGGCGAGGTCCTCCGGGGCGTAGCCCATCTGCATGGATTTGTCCGGCTCGCCGCCGCAGCAGGCGGCACCGGTGCCGGCGGCGATGCCGCCGTAGCGGGCGCGCACCAGCGCCTTGATCGCGTCCTCGGCCGATCCGGCCGCCGGGGCGGGGGCGCAGCAGGCGCCGGGGGAAGAGGGAAGGGTGGCCTGGCTCATGCGGTCCTCCGGTCCGGGGTGCAGCGCGCAGCCCTGGGATGGCAGGCGAGATCGGCGGGAGCATCCTCCCGGCCGCAGCAGTTGCGGGAGAGATAGGCGAGCAGATCGTTCATCGCCGCGAAATCGGCGGCGTAGATGATCTGCCGGCCGAGCCGGCGCTGGCTGATGAGCCCGGCGCGGTGCAGGTGCTGCAAATGGAAGGTGAGCGAGGACGGCACGAGACCCAGGCGCTCGGCGATCACCCCGGCGGGCAGCCCGTCCGGCCCCCGTTCCACCAGCAGCCGGAACAGGGCGAGCCGATGTTCATGGGCCAGGGCCGCCAGCGCGGTGACGGTCTGCCGGGCGATCGGGTCGGGGGGCAGCATTTCGATCATGCTCGAACCATGGGAGCAGTGCCGGCCGATTGCAAGCCCTGAAAAAAACTGCCACGCTTGGCTGCCATGCTTGACAGGGGGGGGGGGGGGCGGCATTATGACCCTGCGATAAGTCATCTAACATCGAATCAGGGAGGTGTCTGCTCATGCCGATTTCCCGTCGCGGTCTGGTCCAGTCCGGCGTCGCCGCCGGGTTGATGGCCGGCCCGGGGGCCGCGCGCGCGGCCCAGGCGATCGCCGCGCCGACTGGCGGCTGGCCGCGTGTCAAAGTGGCCAATTTGCACGCGCTCAAGCCGAACCAGCCGGTTTCGTTCTCGTATCCCGATGACACTTCGCCGGCGATGCTGGTGAAGCTGGGGCAGGGTGCCTACGAGGGGGTCGGCCCCGACCGCGATGTGGTCGCGTTTTCCGCCATCTGCACCCACATGGGCTGCCCGGTTTCGTTCGAGGGCGACCGGTTCGTCTGTCCTTGTCATTATTCCATGTATGACCCGTCGAAAAACGGACAGGTCTATCAGGGGCTGGCCGCCGACTATCTGCCGCAGATCCATCTTTCGGTCGATGCCGCGACCGGCGACATCTACGCCGAGCGCATGAGCGGACTGATCTGGGGTCGCGATCGCGATCTGGCGCGGCAAGGTTGAGGGAGGGATAGCACATGGCTGTTTACAATCGGCGCGAGTCGCTGCCGCTGCCGCCGAAGAACGCGGAAACGCGCAACACCGTCTGCCAGTATTGCAATGTCGGCTGCGGCTACGTCACCTATACATGGCCGCTTGGCGAGGCCGGCGGGCCGAAGGCGGAGGAGAACGCGTTCGGGGTGGATTTCACCTCCCCGCAGCACGCGCTCGGTTTCGCCTATACGGAATCCATGTATTCCACCATCCGCCGCGATGATGGCAACACCTATCATCTGGCGGTGGTGCCGGCGCATGATTCCCCGATCAATCTGCAGGGCAACCATTCCAGTCGCGGCGCCGCGAACGCGAAGACCACCTGGTCCGACAGCCGGCCCACCCGGGTGCGGCTGCATTATCCGCTGCTGCGGGTCGGCGATACGTTCAATCCGATTTCCTGGACCGACGCGGTCGAGCTGCAGGCCCGGGTGATCAAGGGAATCCTGGACAAGCACGGCTCCGACCAGCTGACCGCCAAAATCTACGATCATGGCGGCGGTGGCGGCGGCATGGAGAATACGTACGGCACCGGCCGGCTGCTGTTCACCGGGCTGCAGATGAAGTTCACCGGCATCCATAACCGGCCGGGCTACAGTTCCGAGACCTGGGGCACCCGCGACCGCGGCCTGCACGAGCTCAACTACACCGCCGCCGACGCAAGGCTGGCCGATACCATCGTGCTCTGGGGCGCCAATTCCTACGAGACGGCAACCGTGCTCTTCATGGAACACATGGTGCCGAACATCCAGGGCAGCACCGCGGCGGAAAAGCGCGCGACGTTCGGCGCCAAGGAGCCGATCGCGCCGGCCAAGGTGGTGGTGGTCGATCCGCGCATCACGCCGACGGTGAACGCGGCGCGCAAGGCGGGCGCGGATGTGTTGCACATCCGTCCCCATCTGGGCACCGACTATGTGCTGGCCAACGCCGTCGCCCGGGCGGTGTGGGAGAAGAAGCTCTACGACGGCGCATTCCTGCGCGCGCACACCGACCAGGCCAGCCTGCGCGAATACAAGGCGAAAACCCTGCAACTGCGCATGCCCTATGCCCGCTTCATGGCCACCGCGGAGCGCATCACCGGCGTGCCGCGCGCCCAGATCGAGCAACTCGCCAGCCTGATCGCCGAGCGCAAGGCCGGCGGCTTCCCGCGCCGCAGCCTGATCCTTTACGAGAAGGGGATCATCTGGAATTACCGCCAGTACGACGCGGTCGCGGCGGTCGCGCAGCTCGGCGCGCTGACCATGAACGTCGGGCGGCCCGGCACGGGAACCGGCCGGCAGGGCGGCCATCAGGAAGGCTACGCGCGCCCCGATTACCCGGGCCCGAAGCCGCCGCCGGATGTGGATCAGTACGTGCAGACCGGCCACGGCAAATTGTTCTGGGTGATCGGCTGCAACCCCTATCTTGCCGCGCAGAACAGCCAGTTCTTCCGTGAGCGGATCGGCAAGCGCACCCAGACCCTGACCGATTTCCTGTCGCTGCGGCGAAACGAGGGCGGGGAACCGGCGTCGATGGCGGCGCTGGCCGAGCGGATCCTGGAAGGGGTCGATAAGACCGACGGTCTGTTCATGGTGGTGCAGAACATCTACCAGATCGAGACCGCCCGCGACGCCCATCTGATCCTTCCGGCGGCGCAATGGGGCGAGGCGGAGAGCATCTCGCTCAACTGCAACAGCCGGCTGATGCGGCTGGACGACCGGTTCATGGACCCGCCGGGAGAGGCGCGGCCCGACTGGCACATCCACGGCATGATCGGCACCCGGTTGGCCGAAATGTACAAGGCCGAGGGCAAGCACGAGATCGCCAAGCGGTTCGAGGGGATGGCCTGGACCCATGGCGCCGACGTGGTCCGCTCGATCCAGGAAGACCTCTACGCGGGGATGAACACCCGGGTGCCGGCCTCGGAAGCGGGCAAACTCGATCCCGAGAGCTTCAAGGGGGTGGATTACGCGTTCCTCCGCAAGGTCGGCCAGAAGGGCATCCAGACGCCAGTGCGGATGGACCCCAAGACCGGCGAGCTGGTCGGCACCGAGCGGCTCTACCCGACCTTCAATTTCGCCACCAAGGACGGCAAGTTCCACTGGTACGCAACCCGCCCCTGGGACGATTTCAAGGAAGCCGCTCCGGTCGCCCATTATCTGACGCCGGCAATGGAAAAGCGCTACCCGTTCTGGTTCACCATGGGGCGGAGTCAGATCCTCTGGCAGACCGAGTATCACCAGCGGCTCAACCCGGAGAAAACCACCACCATCCCGCTGCCCTACATCGAGCTCAACCCGGCCGACGCGAAAGCCCTGGACATCGTGAACGGGGATATGGTCGAGGCCTCGAACCTCCAGGGGAACGCGGTGTTCGTGGTGTATGTCACGGATTCGGTGCCGCGCGGAGTGATTTTCGCGCAGTTGTTTCATTGGCTCGGCACCTCCAACAGCCTCACCTCCCCCTACACCGACCCGATGAGCACCAATCCGTGGTACAAGGGAACCCGGGCGGCGCTGCGCAAACTCTCCGCGCCGATTCCGAGCGTGATGGAAACCACCAGCTTCCTGCCCACGAACATTTTCACCTAGACGTGGCAGGGCAACCCGTCGCACCGCTCCGGCGGCTGCGGTGCCGGGAGGACGGTCCGATCGTGATCGATCTCCCGGCCGGCACGCCGGTCCGGCTCGACGGGCGCCTGCTGGTGCTGGACCGGCCCAAGCTTGCCTTGTGCCGCTGCGGCGCTTCGGCCGACAAGCCGCTGTGCGACGGCAGCCACAAGCGGCTGGGGTTCACCGCCCCGGCCGTGCGGATCGCAATAGAAACAGGAACAGGACTTGATGAAACAGAGTAAGGATATCTCGCGGCGCCACCTGGTAGGGGGGGGCGCCCTGATTGCGGCGGCCGGCGTTCTGGCCAGCCGCGCCGAGGCGCAGGCGCCGAAATACGGCACCGCGCCGAAAGCGGCGGTCGGCTACCGCGACCAGCCCAACGCGGGCCACGACTGCAGTGGATGCCGCTTCTTCATCCCGGCGGCCGACCCGGCGCAGCCCGGGCATTGCCATGTCGTCGCGGGCGCGATCAGCCCGCACGGGTGGTGCTCCGTGTGGACGGCCAAAACATAGCGGGCGCAGTCACCGCCCAGACCGGACCCTGTGGCGCGCCGCCCGCGCCCGGGTTCCACCGCGTGGCGTTCGATCAGCCCGCGGAGACAGGCGTGCGCGGCAAAAACCCCACCAGCCGCTCCGCCTCCGCCACGATCGGGTCGGCAATCGCCGCCGCCCGCGCCGCCCCCGTCCGCAGCGCCGCGTCGATCTGCCCCGGGTCCGCCAGCAGCCGCTCGGTCTCCCGCGCGATCGGCCCCAGCACGCTCACCAGCAGCTCCGCCAGCTTCGGCTTGAACGCGCCGAACCCCATCCCCGCGTGCTCCGCCAGCACCGCCGCCGGCGCCACCCCCGCCAGCGCGGCATAGATCCCCACCCGGTTGCGCGCCTCCGGCCGGCCCGCCAGCTCCGCCTCCGTCCCCGGCAGCGGCTCGGGGTCCGTCTTCGCCCGGCGGATCTTCAGCGCGATGGTATCGGCATCGTCGTTCAGGTTGATCCGGCTCTGGTCCGAAGGATCGGATTTCGACATCTTCTTCGTCCCGTCGCGCAGGCTCATCACCCGCGCCGCCGGCCCCAGGATCAGCGGCTCGATGGCGGGGAAGAACGCCACCCCGTAATCATGGTTGAATTTCTGCGCGATGTCGTTCGCCAGTTCCAGATGCTGCCGCTGATCGTCCCCCACCGGCACCCGGGTTGCGTGATAGGCCAGGATATCCGCCGCCATCAGGTTCGGGTACACGTAGAGCCCGGCCGAGGCCGCCTCCCGGTCCTTGCCCGCCTTGTCCTTGAACTGGGTCATGCGGTTGAGCCAGCCCAGGCGCGCCACGCAATTGAAAATCCACGCCAGCTGCGCGTGCGCGCGCACATGCGACTGCGCGAACAGCACGTGCTTCACCGGGTCGAGCCCGCAGGCCAGCAGCACCGCCGCCATCTCCCGCGTCTGGCGGGCCAGCGCCGCCGGCTCCTGCCAGACCGTGATCGCGTGCAGATCGACCACGCACCAGATGCACTCGTGACTGTTCTGTAACGTCACCCAGTTGCGGATGGCGCCGAGGTAGTTGCCGAGGGTGGGGATGCCGGACGGCTGGATGCCGGAGAAGATGCGGGGCTGGCTCATGGCGCGGGTTTCGCCGATCGGGCGCGGGGACGCAAGCGGGCCAGCGCCTCCCGCACGCCATAGGCGCCGGTCAGCGGCAGGGCGGCGAAATAGCTGGCGCCCCCCGCCGCCACCAGCGCGGCGAGCGCCAGCCAGCGCAGCACCCCGCGGTCGGCCAGCAGCGGCGCCAGCCCGGCCCGCGCGGCCAGCAGCACCAGGCCCATCGCCAGCGCCGCCAGCGCCATCCGCGGCGCCCGCCGCCGCAGGGTGGCATCGAAGGCGAGCTGCCCGCGCCGGGCCAGCACCAGGCCGAGCAGGCCGAGATTGACCATCGCCGCCAGGCTGGTCGCCAGCGCCGGGCCGGTCTGCTGCAACGGGCGCATGAAGGCCAGATTGAGCGCCAGGTTGAGCGCCACCGCCACCAGCCCGATCTTCACCGGCGTCGCGGTGTCCCCGCGGGCGAAGAACCCGGGCGCGAGCACCTTCACCAGCACGAAGGCCGGCAGCCCCAGCGCGTAGGCCGAAAGCGCCCGCGCGGACAGCAGAACGTCGGGCCCGGCGAACCGCCCGCGGCCGAACAGCACCGAGATCACCGGCAGCGCGATCGCGCCCAGCGCCACTGCCGCCGGCAGGGTCAGGAACAGCGCGTATTCGATGGCGCGGTTCTGGGTTTCGGCCGCGGCGGCGGCCTGCCCGGCGCGCACCTGGCGCGAGAGCACCGGCAGCATCGCCGTGCCCACCGCCGAGCCGATCACCCCGAGCGGGAGTTGCTGCACCCGGTCGGCGTAATAGAGCACCGAGACGGTGCCGGCCGGCAGCAGGCTGGCGATGATGACATCCACCGCCAGGTTGAGCTGCGTCACCCCGGCGCCGACGAGGCCCGGCGCCATCCGGCGCAGCAGGGCGCGCATCTCGGGTGTCAGCCGGGGACGCACCAGCCGCAGCCGCATCCCGGCCCGGCGCGCGGCGACCAGCAGCACGCCGAGCTGGGCCAGGCCCGAGAGCGTCACCCCCACCGCCAGCGCGTGCCCGGCGCTGGGCAGGAACGGGGTCAGCCACAGCAGGGCGGCGATCATCACCAGGTTGAACAGCAGGTAGCTGGCCGAGGCGGCGGTGAAGCGGTCGAGCCCGTTCAGCACGCCGGAGACCAGGGCGGCGAGGCAGATCAGCACCAGATAGGGGAAGGTCAGGCGCGAGAGGGTGACCGCCAGGGCGAATTTCGCCGGGATGGCGGCGAAGCCCGGGGCCAGGCCCAGCATCACCTGCGGCATGAAGATTTCGCCGGCGATGGTGAGCAGGCCGAGCGCCAGCAGCATCCCGGCGAGGGCCTGTTCGGCATAGGCGCGGGCCGCGTCCTGGCCGTGGGCGGTGAGGGTGCCGGTGAAGCCGGGGACGAAGGCAGCGGCGAACGCGCCCTCGCCGAACAGGCGGCGGAACAGGTTGGGCAGGCGCAGGGCGACGAAGAAGGCGTCCGCCACCGGCCCGGCGCCGAGGCGGGCGGCGATCAGGATGTCGCGGACGAAGCCGAGGATGCGGCTCGCCAGGGTCCAGGCGCCAACCGTGACGATGCCGCGCAGCATGGGGGACAGGAAGCGGCGGCGGCGGCGAATGTCAACGTTGGGTGGTGGGCTACTTCTCCGCGCGCAACTCCGCGAACACGCGCGACGCCGCCAGCAGCGCCTCGCGCACCAGCGGCGCGCCGATATACCCGGCGAGGTGCAGGATCGCCTCGGTCAGCTCCTCCTCCGACCAGCCCTGGTTGCGCGCCATGCGCAGATGGATCGCCAGCTCCGCCTCGCGGCCCATCACGGTGTCGGAGACCACCACGATCAGGGTGCGGGTCTTGAGGTCGAGCCCGGGCCGGTTCCACAGCGTGCCGAAGATGGTCTCGGTGGTGACCTCGGCGAATTTCTGCATGATCGGGTCGGCATAGACGGTGCCGTTGAGGCGGTCGGCATAGGCCTCGCCCATCAGCTTGCGGCGCATGGCCTGGCCGGCGGCGGCCCGAGGGGACGGGGATGCGGACGGGGATGCGGACATGGGTTCCTCCGGGTTGCTTGCGCCGAGTATCCGGGGCCCGGACGCCTTGGGCAAGCCGGGGTTGACGCGCCCGTTGCTTGCTTCATGGTAGTCACCATGGGACCGCAAGCCACGGTCCGGCCACCCGGCCGGTTCGCCGCGGCGCCGGCGGTGGCGTGAGGTCCTATTTCCGTCGCAGCAGCAACCGGCTGGTTCCGTCCGGCTCGGCCTGCAAGTCCAGCACCGCGTGCCCCAGCGCGGCGGCGGCGGCGGGTACGTTGCGCAGCGGTTCCTCGCCGCACAGGCGCACCGCCAGCACCTGTCCCGGCGTCAGCCGGTCCAGCGCCAGCCGGGTCCGCACCATCGTCATCGGGCAGAGTTCGGCGGTGATGTCGAGCGTGGCGTCGGCGGGCGGAGCTTCGGTCATGGCGGGGAAACCGGCTGTGGGGGACGCCGAAACCGATGGCGAATCGGCGCCTTGCTCTTATATGAGTGATCTCGCGTTCGCCGAAAGGACCCGCGATGGCCGAGGTGCCTGTCAACCCGACCCTTCTGGACCTGACCGCGCGCATCGTCGCCGCCCATGTCGCGGCCAACCCGCTGCCGGCCGAGGCGCTGCCGAAGCTGATCCAGAGCGTCCACGAGACGCTGGCCGCGCTGGGCGGTGCGCCGGCGGCGGCGGAGCGGCCGGCCCCGGCGGTGCCGCCGCGCAAATCGGTATTTTCCGACTATATCATCTGCCTCGAGGACGGCAAGAAACTGAAGATGCTGCGCCGGCATCTCAAGACCGCCTATAACATGACCCCGGAACAATACCGGGAGCGCTGGGGCCTGACGCCGGACTACCCGATGGTGGCGCCGGGCTACTCCGAGCGCCGCTCCTCGCTCGCCAGACAAAGCGGGCTCGGAACCCGCTCCCGCGCCCCGGCGGCTTAGCCGCCGATCGGGATCACCCGCACCTCGCGCCCGGCCACGCCGAGCGCGATGCGGCCTTCCCGCAGCGCCAGCGCGTCGGCGCCGAACACTGTGCGCCGCCAGCCGTGCAGCACCGCCAGCCCCGCGTCCTGCCCGGCCGCCAGCCGGTCCAGATCCTCCGCCGCCGCGACCAGCTTCGGCGCCACGTGATGGCGTTCGCAGGCGGCGGCCAGCAACACCTTGAGCAGCGCCACCAGCGCCGGCGAGGGCCGCTCGGCGGGGCCCGGCGGGGGGGCGGCGGGCAGCGCCGCCTCCGGCTCGGCGCGTGCGGCGGCGATCGCCTCGAGCAGCCCCGCGCCCATCCGCCCCTCGGCGAAGCCGCGGGTGATGCCGCGCGCGCGCGCCAGCGCCTCCGGCTGATCGGGCGCGGTGGCGGCCAGTTCCAGCAAGGTCTCGTCCTTCAGCACCCGCCCGCGCGGGATGTTCACGCGCTGCGCCTCGCGCTCCCGCCAGGCGGCGAGCGCGCGCAAGAGGCCGAGGAAGCGGCGGTTGGTGCTGCGCGGGCGCAGCCGCTGCCAGGCGGTCTCGGGGTCGGTGCGGTAGGTGGCGGGATCGGTCAGCACCGCCATCTCCTCGGCCACCCATTCGATGCGTCCCTCCGCCTCCAGCCGGGCGCGCAGGGTTTCGTACACCGGACGCAGCCAGGTCACGTCGGCGGCGGCATAGGCGAGCTGCGCCGGCGACAGCGGGCGGGCCGACCAGTCGGAGAACCGGTGCGCCTTGTCGATCTGCCCGCCGGCGAGCTGCTGGACCAGCGTGTCGTAGCCGGCCTGATCGCCGAACCCGGCCACCATCGCCGCCACCTGGGTATCGAACAGCGGCGTCGGCACCGCGTCCCAGCGCAGCACGCAGATCTCGACATCCTGCCGCGCCGCGTGGAACACTTTCAGGACGTTGGGGTCGGCGAACAACGCGCCGAGCGGGGCGAGGTCGAGCCCCGGCGCCAGCGGGTCGATCACCGCCACCTCCGAGGCGCCGCCCAGCTGCACCAGGCAGAGTTCCGGGTAGTAGGTGCGTTCGCGCATGAACTCGGTATCGACCGTCACGAAGGATTCGGCGCGCAGCCGCTCGACCAGGGCGGCGAGCGCCGCGGTCTCGGTGACCAGCGAGGGCGCGGGAAAGCGCGGACGGGCGGGGCGGGTCATGGCGGGGCGATCTCCTCCCGCCCGATCAGTGGCGGAGCAGCAGCGGGATGCGAGCGTGGGTCAGGACATGCCGGGTCATGCCACCCAGCAGCGCCTCGCGCCAGGGCCCGTGGGTATAGGCGCCCATCACCAGCAGATCCGCCCCCTCAACCGCCGCGGCGGCGAGCAGGGCGGCGCCGGCGGAGGTGCCGTCGCGCGGCACGCCCAGGCTTTGCGCGGTGCGCCCGCGCAGCGGCGGTGGCAGCGCCAGCGCGGCGCCCACATGCAGCAGCAGGATGCGCCGCGCGTTGGCCAGCAGCGGGGCGATGGCCGTAAGCGCGGCGGCGGCGTGGGGGTCCTGCTCGCGCCAGCCGATCGCCACCACCGGGTCGGCGGGAAGCGCGGGGCCGGCTTCGGGCGGCAGCGCCAGCACCGGGGCGCGGGTGTGAAACAGCGCGGCGTGCAGCGCCTCGGCCACCCAGGGCGGGTCGTGCGGACCGGGGCGGGCCAGCACGATCGCCCGCGCCCCGGCGGCGGCGATGGCGGCGGCGGGGTGCTCCTCGGTCTCGCTCAGCCGGCCGCCGGTCCAGCCGGCGACGGCGGCGCGCAGTCGGGCGCGGCCGGCTTCGGCATCCGCCTCGGCGGCGCGTTCGGCGGTGAGGGTCTCCTCGCTGGGCAGGAACGGAACCGGTGCCGCCAGCACCAGCAGCGCGCGCTGCCCGCCGGCGCCGAGCCCCGCGCGCAGCCAGCCGGCGGCGTCCAGCACCCGCCCGGCCAGCGCCGGCCGGTCGATCACCGCCAGCACCTGATCGTTGGCATCGGCCTGGCGCGTGGCGGGGCGCAGGCCGGTGCCGGCCTGGTGGCCGACCGCCACCGCGCCGAGGCAGAGCAGCACCGAGAGCAGCACGTTGCCGGTGGCCTGCGCGCCGCGCCCGTCGCGGATCAGGTCCAGCGTCTGCAACGAGAACGAGGAGAAGGTGGTGTAGCCGCCGCAGAACCCCACCATCAGCAGGCTGCGCGCGGCGGCGAGACCGGGGGCGCGCCCATGGGCGACGGTCAGGCTGGCAACCAGCCCGATCAGGAACGAGCCGGTGACGTTGATAAGGATGGTGCCCCAGGGGAAGGCGGGGCCGGTGAGGCGGGCCATCGCGGCGGCGACGCCGGCGCGGGCCATGCTGCCCAGCGCGCCGCCCAGCCCGATCAATGCGTAGCCGAACATGTTCCGTCTCCGGCCAGCTGGCCCGCCGCGACCGGCCCCGTGCCGGCGGTGCGGATTGGCAGGAGTCATCAGCCCTGGCACGGCGGTTGAGGGGGGACTCCATCCCCGAGCCAAGGGTGCCGGCGGGGCGGGGGGT
>JBMFXF010000088.1:0-11923 GCA_049964515.1 Acetobacteraceae bacterium | reverse complement strand
GGGGGCGGGCAAGCCGGGTCGTGCCGGTCGCGGCATGTTTGCGCTGGATCAATGCGCCCGCGCCGGGCCGGGGGGAGGCTTGCCGGATCGAACGACGTCCGGGGAAGCGCGATGACCTACCAGGATCCCTCCTGCGCCTATTGTCCGCCCAATCTGCGCGCCTGCCGCCAGGGCGAGGCGGACGCGCGCGGCCCGGGCTTCTGCCCGTCCAAGGTCGATCCGGATGCCCAGGCGCGGGCCCGCGCGCTGTACGACGATCGGCAGACACGGCGCATCTCGGTGGCCTCGGCGCAGGTGGAGGCGGAAGGGTATTGCAAGTGGACCCGGGTGGAGGAGATCGCCGCCTTCGCCCGGCGCATGGGGTATCGTCGCATCGGGATCGCGAACTGCATCAGCTTCGTCGATCACGCGCTGACGCTCACCGCGATCCTGGAGAGCCACGGGTTCGAGGTGGTTTCGGTCGCCTGCAAGAACGGGTCGATCCCGAAGGAGGCGCTGGGTCTGACCGAGCAGGAGAAAATCCGTCCCGGGCAGTTCGAGGCGCTGTGCAACCCGGCGGCGCAGGCCGAACTGCTGAACGCGCACGGGGCCGAGTTCAACGTCGTGCTCGGGCTGTGCGTCGGGCATGACAGCCTGTTCTTCAGGTATTCCGAGGCGCCCTGCACGGTGCTGGTGGCGAAGGACCGGGTGCTGGGCCACAACCCGGTGGCGGCCTTGCAGCTGGCCGATAGCTATTACGCGCATATCTGGGGGCCGGAGCGGGAGGCGGGGCCGCGCAAGCTGCCGCGGACCGGGCGGGGGTGAGCGCGGCGGGACCGCAGTACCCACGGTTTTGATGGCATAAGTGATGTCTGAGGCTTGACTTGTAAGCCTCCGTGCGTCATGCACCGGCCATGATTACCGCCGGCCAGATGCGCGCCGCCCGCGCCCTGCTGGGGATCGACCAGCGCCGCCTGGCCGAGCTGTCCGGCCTGTCGCTGCCCACCATCCAGCGCATGGAGGCCAGCGAGGGTGTGATCCGCGGCAACGTGGACAGCCTGATGAAGCTGATCGGCGCGCTGGATCAGGCCGGGGTGGCGCTGATCGGCGACAACGCCGTGAGCGCCGGCGGCGGGCGCGGCGTGCGGCTGAAGGACCCGCCGGCGTGACCCCGGCGCTGCCGCTGGCGCTGCTGGCCGCCCTCGCCGCGCTCGGGCCGCTCGGGGTCGTGCTCGGGCCGGCCCCGCGGCGGGCGCACCGCGCCGTGTATGGCGGAACCATCGGGCTGTGCGCGGCGCTGGCCGCGAGCGGCCTTCTCGCCCTGTTCGCCGCCCCCGCCAGCCTGCGCCTGCCGCTGTTCCTGCCCTGGATCGGCGCCCGCTTCGCGCTCGATCCGCTGGCCGGGTTCTTCCTGCTGGTGGTCAATCTGGGTGGCGTCGCCGCCAGCCTGTATGCGCTGGGCTACGCCGCCCCCGGCCATCATCACGGCGCCGAGCCGGGCCGCGTGCTGCCGTTCTACCCGGTGTTCCTGGCGGCGATGAACCTGGTCCTGTTGGCGGCGGATGCGTTCGGCTTCCTGCTGGCGTGGGAGCTGATGTCGCTCACCTCCTGGGCGCTGGTGCTGGCGGACCACCGCGACGGCGCGGCGCGGTCAGCGGCGTATCTCTATCTGGTGATGGCGACCCTGTCGGGGCTGCTGCTGCTGTTCGGCTTCGGCGCGCTGGCCGGGCCGGCGGGCGGCTACAGCTTCGCCGCCATGCGCGCCGCGCACCCGTCGCCCGCCGTCGCCGCGGCGGCGCTGCTGCTGGTGCTGGCCGGCGCCGGCGCCAAGGCGGGGCTGATCCCGCTGCACGCCTGGCTGCCGGAGGCGCATCCGGCCGCGCCCTCGCACGTCTCCGCGCTGATGAGCGGGGTGATGACCAAGGTCGCGGTCTATGCCTTCATCCGCGTCGCGTTCGATCTGCTGGGCCGCCCGCCCTGGTGGGCGGCGATCCCGGTGCTGGTGCTGGGCGGCGCCTCGGCCGTGCTCGGCGTGCTGCGGGGGGTGCTCGAGCGCGACCTCAAGCGGGTGCTGGCGCAGAGCACGATCGAGAATATCGGCATCATCTTCATCGGCCTGGGTCTGGCGATGGCGTTCCGCGCCGACGGCGACCCGGCCGCGGCGGCGCTGGCGCTGACCGCGGCGCTGTTTCACGTGCTGGGTCATGCCAGCATGAAATCGCTGCTGTTCATGGGCGCGGGGGCGGTGCAGACGGGCACTGGAACGCGCCGGCTGGACCAGCTGGGCGGGCTGATCCGGCGGATGCCGGGGACCGCGTTCTGGGTGCTGATCGGCTGCGCCGCCATCGCGGGGCTGCCGCCGCTCGGCGGGTTCGTCTCGGAATGGCTGACCTTCCAGGCCATCCTGCTGCATCCGGATCTGCCGCAATGGGGGCTGAAGGTGATGGTCCCGGCCGACGGGGCGCTGCTGGCGCTGGCCGCCGCCCTGGCCGCGGCCTGTTTCGTGCGCCTCTTCGGCGTGGCCTTCCTCGGCCGCCCGCGCAGCCCCGCCGCCGCCGTGGCGCACGAGGTCGATGGGTTCCAGCGCGCCGCCATGGCCGGGCTGGCGGTCCTCAGCCTGCTGCTGGGCATCGTTCCGGGCGCGGTGATCGACTCGCTTGCACCGGTCACGCGCGGCCTGCTGGGCGCGCCGATGCCGTCCCAACTGGGCCGGCCCTGGCTGAAGATCGTCCCGGTGGCCGCCGCCCGCAGCTCCTATGACGGGCTGCTGATCCTGCTGTTCGTCGCCGCCGCCGCGGCGCTGACCGCCGCCGCCATCCACCGCTTCGCCTCCCGCGCCGTCCGCCGGGCACCGGCCTGGGATTGCGGGTTCCCGAACCCCGCGCCGATCACCCAGTACACCGCCGACAGCTTCGCCCAGCCGATCCGACGGGTGCTGGCCGCCCCGCTGTTCGGCGCGTCCGAACGGGTGTTCATGCCGCCCCCCGGCGAGACCGCGCCGGCCCGGATCGAGAAGGTCCTGGCCGACCCGATCTGGGACCTGGGCTACGCCCCGGTGGCCGGTTTCGTGGCGTTCGCCGCGCGGCGGCTGAACACGCTGCAGTTCCTCACCATCCGCCGCTACCTGATGGCGGTCTTCCTGGCGCTGATCGCGCTGCTGCTGACGGTGGCACTGTGGAGCTGATCGCCGCCCTCGCCGTCCAGGGCGCGCAGATGGCGCTGGTGCTGGCCACGGCACCGCTGCTGACCGGCTTGGTGCGCAAGGTGAAGGCGCGGTTGCAGCGCCGACGCGGCGCCTCCGTCATCCAGCCCTACCGCGATCTGCGCCGACTGCTGGGCAAGGAGGTGGTGCTGGCCGAGGGCGCGTCCTGGCTGTTCCGCGCCGCTCCCTACGGGATTTTCGCCTTCACCTGGGTGGCCACCGCGCTGGTGCCCACCTTCGCCACCGGGCTGATCTTCTCCTGGACCGGCGATCTCATCGTCATCGTCGCCCTGCTGGGCGCGGCGCGTTTTCTGCTGACCCTGGCCGGGATGGATATCGGCACCGCCTTCGGCGGCATCGGCGCCTCGCGCGAGGTGATGATCGCGGCGCTGGCCGAGCCGGCGATGCTGATGATCATCGTGTCGCTGGCGCTGCTCGCCGGTTCCTCCCAGCTCGGCACCGTCGCCCGGGTCATGGCCTCGGGCGCGCTCGGGCTCCGGGTCTCGCTGGCGCTGGCGCTGGTGGCGTTCGTCATCGTCGCCATCGCCGAGAATGCCCGCATCCCGGTGGACAACCCGGCCACGCATCTGGAACTGACCATGGTCCACGAGGCGATGGTGCTGGAATATTCCGGCCGGCATCTGGCGATGATCGAGCTCGCTTCGTCACTGAAGCTGCTGGCGATGATGGCGTTCATCGGCTGCGTGTTCGTCCCCGCCGGGCTGGCCACCGGCGGCGCCGGGCTGGCCGCCTATGCGGTGGGGCTGGCCGCGTTCGCCGCCAAGCTGGCCGTGGGGGCGGTCCTGCTCGGGACGTTCGAGACCGCGATCGCCAAGATGCGGGTGTTCCGCGTGCCCAACCTGCTGGGGGGCGCGCTGATGCTGGGCCTGCTCGCCACCCTGTTGCTGTTCGTCTCGCGGGGGCTGTAGCCGGTGAGCCATTTCGCCTTCGATGTCGCGCATATGCTGGCCGGGCTGATTGTGCTGGGCAGCCTGACCATGCTCTATCAGGACCGGCTGACCGCGCTCATCAACGTGCTGGCCGGGCAGTCGCTGCTGCTCGCCGCCTCGGTCGCCTGGCAGGCGCATCTGCAGGGCTCGGCCGAGCTCTACGCCACCGCCGCGCTGGCGCTGGCGTTCAAGGCGATCGCCATCCCCTGGGCGCTGCGCGCGCTGGTGGTCCGCCTCGGCCTGCACCGCGAGATCGAGACGGTGGCCGGCATCGGCCTCACCATGCTGGCCGGCATGGGGCTGATCGCGCTGTCGATGGAGGTGATGCTGCCGGTCACCGGCGCGGCGGGGCCGGTCGCCCGGCAGGATATCGCGCTGGCACTGTCGGTGGTGCTGATCGGCCTGCTCATCATGGTCACCCGGCGCAACGCGGCCAGCCAGGTGGTGGGGTTCCTGTCGATCGACAACGGCATCAGCCTGGCCGCCACCGGCGCGCGGGGGATGCCGCTGGTGGTGGAGATTTCGGTCGCATTCTCGGTGCTGGTGGCGTGCATCGTGATCGGCATTTTCCTGTTCCGCATCCGCGAGCGGTTCGACACGGTCGATCTCGGCGTGCTCGACGCCTCCCGCGGGGAGCGGGCACGATGATCGGGCTGGCGCTGGTGCTGCTGACCCCGCTGGCGGGCGCCGCGGTGCTGGCCGGGATCGCCGATTATCGCGCCTCGGCGCGGGTGAACATCGCCGCCAGCGCGATCGCCTTCGCCGGCGCGCTGCTGCTGCTGGCGCATCGCCCGGCCCCCGGGCGGTTCCTGCTGGTCGATGATCTCAACGTGGTGTTCATCGTGCTGGGCACCTTCGTCGCCACCACCACCAGCGTGTTTTCCGCCGGCTATATCGGCCACGAGCTGGACACCGGGCATCTGACGCCGGGCTACCTGCGCTTCTACCACGCCATGTTCCAGCTGATGATGTTCGGCATGAACCTGGCGCTGCTGGCGAACGATATCGGCGTGATGTGGGTGGCGGTGGAACTCGCCACCCTGTCCACGGTAGTGATGGTGGGCATCTACCGCACCCCGGCGGCGCTGGAGGCGGCGTGGAAATACTTCATCCTGGGCTCGGTCGGCATCGCGCTGGCGTTGT
This sequence comes from Acetobacteraceae bacterium, assembly GCA_049964515.1. GTDB lineage: Bacteria > Pseudomonadota > Alphaproteobacteria > Acetobacterales > Acetobacteraceae > JAJZVS01. The sequence goes on along the minus strand of JBMFXF010000088.1, from coordinate 6,649 downwards.
TCGGCACCATCCTGGTCTATCTGGCCGCGCGGCCCGAGGTGGGCGAGGGGCTGCGGGCGATGGAATGGACGGTGCTGCTGCGCTACGCCCGCGGCTTCGACCCCCGGCTTTTGGACGTGGCGTTCATCTTCCTGCTGCTGGGCTACGGCACCAAGGTGGGGCTGGCGCCGATGCACGCCTGGCTTCCGGATGCCCATGCCGAGGGGCCGACGCCGATCTCCGCGGTGCTGTCGGGGCTGCTGCTGAATGTCGCGCTCTACGCGCTGTTGCGCTTCAAGCTGCTGCTGGCGGCCTGCCCGGGCGCCATCGCGCCGGGGCCGCTGATGGTCACCTTGGGGCTGATCTCGGTGATCTTCGCCGCGTTCATGCTGTACCGGCGGCGCGACATCAAGCGGCTGTTCGCCTATTCCTCGATCGAGCACATGGGCATCATCGTGTTCTCGTTCGGCATGGGGGGCGCGCTCGGCAATTTCGCCGGGCTGTTGCAGATGACCATGCATTCGCTCACCAAATCGGCGATCTTCTTCTCGGTCGGGCATGTGGCGCAGGTGAAGGGCACGCAGCGGATGGAGGCGATCGGCGGCCTGACCGAGACCCACCCGCTGCTGGGCTGGGCGCTGCTGGGGGGCATCGCGGCCATCGCCGGGCTGCCGCCGTTCGGCGTGTTCACCGCCGAGTTCCTGGTGCTGAGCTCCACCTTCGCCCGCCAGCCGGCGCTGGCGGTGGCGCTGGGACTGGGGTTGCTGGTGGCGTTCGGCGCGCTGCTGGCGCGCGGGACCGAGCTTGCCTTCGGCCCACCGCGTGGCGCCACCGGGCCGGTGCGTGCCTCCTACTGGCCGATCGCGGCGCATCTGGCGCTGGTGCTGGTGGCCGGAATCTGGCTGCCGGGGCCGCTGGTGGCCTGGTTTCGCCATGTCGCGGCGATGCTGGGATGAGCGCGCGCGCAGGCTTGACCCGGGCGGCGCGGTCTGGCCCACTCGGCGGTGGTCGTTACGAAACCATGACAGGAGCCGGGAGCGTGGCCACGCCCAAAGCCGCCGGCGGCGGCAAGCTGCGCGGGGTGGAGGCCGGGCGTGGGATCGCCGCGGTGCTGGTGGTGCTGGTCCATGCCACCGACATGCTGAAGGGACCCACCCTGCTGGGCGGGCTGCCGCTGGACGGGCTGTTCAAATTCGGCCGCGCCGGGGTGGATTTCTTCTTCGTGCTGTCGGGCTTCATCATTTACTACGTCCACCGCGGCGATCTCGGCCGGCCCGGCCAGCTCGGCTCCTACGCCTGGAAGCGGTTCGCCCGCATCTTCCCCACCTATTGGGTGGTGCTGGCGGGGCTTGGCGTCATCATTCTGTTCTACCCCGAGCGCGACCCGGCCACCACGTCCTGGGGCAATATCTGGGCCAGCATCTTGCTGCTGCCGCGGCTGCAGGACCCGATCCTGGGCGTGGCCTGGACCCTGCGCCACGAGCTGCTGTTCTATCTGCTGTTCGCCGGGCTGATCCTCAACCGCACGCTGGGCCGGGTGGTGCTGGGGATCTGGGCCGCGCTGCTGGCCTGGCAGATCGGGGTGTTCACCTTCACCCTGCATCCCTGGTTCACCGGCATGGCCGGCTATCTGCCGTTCCGGGTGTTCAATTTCGAGTTCTTCTTCGGCATGGGCGTCGCCGTGCTGCTGGCGCGCGGTCCGGCGCGCGCGCCGGGCTGGTTCCTGATCCTGGGCACCGCGCTGTTCTTCGGCAACGGGCTGATGGAATCCTTCGGCTCGGTGGGGCCGGTCGAGTGGCCGCCGCATCAGCTGCTGTACGGCGTGGCCTCGGCCATGGCGCTGTATGGCGCGGTGGGGCTCGAGCGCGCCGGGCGGCTGTCGGTGCCGAACTGGCTGTTCGCCATCGGCAGCGCCTCCTACTCGATCTACCTGACGCATCTGATTCCGCTGATGACGATCCAGCATTTCCTGCCCCGGCTGCGCGGGCTGGTGCCGCTGCCGCGCGATCCGGTGTTCCTGCTGGCGGTCGCCGCCTGCGTGATCGCCGGCGTGGTGTTCTCGCGCCTGGTCGAACAGCCGCTGCTGCGCGCGCTGCGGGACCCGCTGCGCTCCAGGCGCCCCGCGCGCGCCGCCGCGCCATGACCGGCTGGGACGCCGCCGTGCAGCGCTTGGCCGACGGGCAAGCCACCTTGCTCGGGCTCTGGGGCGAGCCGGGCGTTGTGCATCTGGCCACGCTCGAGGGCGACGCGATGGTCCACCTGACCCGCGCCAGCCCCTATCCCGCGGTCTCCGCCCGCCACCTTCCGGCGCTGCGGCCGGAGCGCGCGGCGCGCGATCTCTACCGCCTGGACCCCGAGGGGCTGCCCGATCCGCGGCCGTGGCTGATCCATGGCGAGACCCCGACCGCCTACAAATTCCTGCCGGTGGAGGGGGAGGGGCTGCACCAGATTCCGGTGGGGCCGGTCCATGCCGGCATTATCGAGCCCGGGCATTTCCGCTTCACCTGCGACGGCGAAACCGTGGTGCGGCTGGAACAGCGCCTGGGCTACACCCACAAGGGGGTGGAGGCGCTGCTGGCCGGCGCCCCGATCGACCGGGCGGCGCGGATCGCCGGGCGGATCAGCGGGGATTCCACCGTCGCCTATGCGCTGGCCTTCGCGCTGGCGGTGGAGCGGGCGGGGGGCGTCAGCATCCCGCCACGGGCGGTGTGGCTGCGCGCGCTGGCCGCCGAGCTTGAGCGGGTCGCCAACCATCTGGGCGATGTCGGCGCCGTCTGCAACGATGCCGCCTTCGCGCTGATGCACGCCCATTGCGCCGCACTGCGCGAGGAAGTGCTGCGCGAGGCAGCTTCCTGCTGCGGACACCGGTTGATGATGGACTGGGTGGTGCCCGGCGGCATGGCGGCCGATCTGCCCGCCGCGGCGCCGGCCCGGCTGCTGCGCCTAACCGCCGCGCTGGAGCGCCGCTTCCGCCGGCTGGTGCGGCTCTACGACGGTACCGTTTCCTTGCAGGACCGCACGGTGGGCACCGGCATCGTCGCCCCCGCGCTCGCCGCCCGGTTCGGCGCCGGCGGCTTCGTCGGGCGCGCCTCGGGCCGCGCCTTCGATGCCCGCCGCAGCCCCGGCTACGCGCCCTACGACACGCTCGGCCTCACAGTGCCGACCCGCGCCGAGGGCGACGTGAACGCCCGGGTCTGGATCCGCATCGAGGAGATTTTCGCCAGCCTGGGCCTGATCGCCGACATCCTGGACCGGCTGCCGGACGGGCCGGTGCGGTCTCCGCTGCCGGCGGCGACGGGCGAGGGGATGGCGCTGGTGGAGGGGTTCCGCGGCGACATCCTGGCCTGGGTGCGGCTTGACGGCACGGCGGTGGCGCGCGCGCATCTGCGCGATCCGTCCTGGTTCCAGTGGCCGCTGCTGGAGGCCGCCATCGAGGGCAATATCGTCGCCGATTTCCCGCTGTGCAATAAAAGCTTCAACTGTTCCTACTCGGGACACGATCTCTGATGTTCCGTACCCTGCTTGCCGGGCTGCGCCCGCCGCTCACCGAACCGCTGGCCGCCGACCCCGAGCTTGCCGCCGCCGCCGCGGCGCTGGACCTTGCGGCGCGGCGCCGGCTGGGGCGCGGGCTCGCCATCCGCGCGGTGGATGCCGGCTCCTGCAACGGCTGCGAGCTCGAGCTGCACGCGCTGGGCAACCCGTGGTACGATCTGGAACGGTTCGGCCTGCGCTTCGTCGCCTCGCCCCGCCACGCCGACGTGCTGATGGTGACCGGCCCGGTGAGCTGGCAGATGCGCGAGGCGCTGGCGCGCACCTACGCCGCCACCCCGGCGCCGAAATGGGTGGTGGCGGTGGGCGATTGCGGGGCCGGCTGCGGGGTGTTCGCCGACAGCGCGGCCTGCGCCGGGTCGGTGGCGAAGATCATCCCGGTGGATCTCACCATCCCGGGCTGCCCGCCACCGCCGGCGCGGCTGCTCGCCGGTCTCGCGGCGCTGCTGGACGGGGTCGGGTTCCGCTGATCGCGGCCCGGGCGTAGCCTGCGCGCGGCGCCGCGGCTGCGTCGGCGCGGGAGGAACCCATGATAACCAAATTCGACAGCCTGTTCGCCGGCCACGTCGATCTTGAAAGCGTCGGCTATGGCGGGATACCGGTCAACGACCGCCGCCAGACCCGCGAGCACTTGGCCTCGGCGTTCGACAAGGCGGCGGCGATGGCTTCGGTGATGGACCGGCTGGGCTACCACACGTTCTGGATGGCCGAGCATCATTTCCAGCGCGAGGGATACGAGTGCATCCCGAACGTGATGATGCTGGCGCTGCACCTGGCGCATCGCACGCGGCGGCTGCGGATGGGCTGCGGGTTCAACATCGCGCCGATGTGGCACCCGCTGCGGCTGGCCGAGGATTTCGCCACCGTCGATCACCTGACGGGCGGGCGCGTCACCTTCGGCGTCGGCCGCGGCTACCATACCCGCGAGGTGGAGACCTTCGGCGCCCCGCTGCGGGACCAGGAGGCCAACCGGGAGTTGTTCGAGGAACAGGTGGAGATCGTCTTCAAGGCGTTCAACAACGAGAGTTTCTCCCACCACGGCAAGCACTACACGCTGCCGGCGCGGGTGCCGTACCGGGGCTACGAGCTGACCGAACTGACCCTGGTGCCGCGCCCGCGCCGGCTTCCGGTGGAGTGCTGGCAGCCGATCCAGGGCGGCAGCCAGCGGGCGCTGGATTTCATGGCGCGGCACGACATCCGCGGCATGGTGGGCGGCGGGTCGGCCGAGGGCGGGGCAATGCACAAGACCGTGCTGGCCTTCCAGGAGGCGCACCGGCGCGCCGGGCGCGAGATCGCGCTGGGGGAGCGGCTGTGCTTCGGGTTCCATTTCTACATGGCCGACACGCGCGAGCAGGCGATCCGCGAGGCGGCGAAATACTACGAGGAGAACATGAAGATGTTCGGCGAGCTGCGGCTGGTGCGCGCGCTGAGCGAGCAGCAGATCGAGATCATGCGCGATCCGGTGCGCGCGCCGGGGGCGAAGCTGCCGCGGATCGAGGAGGCGGTGGCTTCCGGCGGGTTCCTGTGCGGCGGGCCGGCGGAGATCATCGGCCATCTCGAGGCGCTGGAACGCGCTTATCCGGGGCTGGAGCGGGTTTCCATCAGCCTTTCGGTGGGGGTGCCGGAGGCGGTGGCGGTGGAGCAGCTGGAGCGGTTCGGCACCGAGGTGATGCCGCATTTCACCCGCCGGGCCGGGGCGCGCGCGGCGGCGGAGTAGCGGACGCGGGGGCGGTGCGGTGGCCAAGCTCGGCCGCTTGGCGTAGCGATCAATCTCTTGGCTCCGGGCCTGGGCCGCGCCAAGCGGGAGGCGACTCGGTCACGGCGTTCGGCCCTATTGTGAGGGAGGAGCTTGCGCGCCAGGCCCAGACAGCGCCTCGGGAAGCCCCGGGGCCTCTCGGCGAACAAAATTGCCGTCAGGCCGATGCGGGGAAATGGGACTGGACATGGGGCACGCCCGCTTCGCCAGGACATCAAACGCGACCTCCCGATACCTCCTATGAACGTTGAACTGGATGCTGGCCCGTGGAGCCGTGACGGAGCAAGAATGCGGAGCAGCGGCACAATGGGGCGCCCCAGCAGGAACAGAGGCGGCATCGAGCGCGATCCCCGTATGATGCCAGCGTGGTCGAGGCGTGGCAGTATAGAAGCCGTGCCGGGAGGCTACTCAAAACAGGAACTAAGGCAGGACAAGAGCGCAGATACCCCCGGCGCGAGGAGCGAAGGGTAGTAATCGGCGCTCTTATGTTGCGCTGCAGCGAATCGCCGCGAGGCGTTATTGTCCGTCGCGCTTGACGCGAATCCAATCAGCAGCCTAGCAGTTAGGGCAGCATTTTGTGGCCTTACCAGCCATGGACCGCTACCCCTAGGGGTAGCGATGTTGGTGCGCTTCCATTTCCCAAATCCGCGAGCTATAATCGTCTTGGCCAACAAGAAACGGCCGGCGCCTGCAACGCGCCGACCGTTCACCCTTGGTCTCGTGCCTACTCGCTTTAAAGTCTCCCTTGGCGAGGCGGGTCAGTACGAATGCCCTAATTCGCCAGCGCAATCTGGCGGAAACACCCGGCTTCGTCAAGGGTTTTTCTTCAACCCAAGCGTTTGGATTCCAAGCGCTAACGACGGAGCCACTTGCAAAACCACGCTGACAGCGTGAATTTCCGCGGCATTTCATCGAAAATGGGCGACCCGCCCGCACCCGCCTTGTGGTATCACGGAGTTGCAAACCACCCGATACCCACCAGGCAACAAGGATGCAGGCGATGTCGCTTCGGGACACTCTATCCACATACTGGGTCCGCATTCAAGAGGATCTTCTGCCCTGGCTTGATGACGCGATGGGCGCTCCGCTGAGCCGACACCACCAGCACCTGGTCAGTGTGCTGGGCATGGCGCGGATCGAGGCGTTCGTGCCGAGCTGGCAAGGCGTGCCGGGGCGCCCGCTCTGCGAACGTGCGGCCCTCGCGCGTGCTTTCGTCGTCAAAGCCGTGTTCAACCTTCCGACCACCCGCCTGCTGATCGATACGCTGTCCGCCGACAAGACCCTGCGCCGCCTGTGCGGCTGGCAGCGCTTGCGCGAGGTCCCCAGCGAAGCCACGTTCTCGCGCGCCTTCGCGGCCTTCGCCGC
>JBMFXF010000087.1:8119-12132 GCA_049964515.1 Acetobacteraceae bacterium | reverse complement strand
AGATCGAGGCGGTCCCGCCGGTGGCGCAGACCGGTTGGTGGGACATGGAGTGGTGGTGGGACCAGCCCAATGTGCCCGAAGTGGTGTCCTGGGTGAAGGGCTTCCGTGCCGCGTTGCACAAGACCCCTTCGGCCCGTCATTGGTTTGCCTGGGTGGCGATCCATGCGACCAAGATGGCGGCCGAGAAGGCAAAGTCGCTGAAGGCGATCGACCTTGCCCATGCAATGGCGGGGATGGAGCTGCCGCCTGATGTGGCGTTGCAGCCGGGCAAGGTGTTCTTCCGCGCCGGCGATCACCAGCTGATGCCGAACATCTTCGTCGGCAACGTTCACCCGGCGCAGGGCGAGGATAACTATTTCACCGTGGCCGATCTGGTCCCGGGCGAGAAGGTGTGGCCGCTGGCCGATACCGGCTGCCACATGAAGTATCCGTCCTGACAATGGTTTGCCCCGTGCGGCCCGGGCCTGCCCGGGCCGCACGGGGCGCATTCTGTACCGGATATCCCGATGCTCACGCTAGTTCTGTTCAACCTGACCAACGGCATCATCCTTGGTCTGTTCTACGTGCTGATGGCGCTGGGGGTCTCGCTGATCCTCAATCTCAGCAACGTCATCAATTTCGCACATGGGAATTTCCTGGCGCTGGGGGGTTATTTCGCATTCTCCCTCGCACCTTATCTGGGCTACTGGGGGGCGTTCATCGTGGCGCCGATCCTGGTGGGCGTGCTGGGACTGATCGTCGAGCAGACGATGATCAAGCGGGTGTATTCGCGCCCGCATGTCTATAGCCTGCTGCTGACATTCGGGCTGTCCTTCATCATCCAGGACATGTGCCGCACCATCTGGGGCGTGAACGGGCTGCCGCTGTCGATTCCGAATGCGCTGAACAGCCCTTTGTCCAACCAGTTCTTCTTTCTCACCGGCTATCGGATCTTTCTGGTGGCGGTGGTGATCGTGGCGGTGGCGGCGTTGTTTGCCTTCCTGGGCTTTACCCGGGTCGGCACCCGCATTCGCGCCGGCACGTTCGATCTGGACACGGTCTCGGCGCTGGGGATCAACATTGGTCTCCTGCGGGCGCTGAATTTCGCTATGGGCATCGGACTCGCGGGGTTGGCAGGGGTGCTGGCAGGCGGGCAGATCGGCCTCAACCCGAACATGGGTGACAATCTGGTGCTGCCGAGCTTCATCGCCATCATCGTCGGCGGCATCGGCAGCCTGACCGGAACCCTGGTGGGCGGCCTCGTGATCGGCATCGCCTCGGCGCTGACCTCCGTCTGGTGGTCCGCGGGCAGCAATGTGGTGATGTACATGCTGATGGTGGTGATTCTGGTGGCGCGCCCGCGTGGGCTGATGGGCGAAGAAGGGATGATGACATGAGCACAACCACCGCTCCGCAGACGGCGGCCGCCGCGGCACCGGGTCAGCGCTGGTTGCACCTGGTGGTGATCTGGGCGTTCCTGATCACCGCCCCGTTGTGGATGGGGCATATCGGCGGATACAATGCACTCTACAGCCGAATTTTGATTTTCGGGCTGGCGGCGATGGGGCTCAATCTTCTGCTGGGCTTCACCGGTATGATGAGCTTCGGGCACGCCGCCTATTTCGGGCTCGGGGCCTATGGTGCCGGGTTCGTGCTGCGCTACTGGATCCACTCCACCCCGCTGGCAATCCTGTGCGGCATCCTGCTGGGCACGGTGTTCGGCGTGATCTTCGGCGCGCTGATGATGCGGCGCACCGGCATCTATTTCGCCATGCTGACCATCGCATTCAGCCAGATCTGCTACTATTTCGCCTACAGCTGGAACAGCGTCACCGGCGGCTATGACGGACTGCGCGGGTTCACCCGCACCCCGCTGCACCTAGGCAGCTACGTCATCGACATCCGCGACAACGGGCTGGTGTTCTATTACTTCGTGCTGGCGATCTTCTTCATCTGCACCGCGTTGATGGGGGCACTGCTGCGGTCTCCGCTGGGGCGGACCATGATCGCGCTGCGCGAAAATCCGCAGCGGGCCCGGTTCCTGGGCATCCCCAACGAGCAGCATGTGTGGATCGCATTCATCCTGTCCACGCTTTTCACCTCGGTGGCGGGCGCGCTCTATGCGCTGCTGAACAATTTCGCCGACCCCACGGCGTTGTACTACGTGATTTCGGGCAACATCGTCATCATGGCGGTGCTGGGCGGGATGCTGAACTTCTGGGGGCCGCTGCTGGGCGCCGCGGTGTTCGTGTGGCTGGAGGATTACATCTCCTCGCAGACGGTAAACTGGATGAGTTTCATCGGGGTGATCTTCGTGGTGGTGGTGCTGTTCTTCCCGCGCGGTCTGCTGGGCTTCATCAAGCGGCGGTCGGCATGAGCCTGTTGCAGATCCGGGGCGCCAGCAAGGCGTTCGGCAGCCTGATTGCGGTCAACAACGTGACCCTCGACATCGAACCGGGCGAGTTGCGCGCGGTGATCGGACCGAACGGTGCCGGCAAGACCACGTTCTTCAATCTGATCACCGGGTTCTTCCCGCCCACCTCGGGGCAGATCCTGCTGGACGGCAAGGACATCACCCGCGCCACCGCGGTGGAGCGCATCCGCATGGGGATGGCGCGGACCTTCCAGATCACCCAGATCTTCCCCGAATTGACCACGCGGGAGAATATCCAGATCGCCGCCGAGACCGCCATGGGCTTCCGGCTGCGGCCCTGGCTCAGCCGGTCGGATCGGGCCGCGGTGGCCGACCGGGTGGACGAAACCCTGGTCGCCTCCCGCCTGACCGAACAGGCGGACCGGCTGGTGGGCGAGCTCTCGCATGGCGATCAACGTTCGGCCGAGATCGCCATGGCGCTCGCGCTCAAGCCACGTATCCTGCTGCTGGACGAGCCCACCGCCGGCATGGGCGAGCAGGAGACCTTCCAGGTTGCCGGCCTGATCCGCCGCCTGCACAAGCACACCGGCTACACCATCATGCTGGTGGAACACGACATGCGCGTGGTGTTCAACCTGGCCGACCGAATCGTGGTGCTGACCGAGGGGACCATGCTGGCCGAGGGCACGCCGCAGGAGATCGCCGACAACCCGGCCGTGCAGGCCGCCTATCTGGGAACCGCCGAATGACGATCGCGCTGGAGGCCGAGGGACTCAACACCTTCTACGGCAAAAGTCACATCCTCTACGATGTCGGGCTGAAGGTTGAGGAGGGTGCCATCACGACCCTGCTGGGCCGCAACGGCGCCGGCAAGACCACCACCCTGCGCAGCCTGGTCGGGCTCACGCCACCACGCAGCGGGAAGATCACCATCTTCGGCAAGGACACCACCCATACACCGACCTATCGGATCACCCAGAACGGGGTGGGGTACGTGCCGGAAGGGCGCAAGATCTTCGCCCATCTGACGGTGGAGGACAATCTGCGCGTGCCGCGGGAACGCCCCGGCCCGTGGACCATCGAGCGGGTGTACCAAACCTTCCCCCGCCTGGCCGAACGCAAGATGAACAAGGGGCGACAGCTGTCCGGGGGCGAGCAGGAGATGCTCTCGATCGCCCGTGCCCTGCTGCTTAACCCCCAGCTGCTGATCCTCGACGAACCCTCGCAAGGGCTGGCCCCGCTGATCGTCAAGGAGGTGTTCCGCATCGTCCAGCAGACCAAGGCGGACGGAATGTCGGTGCTGCTGGTGGAGCAGAATGTCCGTGCCAGCCTTGAGATCGCCGATTTCGCCTATGTGCTGGATCACGGCGTGATGGGCTGGTCCGGTACCGCCTCCGACCTGGTGAAGGACGAGGAGCGGATTCAGGCGCTCGCCGGCGCCTCGGCGGAGGAGTGGAACTTCGACGATCAGCTCACCGGTGCCGAGACGGAAGCACTGGCGCGTCAGCCGCACGCGGTCGCATAGGGCCGGGCATGAAGACGGTCCGCATCGGCTCCGGGGCAGGGTTTTCGGGCGATCGGATCGAACCCGCGCTGGAACTGGCCGAGCATGGCGAGATCGCCTATCTCGGCTTCGAGTGTCTGGCCGAACGGACCATCG
>JBMFXF010000087.1:0-8109 GCA_049964515.1 Acetobacteraceae bacterium | reverse complement strand
ATGCCGGCTACGATCCGCTGCTGACCGCGCGCATGGAGGCGGTGCTGCCGGCCTGCGTGCGTCGCGGCATTCGCATCATCACCAACATGGGCGCGGCAAATCCCCGCGCCGCGGCGGCGGAGGTGGCGCGCATCGCCCGCAAGCTGGGCCTGACGGGGATCAAGATTGCCGCCGTCACCGGCGATGACGTGCTGGCGCGCATCGCCGCCGCGCCGCACCCGCTGCTGGAACGGCCGCAGGAAACCACGGCCTCGCTGCAAGGACGGATCGTCTCGGCCAACGCCTATCTGGGGGTGGCGCCGATGGTCCGCGCGCTGGCGGCGGATGCGGATGTGGTGATCACCGGCCGGGTCTCCGACCCGGCGCTGTTCATGGCGCCGCTGGTGCATGAGTTCGCCATCCCGCTCGACGATTGGGATGCGCTCGGCCGCGTCACCGTGGTGGGGCACCTGCTGGAATGCGCGGGGCAGGTCACCGGCGGGTATTTCGCAGACCCGGGCTACAAGGACGTGCCGGACCTGGCCCGGCTGGGGTTTCCGCTGGCGGAGGTAGCCGCCGACGGCAGCGCCGTTATCACCAAGGTGGCTGGGTCGGGTGGCGCGGTAACCTTACGCAGCTGCAAGGAGCAACTGCTGTATGAGGTGCACGATCCGGCGCGCTACTACCAGCCGGATGTGGTGGCCGATTTCTCCGCCGTGCGGCTGGAGCCGGACGGGCCGGATCGGGTGCGCGTCTCCGGCGGGCGCGGCGGGGAACGGACCGGAACGCTGAAGGTTTCCATCGGCTACCGCGACAGCTTCATCGGCGAGGGGCAGATCTCCTACGCCGGCGAGGGGGCGCTGGCACGGGCGCGCCTCGGCCTCGAGATCGTGCGCGAGCGCCTGCGGCTGACCGGGGTCGCGGTCAGCGAATTGCGCTGCGACATCATCGGGGTGGATGCGCTGCATCGCGGCCCGGTGCCGGCGGCCGAGCCCACGGAGGCGCGTATCCGCGTCACCGGGCGCACCGACAGCCTGGCCGAGGCGACGCGCATCGGCAACGAGGTGGAGACGCTGTACACCAACGGCCCCGCCGGCGGCGGCGGGGCGTGGAAATCGGCCCGCGAGGTGATCGGGGTGGTCTCCACGCTGATCCCGGAAGCGGCAGTCACTCCGGCGGTCTTCTACCAGGTGGCATGATGCGGTTGCGCGCGCTGGCCCATGCGAGGACGGGCGACAAGGGGGATACCTCCTCGATCGCGGTGTTTGCCTATGACCCGGGGGATTTCGCGTTCCTGGCCGAGCATGTGACAGCGGAGGCGGTGGCGGCGCATTTCGCGGGGTTCCTGCGCGGGCCGGTGGAGCGCTACGAACTTCCCGCGCTGGGGGCGCTGAACTTCGTGCTGCACGGGGCGCTGGGCGGCGGGGTAACCCGGTCCCTGGCGCTGGACGCGCATGGCAAGAGCCTGAGCGCATCGCTGCTGGAGATGGAGCTGCCGGATCCGCAGCGGGTGGATTGATAAAATTTTAGCCTGTCATTGACATATGTTATTGATGGCCGGTAGCTTCGGCGGTGCGAATCTTCGCGCTGTCGGAGGGTTGCCATGGCTAACACGTTCTCATGGACCGGCGGAGTCGCGTCCGGAACCATAGCCTCGGATTGGGAGTGGCTCGCCGGCAGCGCGTCCATCGTGGCAACCCCGACAGCGGGCGATACCGCCATCATCACTGTTGGCACGGTGCTGATCCCGCTCGATGCGACGCTCGTCGGAAACACGGTCGAACTCGGCGGAACCGGCGGGACGGTGGCCGGACTCCAGTTCCAGGGCGACGCCGCCATCAGCCTGTCCAACCCCTCCCTGGACGGCAACACCCTGGTCGAGTCCCTGGTGCAGGGGCAGAGCACGGCGGCGCAGAGCCTGCTGGACACGCTGGGCACCTTCGTCAACCAGGGCACCATCGAGGCGAACGGGACCACCGGCAGCGTCTTCACCATCGACGTGCAGCAGGGCACCGCCGGCAACGCGGGCGCGTTCATCAACACCGGCAACATGAACGTCAGCACCGGCGACACGATGGTGATCGCCGTCGGCACCAACGCCGCGTTCTATAACGCTAGCAATATCAATGTTCAGGGCGGCTCGCTGCTGCTGACCACGCTCGGCGCGGGCGCGATCGACGGCGGCCTCGCGCCGATCGATGGCGTGGTGGTGATGACCGGTAGCGCGACGGTCGAGGACAACATCGCCTATGGGCCCAGCGTGTCCGGCCCGCCGCCGGTGTTTGCGTTCGCCGATTCCACCGACACGCTGAAGCTGGACCAGCAGGCCCAGTTCGGCGGGGTTATTCTGAACTTCACCGCCGGGGACACGATCGATCTCGGCCCGGGCCTGACGGGCAGCATCAGCAACTACAATACCGCCACCGGCGTGCTGACCCTGACGGAGAACGGGACGGTCGTCAGTTCGCTAATCATGGCGGGCGGCGCCTATAGCAGCGCCTCGTTCCAGACCACCGCGGCCGCCAGCGGCGATCTGCTGCTGACCACCACCGGGACGGATGTCAGCTGGATCACCAATGGCGGCGGCAGCTTCGGTGCCGGCACCAACTGGTCCGGCGGCTCGCCGCCGGGACCGTCCAGCGCGGTGGTGATCGGGCTCCCCAACAACAAGTTCACCGGAGTCATCACCACCAGCGGGTCGCAAAGCGTGCGGTCGTTGCTGATTGTGGGGCACAGCGAGACGCTGGCGGTGGGCGGCAGCCTCGGCACCGGCGCGCTGGTGCAGGGCGGCGGCACCATCGAGGTGACCGGCGGCGCCACGCTGGGGGCGGTGTTTCTCCAGCAGATCGGCGGCGGGGCGGTGCAGCTGGATAGCGGTTCGCAGCTGACTCTGACCGGCGCCACCAATCTCGGCTTCGCCAACGCGGGCACGCTGACTGGTTCCAACGCCGGCGCGCCAGCGCTGCTGCTCCAAGGCAGCGGCTTCATCAACGGCGGCACGCTGACCGCGGGTGGGTTCACCGATATCGGGGAGGAGGGCGGCGGCAGCACCTCGGCGGCGCAGGTGACGGTGAGCGCGGGCGGGGTGGTGACCGACACCTACGCGCTGCTGAACTCCGGGCCGACCAGCTTCGGGTCGCTGACCCTGACGGGCAGCGGGACCAGCTGGTCGGACGCGGGCAGCGCCACCGATCCGAACAACCCCAGCGGGTTCATGGAGATCGGGGTCAGTCCGATCAGCGGGCGGCTGCCGCCGGCGGGGCCAGCGGGGCTGACGGTGACCCAGGGGGCCACGCTGACCGAGCAAGGCAGCGGCCGCGGCGGCTTCGCTCGGATCGGGTATCAGACGGATACCTCGGGGATCGTCAATGTCACCTCCGGTGGGGTGTGGAATATCGGGCTTGCCACGGGCGGGTTCCTGCAGGTGGGGGCGTTCGGCAGCGGCACCCTGAATATCGCGGGTGGCACTGTCGCGGTGGGGGGAAACGGGACTTACGTTGCGAATGGCAGCACGTTCACGGGGGGCGGCATCGGCATTGGACGATTCGCCGGCGGGACCGGGGTCGCGACGGTCGATGGCGGCGTGTTGTCTTCGGCAGACGGGATATCGGTGGGGAATCAAGGCACCGGGTCGCTTGCGGTGCTCAATGGCGGGACAGTGATTACGACCGCAAACGGGATCGGTGTCGGGAATTTCGCGGGGGCGGTCGGCACGGCGACGGTTTCCGGGATCGGCTCGGACATCATCATCAGTGGGACGACATCGAGCGCAAACGGTATCGGCGTCGGGAAAGCCGGATTCGGCGCGATGACGATCACCGCCGGTGGCTCGGTGCTGCTCACCGACACCGGCGGTGGGGTCGGGGTCGGGCAATCGGCAGGTGGGTTTGGCTCGCTCGTGATCGGCGGCGGCAATGCGCTGCTGTCCCTTGGTACCGCGACGCGAGGGCTGGGCGTGGGAACCAACGGCGGCTCGGGGGCAATCGAGGTGCAGTCGGGCGGCACTGTGATGGTCGACTCGACTAACTACGGCATCGGCCTGGGCGAGACAACCGGCGCGACCGGAACGTTGATGGTGTCAGGCGCCGGCGCACTGGTAACACTCGGCACCGCCACGACCGGCATCGGCGTCGGTGGGAGTGGCGGGACGGGATTGCTGGAAGTTCTGAGTGGAGCGACGGTCTCTTTGGGTTCCAAAGGGGTCGGGCTCGCCAGCACCAGCACGTCGAGCGGGACGGTGATTGTCGGTGGTACCGGTGCGCTGCTCTCGATCGGCTCGCTTGCGGCCACCGGCCTGAACATCGGCACCGGGACCGGGCTGATCGAGATTCTCGCCGGCGGCACCATCTTCAATGCCGGCACCGGCAGCGGCTCGGGGATTTCTTACGGCAGCACCGGGACGCTGGAAGGCGACGGGCTGGTCAACTCCTCCGTGAACAACGGCGGCACGATCCTGGCGGTGGCGGGCATCGGGTTGCCCCCGGCGTCGGCGCTCCTCGGCGGCACGCTCGAGATCGCCGACAGCGTCATCGGCGCCGGCGCGATCGATGTCGGCGGTAACGCGGTATTGCGGCTTGACGCGGGGTTGGGGGCCAGCGGCGGAACGGTGGCGATCGGGGCGGCGGGAACCCTGGCGCTGGGCGGGACGATCAGCGGGTCCGATACCATCGCGTTCGCAGGCAGTGGCGCAGCCGGGGTGATCGTGCTGGATCAGCCAGGGGCTACGCTCACGAACGCGGTGCAGAACCTGTCCGGAGGCGATATTATCGCGCTTAGGAACTTTACCACCATCTCCGGCGCCAGTGTCGACGGCAGCACGATTACGGTGAGCGGCACTGTCGGCGTGTCGCAAGCGATCTATCAGCTGACCGATGTCGGGTTCGCCACCGGATCATCGCAGAACCTGTTAGTCACCAGCGTGATCGATCCCTCGACCGGCGGTACCGTCCAGGCGATCGAGGTTGCCTGCTTCGCCGCCGGCACCCGCCTGGCCGCCGCCAGCGGCACCATCACGGTGGAACGGCTGCGCGCGGGGGATGTGCTGCGCACCGCCGGCGGCGCGTTGCGCCCGGTGCGCTGGGTGGGGCACCGCAGCATCGACCTCACCCGCCACCCGGACCCACGCCGCGCGCAGCCGATCCGGGTGTGCGCCGACGCCTTCGCCGACGGCGTGCCGTCACGCGACCTGCTGCTGTCCCCCGATCACGCGGTGTTCGACCGCGGCCGGCTGATCCCCATCCGCCTGCTGGTGAACGGTGCGACCATCACCCGCGAAACACGCCGCCGGAAGATCACCTATTACCACGTGGAACTGGACAGCCACGACCTGCTGCTGGCCGAGGGGCTGCCGGCCGAGAGCTTCCTCGATTGCGGCAACCGCGGAATTTTCGAGAACGCCGCCGAACCGCTGATCCTGCACCCGGATTTTTACGACCCCGCCGCCCAGGCCGCGCGTCGCCTGGCCGCCTCCTGCGCGCCGCTGACCGATTCCGCGGAGCTGGTGGCCCCGGTCTGGTGGCGGCTTGCCGACCGGGCGGTCGCGCTGGGGGGCCGGATGCCGGAGCCGGCGTTCACCGCCGATCCCGCGCTTTCGGTGCGGGCCGATGGACGCACGTTCCTCCCGGTGGCCCGCGAGGGGTCGGTGTATCGCTTCGCGCTGCCGGCGGGGCCGACGACCTTGGTCTCGCGCAGCGCCTATCCGCAGGACGCCACACCCTGGATCGAGGATCAGCGCCGGCTGGGGGTGATGGTACGCGGGCTGCGACTCGACGAGACCGAGGTTCCCCTTGAGCACCCCGCACTCGCCGCCGGCTGGTGGGGGCCGGAAACCGACGGCGCCGCCCGCTGGCGCTGGACCGACGGCGCGGCGGCACTCGGCACCCTCACTCGGCCGGCGGTGTTGACGGTGACGCTGGGGGACACGCTCCCCTATCCGCGGCGCCGGCCCGCCGCATGAGCCGCTACCCGAAGCGGCCCGATCGCGGAAACCCGCTTGGCAGCGCGTGGCCCGCCTGGGCCCGCGTGCCCAGCCAGGGGCGCAGATCGGCCTCGGTTCGCGTCTTCTCGCCCAGCCGCCAGGACAGCCCGTCGGCCAGGCGGAACACCAGCGCGTCCATCAGGGTGCCGGATTTCATCCGCATCAGGATCACCCCGGCGCCGCGCGCCAGGTCCGGCACCTGGTCCAGCGGGAACACCAGCAGCCGCCGGGCCGAGGAGACCACGGCCACATGGTCGCCCTCGGCCTTCACGCACAGCGCCGCCGCCTCGCCGGGGCGCAGGTTCAGCACTTGCCGGCCGGTGCGTTTCTCGGCCAGCAACTCGGCGGCCGGCACCAGAAAGCCGCGCCCGCCGGCCGAGGCCAGCAGATAGCGCGCGCCCTCCTCCGGCACGAACAGCGCCACCACGTCATCCTCGTTGCCGAGATCAGCCAGCAGCCGCACCGCCTGGCCGTCGCCGCGCCCGCGCGGAAGGTCCGCGGCCTTCAGGGTGAAGGCGCGGCCATTGGTGGCGAACAGCACCAGCCGGTCGGTGGTCTGGCAGGGCAGCAGGGCGCGCAGCCGGTCGCCCTCCTTGAAGCGCAGCTCGGCGGGGTCGGCAACGGCGCCCTTCACGGCGCGGATCCAGCCCTTCTCCGAGAGGATGACGGTGATCGCCTCGCGCTCCACGAACGCCTCAGTGCCGATGGCGATCGGGGCCGGCGCCGCGGCCGGGGTGGTGCGGCGCGCACCAAGCGGCGGGGCGGCGAATTTCTTGCCAGTGGCGGCTATCTCCTCGGCCAGCCGGTCGCGCTGCCGGGCCGGATCCGCCAGCAGCGCGCGCAACCCTTCGGCCTCGCGGGTCAGCGTGTCGTGCTCGCGCTTGAGTTCCATCTCCTCCAGCCGGCGCAACGCGCGCAGGCGCATGTTCAGGATCGCCTCGGCCTGGGTGTCGGTCAGCGCGAAGCGGGCGATCAGCGCCGGCTTCGGCGCATCCTCCTCGCGGATGATGCGGATCACCTCATCGAGGTTGAGATAGACGATCAGATAACCGGCGAGGATTTCGAGGCGGCGTTCGATTTCCGCGAGCCGGTGCCGGCTGCGCCGGGCCAGCACCTCCCCGCGATGGGCGAGCCAGGCCGCCAGCACGTCGCGCAGGCTCATCACCCGCGGCGTGCGGGTGGCGTCCAGCACGTTCATGTTGAGCGGGAACCGGGTTTCCAGGGCGGAGGCGCGGAACAGCGTCTCCATCAGCAGCTCGGGTTCCACCCCGCGGCTCTTCGGTTCCAGCACCAATCGGATGTCCTCGGCGCTTTCGTCGCGGATATCGCCCAGCAACGGCAATTTGCGCTCTTCCATCAGGGCCGCGATCTGCTCGATCAGGCGGGATTTCTGGACCTGATAGGGAATCTCGGTCACCACGATGCGCCAAGCGCCGTATTTGCCCGGCTCCACCGCCCAGCGGGCGCGCAGGCGGAAGCCACCGCGGCCGGTTTCGTAGGCAAGGCGGATCGCTGCGGGGTCCTCCACCAGCACCCCGCCGGTGGGGAAATCGGGGCCCGGCATATGCGCCAGCAGGGCGGCGGTGTCGGCCTCCGGGTGGCGCAGCAGATGGGCGGCGGCGGCGCAGAGCTCGGCGGCATTGTGCGGCGGGATCGAGGTCGCCATGCCGACCGCGATCCCGGCCGCGCCGTTGGCCAGCAGATTGGGAAAGGCGCCAGGCAGGACGACGGGTTCGGCTTCCTCGCCATCGTAGGTGGGGCGGAAATCCACCGCGTCCTGGTCGATCCCGTCCAGCAGCGCCTGCGCGACCTCGGTCAGGCGGGCTTCGGTGTAGCGCATGGCGGCGGGGTTATCGCCGTCGATATTGCCGAAATTCCCCTGGCCCTCGACCAGCGGGTAGCGGACCGCGAACTCCTGCGCCAGCCGCACCAGGGCCTCGTACACCGCGACATCGCCATGGGGGTGGAACTTGCCGATCACGTCGCCCACCACCCGGGCGCATTTCTTGAACCCCGAGCCGGGGTCCAGGCGCAGCTGGCGCATGGCGAAGATCAGCCGCCGATGCACCGGCTTGAGCCCGTCGCGCACATCGGGCAGCGAGCGGGACATGATGGTGGACAGCGCATAGGCCAGGTAGCGCTCGGACAGCGCG
>JBMFXF010000086.1:0-12168 GCA_049964515.1 Acetobacteraceae bacterium | reverse complement strand
CCCCGTGTCATCCCATTGTCCGGCGCGGAAGATCGCCTCCAGCGCCGCGTGCTTGCGGTGGTGGACCAGCTTGTAATCGACGCCGAACGCGGGGTCCGGCCAGGCCCCGCCCGAGGTAGCGCCCATGGGGGCACCCATGGGGGCACCCAGGCTTACACCGGAGGCGAGCGCGGTCACGTCGATATGCAGCGGGTTCAGGAACCGCCGGCTCGACGGCAGGTAGGGGTTCGGGTCGGCCTCTGGCCCAGCCAGCAGAGCGTGCAGCGGATTGATCCCGACCAGGCTGGCGCCCCACTCGGCCGCCAGGCCCGTCAACCGGCCGAGGTCGGAGAAATCGCCGATCCCCCAGCTCTGCGCCGACCAAAGCGAGAACAACGGACAGCCGATGCCCCAGGCGCGCGCGTCGGCGGCCAGCCAGTCGGGCAGGAACGCGCTTGCGGGCGCCTGCACCAGCAGGGTGTCCGCCGCGGCGTCCCCGAACGCGACCTCCAGCCGGTGGTAGCCGTGCGGCAGATCGTCGGGCAGCGGCAGCGCGAGGCGCAGCCGGACCTTCCCGCCGATGCCCGGCCCGCGCGCGCGCACGGAAAGCCGCTCCAGCGCCACCTCGCCTTGCCGCTCGCCGCCGTCTTCCAGCCGGATCCGCCATGCGAGCGGTCCCGCGAGCGCCCCCTCCGGCACCACGACCGCGACCATGGGCGCCACCGTGGGCGCCACCGCGGGCGCAGGGTCGGGCCGCAGCACCGCGATCGGCGGGAGGCGTTCGCGCCACGGTGCGGCCTCCAGCGCCGCGACGGCATCGGCGATCGCCGAGGGGGCGGAGACGTCGTAGCCCAGCACCCGCAACAGGGCCGCCCGTGCCTCCGGCGAGACCGGACGGAACTGCCCGGCGGTGTCACGATAGCCGGGCTCGATCCCGGCCAGCGCGGCCAGACGGCCGATCGGGGCGCGCCCATCCTGGTCCATGACGCCTCCTTCCATGCCGTCCATCGGGGAGCGGCGCTGGTCCCGGTCTCTGATCCCGGTCTCTGGCCAGCGCGGCCACCGGTGTTAGACTCCTGTAAATGCCGCCGTGCCAGGGTGATCCCGAAATGCCGCTCGACGCGAATCCTGTCATGGCCGGGTCTTCCGCTCCGCTGTTCGCGGAAGCGCCCGGCCGGCCCGGCATCGCACCGACCTGGACCAGCAGCGCCAAGGACGTGGTGGGCGGGTCGCTCGGCCCGGCGCGGCTGTGGTTCACGCTCGGCTTCGGCATCGTCACCGAGGTCTATTACCCGCGCGTCGATTTGCCGCAGATCCGCGACCTCGGCTTCATCGTCGGCGACGGCGCCGGGTTCTGGGTCGAGGTCAAGCGACTCGGCACCTATACCGTGCGGCTGGTGGCGCCCGGCGTGCCGGCGGTGGAAATCCTGCACACCCATCCGCGCTTCCGCCTGCGCCTGCGCATCACCCCCGATCCGCTGCGCGACGTGCTGCTGGTCGAGGCCACGCTGACCGGCGATCCATCGCTGCGGCTATACACGCTGCTGGCGCCCCGGCTCGGCGCGACCGGGGAGGGCAACGTCGCGGCGGTGGCGCAGTATCGCGGCCGGCGCGTGCTGTGGGCGGAGCAGGGGCCGTACGGCCTCGCGCTGGTCGCGGCGGACGCGGCCCAGCGCGACGCGTTCGGCGCGGCAAGCACGGGCTATGTCGGGCGCAGCGACGGCTGGCAGGATTTCGCCGCCAACGGGGCGCTGACCTGGGAATACACGCGCGCGGGGCCGGGCAACGTGGCGCTGGTGGCCGCGCTGCCCGCGCAGGCGGTGCTGGCGCTGGGGTTCGCTGCCACCAAGCAGTCGGCGGCAACGCTGGCGGTGTCCAGCCTGCTCGAGCCCTTCGCCGCCGTGCTGCTGCGCCAGGTGTCGGACTGGCAGGCCTGGTACGCCGGCGCCAACCGGCGCAACCCGGTGCGCTGGGAGGCGCCGGAGCCGCTGCGCGAGCAGTTCATGACCTCCACCATGGTGCTCCGCAGCCATCTGGATAAGACCTACCCGGGCGCGATGGTCGCCAGCCTGAGCATCCCCTGGGGCGATCGCGGCACCGAGCGTGGCGGCTACCACCTGGTCTGGCCGCGCGACCTGGTGCAGTGCGCCACCGCCCTGCTGGCGCTGGGGGCCGAGGAGGAAGCGCGCAACGCGCTGCGCTACCTGATCGCCACCCAGCGCGAGGACGGCCACTGGGAACAGAACCAGTGGCTGGGCGGGCGGCCCTATTGGCAGGGCAAGCAGCTGGACCAGACCGCCTGCCCGGTACTGCTGGCTGCGCTGCTGGCGGAACGCGACGCGCTGGCCGGGACCGAGGTGGCGGACATGATCGCCGCCGCGCTCGGCTACCTGCTGCGCAACGGGCCGGTGAGCGAGCAGGACAGGTGGGAGGAAAGTGCCGGGATCACGCCCTACACGCTGGCCTGCGCGATCGCCGCGCTGGTGGCCGGGGCCCCGTTCCTGACCTTGCGGCTACGCTGGCTGGCGCTGGTGACGGCGGATTTCTGGAACGCCGAGATCGAGCGCTGGCTGGTCGCGCGCGGCGGGCCTCTGGCCGCGCAGGAAGGCATTCCCGCCCATTACGTGCACCTGGCGCCGGCGACGATCCTGACCGACCCCGGCGCGCTGGCCACGCAAATTCCGCTGCACAACCAGCCGACGCCGCGAGCGATCCCGGCCGCCGAGCTGGTGTCGCTCGATTTCCTGGCGCTGGTGCGGTTCGGGCTGCGCCGGGCCGACGACACGCTGGTGATCGACAGCCTGAAACTGGCCGACGCGCTGCTGAAAACCGACACGCCCAACGGCCCCGCCTGGCACCGCTATGTGGGCGATGGCTACGGGGAGACGGAGACCGGCGCCCCCTACACCGGCGCCGGCCGCGGCCGGGCCTGGCCGCTGCTGGCCGGGGAGCGGGGACACTACGAACTCGGCGCCGGGCGCGATCCCCTGGCCCTGCTGGAGGCGATGGCGGCGATGACCGGTAAGGGCGGCATGATCCCCGAGCAGGTGTGGGACGCCGAGGCGATCCCGCGCCGGTTCCTCTACCCCGGCCGGCCAACCGGCTCGGCCACGCCGCTCGCCTGGGCGCATGCGGAATTCGTGAAGCTGGTGATCTCGCGCCACGCCGGCCGGGCGGTGGATGCGCCGGCGTCGGTGGGGCGGCGGTACCGGACCCAGCGGCGCGCGGCGGTGCGCAGCGTGTGGACCCCCTGGGCGCCGGTGGCGCGGATGGCGGCGGGCACCCGGCTGGTGGTGGTGCTGGAGCGTCCGGCGCTGGTGCGCTGGACTGCGGCCGGCGCGGACGGGGGGGAGCGGGGAACGCTGGAGGTGGGGTTCGGGCTGCACGCCGCGGTGCTGCGGACCAAGTCCGTGGCGGTGGGGGCGACGGTGGCGGTGTCCTGGCGGTGGCGCGACGGAGGGGGAGGCGGCGAGGCGCGGGTGTCGGTGGGCGGCTGAAGTGTGCACTTCGGGTTTTCGGGCGTGTTCGGAGGGTGGCGAAGTGTGCCTTTCGCGGAGGTGGGCGGGGCGAAAGGCGCCTTTCGTGGTAAGGGGGCGATAATGGTCGGCGTTGCCCGGCCCCGTCGGGTCATGGGGCGTCAGCGCCCGCCGGGCTATGTGGTTGCGCTGGTTATTGTTTCGGTTCGCCACCCGCCTCCGCCAGCACCACCACCGACCGTCCCGCCACCTCCGCCCACGCCCCGCACCGCTCCCGCCGTGACGGCGCCGCGCTGTCCAACACAACCCGCCATCCGCGCCCCGTCCGCGGGTCCGGCAGGCGCACCCGGGCCGCCTCCGTCCCGCCGTGCACCACCAGCACCGCGCGTTCCTCCGCCGCGCCGTCGGCCGCCGGGGCGAACAGCGCCGCGACCAGGGTGCGCCGCTCGGGGTTCTCCCAGTCCGCCACGCCCATCGGCGCGCCCTCCGGCGTCCGCCAGGCCACGTCCGGCGGCTGACCCGGTGCCGCCGGCGTGCCGCGCAACGGCGCGTCCCCGCGCGCCAGGCGGCAGCGGCCCCGCAGCCGCAGCAGCCGGGCGGTGAAGCGGAACAAGGCGTGGTCCATCCCCTCCCAGTCGAACCAGGACACGGCGTTGTCCTGCGCATAGGCGTTGTCGTTGCCACCCTGGCTGCGCCCGCACTCGTCGCCCATGCCCAGCAGCGGCGTGCCGCGCGCCAGCAGCAGGCTCGCGAGCAGCGCGCGCACATCGGCGGCGCGGGCCGCGCGCACCGACGGATCGTCGCTCGGTCCCTCGGTGCCGTGGTTCCAGGACCAGTTCGTATCGGTCCCGTCGCGCCCATCCTCCCCGTTCGCCGCCGTGTGCTTGCGCGCGTAGGAAACCAGGTCCGCCAGGGTGAACCCGTCGTGCACGGCGACGAAATTGACCGAACGGGTCAGTGGCCGGCGGCGCGGGGCGAACACATCGGCCGAGCCGGCGAGCCGCGTCGCCAGCGCGCCGAGCTGGCCCGGATCACCGCGCCAGAACCGGCGCACGGTGTCGCGAAAGCGATCGTTCCACTCGCCCCAGGCAGCGGGGAAGGCCCCCAACCGGTAGCCGTCCGCGCCGATGTCCCACGGCTCGGCGATGCGCGCGCGCCCGCGCAGGACCGGGTCCTGGTCGATCGCGGCCAGCAACGGCGCCGCCGGGTCGAACCCGTCCGCGCGCCGTCCCAGCACGGTTGCCAGGTCGAAGCGAAACCCGTCGATCCCGGTGCGCAGCACCCAGGTCCGCAGCGCCTCCATCGCCAGCCGCAGCCCCGGCGGGCGGTCGAGCGCCAGCGTATTGCGGCAGCCGGTATCGTCGCGGTACCGTGACGGGTCGGCCTGGTCAAGCCGGTAGTAGCTCGCGTTGTCGAGACCGCGCAGCGACAGCACCGGACCGGTGGCGTCGTACTCCCCCGTGTGGTTGAGCACGATATCGACCAGCACGGCGATCCCCGCCGCCTGTAACGCCGCCACCGCCGCGCGCACTTCGGCGAACCCACCGGGCGCGAGGCGCGGATCTGGGGCGCAGAAGACCGCCGGGTTGTAGCCCCAGGCGTCGGCAAGGCCGAGCGCGGGCAGATGCGGCGCCTCGATCCTGGGCGTGGGCGGCAGCAGTTCGACCGCGGTGATGCCGAGCCGGCGCAGATAGGCCACCGAAGCGGGGTGGGCGAGGCCGGCAAAGGTGCCGCACAGGGCGGGCGGGATCGCCGGATGGCGGCGGGTGAAACCGCCGACGTTGAGTTCGTAGATGACCTGCCCGGACCAGACGAAGTCGGGGCCCGGCGAGGTCGGGGGCGGGCCCGCCGGTTCGACGATGGCCTTGGGCAGGACCGCGGCGCTGTCGTCCGCGCTGCCGGGGAACAGCGCGGGATGCAGGCGGAACGGACGGTCGAACCGGGTCGGGAACGGATCGCACAGCAACTTGGCGGGATCGAACCGATGGCCGCGCGCGGGATCGCGCGGCCCGATCGCGCGCAGCCCATAGCGCGTGCCCGGACCGAGCCCGCCGAGATGGCCGTGAAACACGTCCCCGGTGCGGGCGGGAAGCGAGATCCGTTCCACCTCGCGCTCCCCGGCGGGGTCGAAACGGCAGAACAGGATCGTCTCGGCGTGGGCGGAGAACACCGCGACGTTGAGACCCCGCGCGTCCGCGGCGACACCGAGCGGCTCCGGCAGGCCGGGCGTGACCGCGGCTCGGGTCATGGCGGCGCGTACACGAACCAGACGGTGGCGAGCGGCGGGACCAGCAGCGTAGCCGAGGCCGGGAAGCCATAGTGGGGCAGGTCGGCGGCGGCGATGGCGCCCTGGTTGCCAAGATCGCCGCCGCCGTAGCAACTGGCATCGGTATTCAGGATCTCCCGCCAGCGCCCCGCGCAGGGCAGGCCGATCCGGTAATCCGGCCGCGGCACCGGGGTAAAATTGCAGACCACGAGCACCGGCGGATCGCCGTCCGCCCCGAAGCGCAGCCAGGCGAACACGCTCTGCGTGCTGTCATCGAGCACCACCCAGCGGAATCCCGCCGGGTCCGCATCGCGCCGATGCAGCGCCGGCATGGCGGCGTAGATCCGGTTGAGATCGCTCACGAGCAGGTGCACGCCGCGATGCGCCGGCGCATCGAGCTCGCCCCACGCCAGGGTCGCGTCATGGTTCCATTCCGCCTGCTGGCCGAACTCGCCGCCCATGAACAGCAGCTTCTTGCCCGGATGACCCCACATGAAGCCGAGATAGGCGCGCAGATTGGCGAAGCGCTGCCACGGGTCCCCCGGCATGCGGCCCAGCAGCGAGCGCTTGCCATACACCACCTCGTCATGCGACAGCGGCAGGACGAAACGTTCGGAGAATGCATACACCAGGCCGAACGTCATCTCCCCGTGGTGGTAGCGGCGATGGATCGGATCCTCCTGCATATAGTGCAGGGTATCGTGCATCCAGCCCATGTTCCATTTGTAGGAGAAGCCGAGACCGCCGTCCGACACGGCCCGCGTCACGCCCGGCCATGCGGTGGATTCCTCGGCGATCAGCAGGCACCCGGGACAGCGCGCGGCGATCACCTCGGCGAGTTCGCGCAGGAAGGCGACCGCCTCCAGGTTCTCCCGCCCGCCGTATTTGTTGGGGATCCATTCCCCCGCGCGCCGGCTGTAGTCGCGGTAGAGCATCGCGGCGACGGCGTCCACGCGGAGGCCGTCGACATGGTAGCGTTCCAGCCAGTGGAGCGCGCTGCCGATCAGGAAGCCACGCACCTCGTTGCGGCCAAAATTATAGACGAGCGTGTTCCAGTCCGCATGCAGCCCCTCGCGCGGATCGGCGTGCTCATAGAGCGCCGTACCGTCGAAGCGCACGAGCCCATGCGCGTCGTTCGGAAAATGCGCGGGCACCCAGTCGAGGATGACGCCAAGCTCCGCCGCGTGGCAGCGATCGACGAAGCGGGCAAACGCGTCCGGCGGGCCGAGCCGCGCGGTGGGCGCGAACTGCGACAGCGGCTGGTACCCCCAGGATCCGCCGAACGGATGCTCCATGATCGGCATCAGCTCGACATGGGTGAAGCCGAGCGCGGCGACGTAGGGGATCAAGCGGTCGGCCAGCACCTCCCAGCCGCAGCGACCGGGCACGTCGAGCGAGACCCAGGACAGCGCATGCACCTCATAGACCGACAACGGCGCGCCGACGGCGTGGCGGGCGCTGCGGCGGGACAGCCATGCCGCGTCGCCCCAGATCGCGGCCGGCGGCGCGGCGACGACCGAGGCGGTCGCGGGCGGCACTTCGGTCGCGAACGCTACCGGGTCGGCCTTGAGCGGCAGGCACTCGCCATGTGAGCCGAGCAGCTCGTATTTGTAGATCGTGCCGGGCAACAGGCGAGGGATGAACAATTCCCACACCCCGGCCTGGTGGCGCAGCCGCATCGGGTGACAGCGCCCGTCCCAGCGGTTGAACGTGCCGACCACGGAAACCCGTTGCGCATTCGGCGCCCACACCGCGAAGCGCACGCCGCGCACACCCTCCCGCTCCGCCGGGTGCGCGCCAAGGCATTCACCGAAATCGTGGTGCCGCCCCTCCGCCAGCAGGTAGACATCGAGATCACCAAGGATGGGGCCGAAGGCGTACGGATCCTCGGTCTCGTGGATGCCGGCGTCATCGTGGATACGCAACAGATACGGCACGTCGGCGGGCAGCGGGCCGACGTAGAGACCCGCCGGATGCTCCCGCGTCAGCGTCGACAGCAGTTGGCCGCCCTGCCGGCCCACCGCCTCCACCCGTTCGGCGGTCGGCAGGAAGGCACGCACCGTCAGGCCGGTAGCGGTCTCGTGCGGGCCGAGCAGCGCAAACGGGTCCCCGCTGTACCCCTGCACCAGGGCTTCCACGGCGGCCGGGTCGATCCCGCGGTCACGCATCCTGCCGCTCCATGCCGGTCCGGGTTTCGCTGCCGGCACCGGTCGCGCGCACCACTCGGGAACTTCCGATCACCAGGTTCCAGGCATCCCGCATCTAGCCGTGGTCCCTCGCGATAGAGTGAACAGGCCGACCGCCGGGAGATTCCTGCATTTCCAGCCGGGCACGACGCGTTGGGCGGCCGACGCAAGTCGAAGACCCAGCAACCGATGCCGCACGAAGGACAGATTGGCAAGCACGCAGGTCGCGAACCGCCAGAGGATACGCGGTGCCCGCCCATGACAGCCGAAGGCCGAACGAGGGTGACGAAGGAGCGGGCCCGCCGCGCGGCGACGCGCGGGGCTGGTCAAACCGGTGTGCGCGGCATAATTTCTCTCCGCGTAGCGCGGGGTATGACGCAGAAGGATTCCGGTCATATCACCCGAGACGGCGGAACATCCGTCAAGCCTGGGCGCACGATTCCGTGACCCGTGAAAGCGCTGAGGAGACCGCAGATGAGCGCATCGGACGTTCGCGTGTGGCCGGGCCGCCCCGGCCCGATCGGCGCGACGTGGGACGGTTCGGGCACGAACTTCGCGCTGTTCTCGGCCCATGCCGAAAAGGTGGAACTCTGTCTGTTCGACGGCAGCGGGAAGTCGGAAACCGCCCGGGTCCGATTGCCCGAATACACGCACGAGATCTGGCATGGCTACCTCCCGGACGTGCGACCGGGGCAACTCTATGGCTATCGGGTGTACGGGCCGTACGACCCCGAGGCGGGCCACCGCTTCAACCATCACAAGCTGCTTATCGACCCCTACGCCAAGGCGCTCGTCGGCGCGCTCCAATGGGACGATGCGCTGTTCGGCTATACGGTGGGTGACGATGCGGAGGATCTGTCCTTCGACGCTCGCGACAGTGCGTCTTTCGTCCCCAAATGCCAGGTGGTCGACTCGGCGTTCACCTGGGGACGGCGGCCGGATCAGCGCCCATGGCACGAAACCGTGATCTACGAGATGCACGCCAAGGGATTCACGATGCGCCACCCGGAGGTCGCAGCGGCCGTTCGCGGCTCCTTCGCCGGCCTGGCCACGGCACCGATCGTGGCATATCTGCGCGACCTCGGGATCACGGCGGCCGAACTTCTGCCGATCCAGGCATTCGTCCAGGACCGTCACCTGATCGAGCGAGGGCTGCACAATTATTGGGGCTACAATACGATCGGGTTTTTCGCGCCGCATCCCGAGTATCTCGGGGCGGAGGGTCTCGGCGCATTCAAGGCGTTCGTGCAGCAGATGCATGATGCCGGCATCGAGGTGATCCTCGACGTTGTCTATAACCACACCGGCGAGGGCAGCGAGATGGGGCCAACGCTCAGCTTTCGGGGAATCGACAACCAGTCGTATTATTATCTGACCGCGGGGTCAGGACGTTACTACAACGACTCCACGGGCACCGGCAACGCGCTCGAGCTCCGTCATCCCTATGTGCTCCGCATGGTCATGGACAGCCTGCGGTACTGGTCCCAGGAAATGGGCGTGGACGGATTCCGGTTCGATCTCGCGACGACTCTCGCGCGCGTCAACGGCGATTACAGCGAGCATGCCGGCTTCCTCGACGCGGTGGCACAGGATCCGGCGCTGTCGGCGGTGAAGCTGATCGCCGAGCCCTGGGATACGGGCGCCGGCGGTTACCAGGTCGGCAACTTCCCGCCGGGCTGGGCCGAGTGGAACGACCAGTATCGGGACACCGTGCGCCGGTTCTGGAAGGGCGATGCGGGCCAGTTGCCGGCCTTCGCCGCGCGGTTCTCCGGGTCCGCCGACATCCACGACCGGCGGGGGCGCCACCCCTGGGCCAGCATCAACTTCATCACCGCGCACGACGGGTTCACGCTGCGCGACCTTGTCAGCTACAACGAGAAGCACAACGAGGCGAACACGGAGGAAAACCGCGACGGATCGGACAACAACAGCAGCTGGAACTGCGGCGCCGAGGGACCGAGCGACGACCCCGCGATCGCGGGGTTGCGCCGGTGGCAGATGCGCAATCTTCTGGCGACGCTGCTCCTGTCGCAGGGCGTGCCGATGCTGCTTGGCGGCGACGAGTTCGGGCGGAGCCAGGGTGGCAACAATAACGCCTACTGCCAGGACAGCGAGATCGGCTGGCTCGACTGGGAGGGGATGGGCGAAGATGGGAAGGCGCTGATCGCTTTCACCCGCAAGCTTATCCTGCTGCGCCGCACCCACAGTGTGTTCCACCGCGACCGGTTCTTCCGCGGCAAGCCGATCCCCGGCACCGCGATCAAGGACGTTGTCTGGCTACGCCCGGACGGCGCGGAGATGTCGGAGGCCGACTGGGGAAACGCGCAGGCCAAGGCGCTCGCGGTGCGGCTCAGCGGCGAGGCCGGGCTCCTGCATCTGACAGAGCGTGGTGATCCAGAGACGGATGATACGTTTCTTATTCTTATGAACGCGGCGCAAGACGGTGTTGCGTTCCGCATTCCGGCGGAGCCGGCCGCCGCACGCTGGGAGATTGTGGCGGACACGACGTACGAGACGGAGGAAGGGATCGCGCGAACGCACGCGCCCGGCGACGAAGCCTTGATCAACGCTCATTCGCTCCGCCTACTCGTGCTGCGTACGGATTCGGCGGGCTGAAGGCGGCCCGATCGGCGGTCCGGGCTGCGACCGGCGATCGCCGCACGCTGTTCGCTGCGGGGATTCCCGAACCCGCAGGACTGCCGAGGTGAAGCGCAGGGGCGCCGGCTTCTTCAAGGAGGTTCCGGCAGGCGCTTCGCTCGCCCCAATCTGCCTCCTTTGCTCATGCCGCCATCACCCAGGTCTGGCCATGGTTCGGTCCATGGGTGACGGCGAGATCAGGCGGCGGTCTGGACTGGCGCGTTGGTGACCTCGACACCGTTTCGGAACGGTGACGCCCTGGACGACTTTGGGCAACTGGTTTTCGCCCTTCAGCCAGGGGAATCGGGGGAATGGCCCGTATTCTTTCTATGCCGTCCCGCGCACGACCTGTTCAAGGTAGTCCGGCTCCCACCCGGCTTTCTTCCTGCGGTTCATGAAGCTAGTGAGCGGTGTCGCCTGAGATAGCATATTTAGGGCGGTATGGCTCACGATCGCCATATTCTCCTGCCCATTCCCCGATGGCAGCCGGGTCAGATCGTCGCGGAATACGACGTCCAGCACCCGGTGCAACGGGTTCTCGATTCGCTAGTGCCCGCGCAAGACCCGCGCGAAGCTCTTCGCGTCCAGCTTGGTGGAGCACAGGCAATAGCGCGTCTCCTGCTCGGTTTTGGCGTCGCGTTCGGTCGTGCTCTGCACCGTGCCCAGTATCGCCAGGCGGGGGAACCTGAGTTCTCCCGGCTCATGCTCTCGCCCGCGCATCATCCGGGGCAGGCGGCTGCATCGCACCATCCCATTCGGGCTTGGTGTCTCTGTGCCGCGCCCTGGCGTAACGCTGCGCCTGCACTCGTTTCTTGACGTGGATCATCGACGGCGTCCGGCGCCGGGTTCACCGGTCAAGCTGCTGACGGGCAACTGGACCGCCGGCAGACAGCGAGGGCACGGGAATGGTCGATCAGGGAGCCGTCGTGGCGCGGCGTGAGGCGCTCGAGGACGAGGACCGGGTACGCGCCACCTGTCGTCAGGTCATCGAGACATTCGGACCCCTTCGCCCCATCGTCAGCATTGTCGAGGCCGAAGGACGGCCCGCCGAGGCGCTGCTGGCACAATTCCGCCGGATCGAAATCGCACCGCAACCGGGCACCTGGCCGGGTCGCGTCACGACGCCGGCGGCACTGGCTGAGGCGTGCGCGGCTGCGGTGCTGGCCAAGATCGAGAACACGGCGATGTATGACGGGCTCCTCGCCGAGGTCATCGATCCGGAGCTGCGGGAGGTCATGCCGCGGCTCAAGGAAGCGTCGCAGGAACGCCATCTGCCGGCCTTTCAGCGCGGCCTGGCCCGCGAGGACGGCCGCGTGCGGCCGTCCTCATCAGTGAACGCCGTCAACGGAGAGCATTGAATGACCAAGGAAGCCAGCGTCGACGTGATGGTTCTGGGGGCTGTGTAGCGCGACAATCTGGATGAGAAGCGCGACGATCAGGATGAGAAAGTGATCGCGACCTCGGAACGTTAATCGGGTTTGTTTGACGCTGGCAAGCTGGTTTCGTCGACGTGATTGTCGTGGCGCGACAATCTGATGTTTTCGGTGATTGTTGCGCGTGCTGGCGGCCGGCCTGGGCCGGTTCGGCGCTGGATTGCGGTTTTGCGGCGATAGCTTTCGACGTT
>JBMFXF010000085.1:0-12437 GCA_049964515.1 Acetobacteraceae bacterium | reverse complement strand
GCAGCATCGAACCCGCATACTCGCCACCGGCCTTCTTCAGCGCCTTGGCGAACGCCGCCTGCAGGGTGTGCCCATAGGCATAGTCGGGGGTGACGAAATACCAGCGCTTGCCGAAATGCTTGATGAGTTCCGGCGTGATCGCGTTGGCGTCCATGCTGGTGGTGTTGCAAACCCGATAGACGTTCCAGTGGCAGTCCTTGCCGGTAATCTGGTCGGTGTGACCACCCGGGACGATCTGGAAAACGCCTTTCTGGCTCGTTACGCCGGCGATCGCGTAGGCGATGCCGGAGTTGACGTCGCCAAAGATCACATCGACATGGTCGCGGTCGATCAGCTTGCGGGCCTTGGCGACGCCGGTGCCCACATCATTGGCCGAATCCTCGACCAACAGCTCGACGGGACGCCCGAGAATGCCTCCCTTCTTGTTGAGAATGGAGACGGCATATTTCGCGCCTTCCACTTCTGACACCGCGGGCGCGGACAGGCTGCCGGTGATCGGATCGATCCAGCCGAGCTTGATCGGCGTCTCACCGCGCGCCTTGATGATGGCCGGCCCCGCGAGCGACATCGCCCCCAGCGCCGCGCCCGATTTGATGAGGGTACGCCGGCCTACACCCGGCATACGCGTGTTTTCCATAGGATCGTCTCCCGTTGTGACCCAGGGTGCCGGATGCACCCCGGGCGTGTCCGTCAAGGCCTACCACCGGGGCCCTACCGAAGGTCCGGTCGCGGGCGGGAGCGATAGCAGACCCGACCCGCGCAGGCACTGCCTTTCGCGGAAATCGTCCGGCTTGTCCAGACCATCCCCGCGACAAATCGCATCATGGCGCACCTGCGGCGCCTTGCCGCCCGCCCGGACCGGGTTCTACAAGCGGTGATCCGCGAGACCAAACTGCTTGGACACACCCCCGCCCACCGCGCGCCTGAGCGACGGCCTGACCGACCCCTCCGGCGATCCCGCCTTCTGGCGCCCCACCCGGCTCGGCGTGCCGAGCGCCTGGCATCGCCACGTTCCCTTCGCGTTCTGGCTGGTGGCGCAGCTGCGCCCACGGGTTCTGGTGGAACTGGGCACCCACGAGGGTGTCTCCTACGCCGCCTTCTGCGAAGCCGTGCGCCGCGCCGCCCTGCCCACCCGCTGCTTCGCCGTGGACACCTGGCTGGGCGACGAACACGCCGGCTTCTACCCCGAGCAGGTCTATACCAATTTCCGCGCCTTCCACGACCCGCTGTACGCCGATTTTTCCCTGCCGCTCCGCATGACCTTCGATGAGGCGGCGGCCCAGCTGCCCGATGGCGAGATCGACCTCCTTCATATCGACGGGCTGCATGACTACGACAGCGTCGCCCATGATTTCGCCACCTGGATGCCGAAGCTTTCGTCCCGCGCGGTGGTCCTGTTCCACGATACCAACGAACGCGAACGCGGCTTCGGCGTCTGGCGGCTGTGGCGCGAACTCCGTGCGCGGTTTCCGGGGTTCGAGTTCCTGCACGGCTCCGGGCTCGGCGTGCTGGCGGTCGGCTCGGAGATCGCCCCCCCCGTTGCGGCGCTGTGCGCGCTGACGGATCCCTCCGAGCTGCTGCGCGTGCGGGAGCGATTCGCCACCCTGGGCGAGCGGTGGGAGCGCGAGAACGCCGCTCTGCTAGCGGCACTCCCCCCGCCACCCGAACCGGAGCCGGAACCGGAACCGGCTTCGCCGACACTCCAGATTTCGGTCGTCATTCCTCTCTACAATGGTGCACCGTACATCGAGCGGGCCTTGCGAAGCGTGTTCGCCCAGACCTTCGCGCCGTTCGAGGTCATTGTGGTAAACGATGGTTCCACCGACGAAGGCCCCCAGATTGTGCATGCACTGGCAGGCACCCATCCGATCACGTTGGTGGACAAGCCCAACGGCGGCCAGTCCTCGGCGCGTAACGTTGGAATCGCCTTGGCCAGGGGATCCCATATCGCGCTGCTTGACCAGGATGACCTCTGGTACCCCGACCACCTCGCTGCGTTGGTCGCACCGTTCCTCGCGCCCGATAATCATCCGCTCGGCTGGAGCTATTCCGACCTCGACGAGATCGATGAGTCCGGAGCCATGGTAACCCGATCCTGTCTGTGCTTACTGCCTTCACCTCATCCGAAAGTAGACGTGTTCACCTGCCTGCGCCACGACATGTTCATTCTTCCGACCGCGTCGCTGATCCTGCGGGAGGCTTTCAACGAGGTCGGAGGCTTCGACGAACGTCTGCAAGGTTATGAGGACGACGACCTGTTCCTGCGTATCTTCCGCGCGGGCTACCATAACGTGTTTGTGGACCGCCCGACTGCGCAGTGGCGGATCCACCGTGGCGGCAATTCCCGTTCCCCAAGCATGGCGGCGAGCCGGATGATATATCTTCGCAAGCTGCGCGAGACCTTTCCGGACGACCGCGAGCTCGGCCGTCTGATCGGGCGCGACATACTAGCGCCGAGGTTCTTTCCCAATGTGGCGCACGAGTACCGACTGGCACTGGAATCCCGCCAACCTGACCGGCTCCGCTTGGCGGCTGCCCACGTCGCGGAGGTCGCGGCGTTGCATCATTGGCGCATTCGGGTCGGCGTCGCGGCGGCGATGCCGATTCTCGCCAACCCCGTCCTCGCTCGTTGGTTAGCTCCGATGATTCTGGGTTTGCGGCCGCTCGGCAGGGTTCTGCTGCTCGGCCGCCGCGGTCGCCGCGCAGCATGACCGACCGAGTTACTCGTCTGCGCGCCGGGGCCACGCGGGAGAATACTCGTGTCATCGAAATTGGGCCGAGCCATGCACCGATCGCCCCCAAGGCCGACGGATGGCGAACCTTTGTCGTGGACCATACCGACCAGGCAGGCCTTCGGGAAAAATTCTCTGGTCTCGGAGTAGAACTGGACGCGATCGAGCCCGTGGACGCTATCTGGTCCGGCGGCCCGCTGGATGCGGTAGTCCCCGCCGCAGTGATTGGCAGCTTCGATTTGCTCATTGCGAGCCACGTGTTCGAGCATCTGCCCGATCCGATCGGATTTCTCGATGCGGCATCACGCCTCCTCAAGCCTGAAGGAGTGATCTCGTTGGCCATCCCAGACAAGCGGTTCTGCTTCGACTATTTTCGCCCGATCACCACAACGGCCGAGATGCTCGAAGCGCGGTTCGCCCGGCGGATCGTTCATCCCGCGCGGACCTTGTGGAACCACGCGACTTCCACGATTACCATGGACGGTGTCGGCGCCTGGGGCCAGCACCCCGTCTTTCGGGCTGCATTCCAGACTAGTGGCGGCTTCACCCAGGCCGAAGCAGAGGCTCGGTTCGCCGCCCCAGCCGAGAGTGCGCCATACGAAGATGCTCATGCATGGATACTCACGCCCGCGATTTTCACGCTAATCATGATCGAACTCGCCCAGCTCGAGATGACGCAATGGAAAATCCGAGATTGCGAGGAAACGCTTGGATGCGAGTTTCTAGTCAGGCTGGTGCGTGGCGCGACGCCGATGACGGACTTGACGGCGTTCCAGGATCTCCGATTGCAGCTTGCGCGCCGCCACTCGGAGGAATTGCAGGAACAGTTGCGATTTGCCGAGGGGGGCAGGTTCGCATCTGAGCCATCGCTGCCCGCGGGCCAGGAGGGCTTAGTGGCGCGTTTGGATGATCACGAGCTACGCTTGGGCGAAATAGAAGCTCGCCTGCAGCGAATTCGCCGCGCGGTTGGGCCGCTCCTGGCTGTGTTACGCCTACTCGGGCTTTACCCCCCCCTTAGGCCCAGGGCATAACCCACAGGAGATACAGGGGGATCACAGGCGAACCCATAAACAATAGCGGCGCCTGGTCAGAACGTATGGAGGTGTCCGGTCAGCGCGCTCGAACTGGACATACCTGCGAAGGTAATCTTGGTACCATCCGACAAGGTGATGCTGGTGGAGCCATTCGACGTAACCGCATTCTGGATCAATGTCGCCGCACTACCACCGTAGCCTGAAGCAAACACTGTATCGTTCGAATTAAAATCCGTAATCAGATCGGTTCCGGTGCCAAGGAACTTGAAAAACGCAAACACATTGTTCCCGGCACCGCCGGTCATCGTGGCATTCGCATTTCCGCCAAAGAACGTGTCATTCCCGGAGCCCCCAACCAGCGAATCCGCCCCGCCGGACAGCGATCCGAACAACACGTTCCCGGCAGCGATAAGATTCCCCGACGACGACCCGGATGCGTTCAACGTCTCGTTTCCGCCCAGGGCCTGGAATACCAATCCACCGCTGTTGGATGCACCGGTAAACGTGACGTCACCGGATGCACCGCCGAACACGGTCATCTGGGTGGCGCCACCATTCACAGCCGCGTTGCCACCAAGATCGCTGAACAACACATGGCCGGAACCGCCGACGATGGTCTGGTTGGCCCCCGCGTGGCCGAACACCGTGGCGGATCCAGCCCCACCCTGGAACAGCATATTTCCCAACCCGCTGCCGACCAGCAACCCGGTACCGCCGGCGGAGACAGTCGCAGGGCCGATTCCGGCGACTACCGTATCATTCGTCCCGGTGTCCTGCACCAGCAGCGAACTGGCTTCCACAGCGTTTCCGAAGATCAAAGCGTTCGAGCCGGACGACTGCACCGTCGCCCCGGTGTAAAGGCCGCTGAACGGGGATGACGCGGAGACTACCGAACTCATCGCCCAAACGGTGTCGTGGTTCCCGGAAGAGATTATATCGACAGCTCCGGCCTGCGATCCGGAGATGATCAGATTGCTGCCACCGCCGCCGATCAGAGTGCCGCCATTGTTGTCAACGATCGTATCGTTTCCGGCCCCGGCAGCCACATAATCCGCATTGACAAAGCTGGAGACGGTCGACAGGAATTCGTTATTCCCCCCGCCCAGCGCAACCGTTTCGCCGCCTGCCCCGACAAAGTGACCGCCAACGGTGCCCGACAATACGTCAAGCCCCGGCGCGAGATTCACCGTATCTGTGGTTGCCGACGCGTCGAACAAGACATACTGGTAATTCGCACTTACATCATATGTTTGCCCACCGCTCGAATCGGTTATCAGGACCTCATTCTGCGTCCCGGTCGGGGGGGGAACCGCCGTGTTGCCGGATACCGTAGCCGTATAAACCGGCCCATTGGGCCCCACCGCCGTGTTTATCGCCGCCGCGATGGAATTCTGTAGTGCGAGCGCATCCGATCCGGCCGCCGCCGCCGCGATGGTCACAAACCCGCCAGAGGAAACCGTAACCTGAGCCATCTCACAACCTCATGTCGGCGCGACCGGCCGCGGCGGCCGTATCGCTGTCCATCCCGCCGACACACGCAAAAAAGGGACCACCGGACAACCGGACCGGATACACGCCCGGCCAACCCGCCCAACCCCGTTTCACCCGCATCTCACGGTTGGCCCCTTTTAGCACGCCGCCACCGAGCGCCGTCAACCACAAATTAACCATTGCCGCCCATCCGCAGTACAAAAAAGTAACAACGCCCCAACTCCCTCCCTGGCACGCTTCTTGTCACAAACCGTCTCGCCCGGTTGACCGGCCCGGCCCGCGGGGGCGATACCGGGGTCGATAGCTCCCGCCCCCATCCCCATATCCTAACCGTCCATGTCCGCCCCCATCCCGCTCCGCCCCGCCGCCGAACCCCCGCTCAGCGTCGCCCGCACCGTGCTCGCCACGGAAGCCGCCGGGCTGGCCGCGCTGGCGGATGCGCTCGATCATCGCTTCGCCGAAGCGGTCGAACGCCTGGCCGCCGCCACCGGGCGGGTGGTGGTGACCGGCATGGGCAAATCGGGCCATGTCGCGCGCAAGCTCGCCGCCACCCTCGCCTCTACCGGCACCCCGGCGCTGTTCGTTCACCCGGCCGAGGCCTCGCACGGCGACCTCGGCATGATCGTCGCCGGCGACGCCGTGCTCGCCCTCTCCAACTCCGGGGAAACCCCCGAACTCGCCGACCTCATCGCCCACACCCGCCGCTTTGCCATTCCGCTGATAGCCATCACCGCCGGCCCGCGCTCGGCGCTGGCCGGCGCCGCCGATGTGTTGCTCGCCTTGCCCGCGGCGGCCGAGGCCTGCCCGCTCGGCCTCGCGCCCACCACGTCCACCGCCATGCAGATGGCGCTCGGGGATGCGCTGGCGGTCGCTCTGCTGACCCGCCGCGGCTTCAGCGTGGCCGATTTCCGCCGCTTCCACCCCGGCGGGCGACTCGGCGCGCGGCTCAGCCGGGTGCGCGATCTCATGCATACCGGCCCGGCCCTGCCCCTGGTCACCCCGGACTCACCGATGCAGGACGCCTTGCCGCTGATGACCGGCGCCGGATTCGGCTGCCTCGGCGTGACCGGCCCGGACGGCGCGCTGGCCGGTGTCGTCACCGACGGCGATCTCCGCCGCCACATGGGGCCCGACCTGCTCGCCCGTCGGGTGGGGGAGATCATGACCCGCACTCCCCGCCATATCGCCCCGGACGCCTTGGCTGCCGAGGCGCTGGCCTGCATGAACGCGCCCACCCGCCCGATCACTGCGCTGTTCGTGCTGGACCCCGCCGGTCGGCCGATCGGCATCCTTCACATCCACGACCTGCTGCGCGCGGGGGTGGCATGACCGGTACCCCGCAGGCGTTTCCCGGGCCTGCCGCCCCGGCGCGCCGACGCCCGCGGCCCTCCTCGGGGATGTTGGCGCGGCGGCGGCGGCACATCCGCCTGGCGAAACTGATCCTGCCCGGAATTGCGCTGGCGCTGCTCACCCTGCTCGCGGTCTGGCCCGACCTCACCCGGCAGGACAGAGTTGCCCGGCTTGCCTTCCGCGCGCTGATCCCGGGCGTGCATGGCGATACCGTGTTCGGTGCCCGCTACCACGGGCTGGACCAGAACAACCGTCCTTACACCCTGGCCGCCCGGGTGGCGCGACGGGTGGCGCCGGGCCGGGTCGATCTCACTTACCCACGCGGGGAGATCCGCCTCGCCTCCGGCGCGCTGCTGATGGTGCGCTCCCGCCGCGGCGTGTACCGCGACAAGCTGCACGAACTCGATCTCTCGCGTCAGGTCACGCTCTACCGCACCGATGGCACCACCCTCATCACCGCCTCGGCGGCCATCGATCTGCAACGCGGCATCGCGGTTGGCTCCGCCCCGGTGCACGCCACCGGCCCGTTCGGTACCCTCAGCGCGCACGGCGGGTTCAGCCTGCTCGATCGCGGCGCACAGATCACCTTCGTCGGCCCGGCCCGGCTGGTGTTGAACGGAGCGGTGAAATGAGCGCCCCGCCCTGCCTCGCCCTGGCCCTGCTGCTGGCTGTCCTGCCGCTCGGCGGCGCCGCTGCGCAAGGAATCGACCTCAGCCAGGGCGGACCGATCGCCATCACCGCCAGCGACGGCATCACCTGGCTGCGTGCGCAAAAGGAAGTGATCGCCCGCGGCAACGCCCGCGCGGTGCGCCAGAACGTCACCGTCACCGCCGATACCCTCACCGCGTGGTACCGCCCCGCCCCGGGAGCCCCGGCCACCGCCTCCACCGACCCCGCGGATGACCAGGGCGGCAACCAGATCTACAAGCTGCAGGCCGAAGGCAACGTCCATATCTTCACCGCCACCGACCGCGCCCGCTGCGACCGCGCCGTCTATGACCTCGACCAGGCGGTGCTGGTGATGACCGGAAACGACCTGCGCCTGACCACGCCCAATGACGTGCTGACGGCGAAGCGGGACATGGAATACTGGTCTGCCAAGCACATGGCGGTCGCGCGCGGGGACGCGGTGGTGGTGACCAAGGATGCCCGCCGCATCCAGGCCGACGTGCTGGTGGCCTACACCACCCCGTCACCGCCTGCGGCCACGCCGGCGGCGTCCGTCCCGGCCGGGCCGCCGGCCGATCCTGCCGCCGCTTCGGGCAAACTGCGCAAGGTGGAGGCCTTCGGCCACGTCATCCTGCAAACCCCCTCCGACATCGTCACCGGCGACCGTGGCGTTTATGACGCCCGCACCGGCATCGCCCGCCTTGCCGGCAATGTCCACATCACCCGTGGCGGCAACGAACTGGCCGGGCAGGGGGCGGTGGTGAACATGAAAACCGGCATCGCCACCCTGCTCGCCGCGCCCGGTGGGCAGGTGAAAGGCCTGATCGTGCCGAAACAGCAGCCGGCGTCACCGCCCCATGCCACACCAGGGGGACCCAAGGCATGAACCCTCCCCCCTTGCGCGCGCCCCTGCCGGACCGCCCCGCCCCCAGCCTGCGCGTGGTCCCGGGCAGCGGCGGGCTGGCCGCGGTCAGTGTCGGCAAGACCTACAACCGCCGTCCGGTGGTGCGGAACGCCACCATCACCCTCGGCCGGGGCGAGGCGGTGGGCCTGCTCGGCCCCAATGGCGCCGGCAAGACCACGACCTTCTACATGATCGTCGGGCTGGTCCGCCCCGACACCGGTGCCATCTCGCTCGACGGCACCGACATCACCGGGCTGCCGATGTATCGCCGCGCCCGCATGGGTATCGGCTATCTCCCGCAGGAGGCCAGCGTGTTCCGCGGCCTCAACGTGGAACAGAACATCATGGCCGCGCTGGAAGTGGCCGAACCCGACGCCGACCGCCGTCAGGCCATGCTGGACGAGCTGCTCGCCGAGTTCGGCATCGCCCATCTGCGCCGCACCCCGGCGCTCGCGCTTTCGGGCGGGGAGCGGCGGCGGGTGGAAATCGCCCGCGCGCTGGCCTCCGCCCCCGCCTATATCCTGCTCGACGAGCCGCTGGCCGGCATCGACCCCATCGCGGTGGGCGAAATCCGCGATCTGGTCTCCCATCTCAAGGACCGTCACATCGGCGTCCTTATCACCGACCATAACGTCCGCGAGACGCTGGGTATTATCGACCGCGCCTATATCCTCCACGACGGCCAGGTGCTGATGCAGGGTACGCCGGATGAGGTGGTGGCGCACCCGGACGTGCGCCGGGTCTATCTCGGCGAAGGCTTCCAGCGATAACGATGGCGATCGGGCTGGGGCCTCGGCTGGAACTCCGCCAGGGCCAGTCCCTGGTGATGACGCCGCAGCTGC
The DNA here is from genome assembly GCA_049964515.1 of Acetobacteraceae bacterium. GTDB lineage: Bacteria > Pseudomonadota > Alphaproteobacteria > Acetobacterales > Acetobacteraceae > JAJZVS01. The sequence goes on along the minus strand of JBMFXF010000085.1, from coordinate 3,415 downwards.
GCCAGGCGATCAAGCTGTTGCAATACTCGAACCTGGAAGTCGCCGCTTTCGTCGAGGAACAGCTGGAATCCAACCCGCTGCTGGAACGCGCCGGCGCCGAGGACACCCCCGACCCCGAACGCCCCGCCCCCGACCAGCTGCCCCAGTCCGCGAACGGCGCCGACACCGCCACCCTGACCGCCGCCGCCACCCTGCCGGAGACCGGCCCGCTCGATACCGACTACGCCAACAGCTACGACCCCGGCACCGTCGCCGACGGCGCGCCGGGGACCGGCCGCACCGACTTCGCCGAGGACGATCGCGGCATCGAGGCTCACCCCGAGGCCCGCCCCTCGCTGCGCGAGCATCTGGGCGAACAGCTGCGGCTCGGTTTCGCCGACCCGGTCGATCGCCTGATCGGCGCCCATCTCATCGCCCTGCTCTGCCCGGCCGGCCGCCTGACCGCCAGCCCCGAGGCCGTCGCCCACGCCATGGGTGTGCCGCTCGCCCGGGTGGAAGCGGTGCGGGCGCGGATGCTGCGCTTCGACCCGCCCGGGCTGTTCGCCCGCGACCTGCGCGAGTGCCTGGCGGCCCAGCTGGCTGAAAAGAACCGGCTCGATCCCGCCATGTCCTGCCTGCTCGACCATCTCGACCTGCTCGCCCGGCGCGACACCCGCCGGCTGATGAGCCTGTGCGGGGTGGACGCCGAGGACCTCACCGACATGATCGCCGAGCTTCGCGCCCTCGACCCCAAGCCCGGTTGGGGCTGGGATGAGGCCGACGTCCCGCCGGTGATCCCCGACGTACTGGTCCGTCGCGCCCCCGACGGTGGCTGGGTGGTGGAGCTGAACCCCGAGACCATGCCGCGCGTGCTGGTCAACCATCGCTTCTATACCCGCATCGCCCCGCGTGCGGCCAAAGCCGACCGCGCCTTCCTCTCCGAGCAATTCGCCGCCGCCACCTGGCTGGTGAAATCGCTCGCCCAGCGCAGCACCACCATCCTCAAGGTGGCGGCCGAGATCATGCGCCAGCAGGACGGATTCCTGCGCCATGGCATCACCCATCTGCGCCCGCTGATCCTGCGCGACATCGCCGCCGCCACCGAGCTTCACGAAAGCACCATCAGCCGGGTCAGCGCCAACAAATACGTGGCCACCCCGCGCGGCATCTTCGAGATCAAGTATTTCTTCACCACCGCCATCGCCGGCACCGACGGCGTCACCCATAGCGCCGAGCGGGTGCGCCACCGCATCCGCGCCCTGGTGGACGCCGAGCCGGCGGAGGCGATTCTGTCCGACGACGCCCTGGTTGCCGCACTGCGAAACGAGGGCGTGGACATCGCCCGCCGGACCGTGGCCAAATACCGGGAGGCGCTGCGCATCCCGAGCTCGGTGCAGCGCAAACGCGACAAGGCGGTGCCGGCCTGAGGCCCCGGCCGCCTGCGGTGGCTCGGCGCATTCAGGGCTGCGCGCGCACCATCGGCGCGGCCGAAGGAGAAGGCAGGATGGAGATCACGGTTTCCGGCAAGCAGGTCGAGCTGTCCGACGCGCTGCGTACCCGGGTTGCCACCCATCTGGACGGGATCGCGGCCAAGTATTTCGACCACGCGCGCGACGCGCAGGTCACGTTCAGCCGCGCGCGCAGCTTCTTCACCTGCGACATCACGCTGCACGCCGGCCGCGGCCTCTCGCTGCGCGGCGAGGGCGAGGCCGCCGACGCCCACGCCGCCTTCGACGATGCCGCCGAGCATATCGCCAAGCGATTGCGCCGGTACCGCCGCCGGGTGAGCGACCACGCCCGCGACCTCGCCAACCGAGCCCGCCCGGAAGCGGCCCGCCAATACGTGCTGCGCGAGACCGAAACCGAAGCCCCGCCCAACGGCGCCGACGAGATCGGCGCCTTCGCCACCATCGTTGCCGAACAGACCGCCGAGATCGGCCTGCTGTCGGTGGGGGAGGCGGTGATGCAGATGGATCTCGCCGATCAGCCGGTGCTGATGTTCCGCAACCGCGCCTCCGGCGCCCTCAACGTGGTCTATCGCCGGCGCGACGGGAATATCGGCTGGATCGACCCAGGGACATGATACCGTCCGCCCGCATGGACGCCGCTTCCGGCCGTCCGGGCAGATTGTCCAGTGCGCCGGGTTGGCAGGCGGCATGACCCCGCGGACCGAGCTGGTGGCGATGCGCGACGGCGTCCGCCTCGCCACCGACATCTTCCTCCCCGATACCGCCACCCCGGTTCCGGTGGTGCTGGAACGCACCCCCTACGGGCGCCACCTGCCCTCGCGCAGCGAGATCACCGCCGCCGATCGCACCCCTGCCAGCCGCGCCGCGATCGCCCGCCACTTCGTCGATGCCGGCTACGGCGTGATTGTCCAGGATACGCGGGGGCGCTACGGCTCGGAGGGGCGATTCGAGAAATATCTGGCCGACGGCGCCGACGGGTTCGACACCCTGGCCTGGATCGCCGCCCAGCCCTGGTCGGACGGGCGGATTGCGACCATGGGCCTCTCCTATGCCGCGCATACCCAGGCCGCGCTCGGCTGTCTCAATCCGCCCGGCCTCGCCGCGCAGGTGCTGGACTGCGGCGGCTTCGCCGATCCTTGGGAATCCGGCATCCGCCAGGCCGGCGCGTTCGAGCTGAAACAGGCCAGCTGGGCGTATCGGAACGCGTTGGCCTCGCCCGAGGCGGCCGCCGATCCGGCACTCCACGCCGCCCTCGAAGCCGAAGACATCCGCGCCTGGTTCGCCCGCCTGCCATGGCGACCCGGTCATTCCCCGCTGCGCCACCATCCCGATTACGAGGCCTATCTGCTGACGCAATGGACCCATGGCGCGGACGGCCCGTTCTGGCACCAGCTCGGCATCCGCACCGCCGACTGGTACGACCGCTACGCCTCCTGCCCGGTGGTGCATCTGTCCTCGTGGTACGACCCCTATGCGCTCACCGCGACCCGCAATTTCGCCGGGCTGCGCCGCGCCGGCCGGCCCCGGCAATCCCTCATCCTTGGCCCCTGGACCCATGGCGACCGCTCCGAGCGGGTGGTGGGCGAGGTCGATTTCGGGCCCGATGCGCCGCTCGACAGCTGGGCCGGGGACTGGCGGCGCTACCGGCTGGGGTTCTTCAACCACGTCCTGCGCGGCGCCGCCTGGGCCGAACCCATGGTGCGGGTATTCGTGATGGGGGGCGGCTCCGGCCGGCGCACCCCGGACCGGCATCTCGACCACGGCGGGGCATGGCTCGCCGCCGAGGACTGGCCGCTGCCCGGCACCGTGTTCACCCGCTATCACCTGCATGGCGACGGCAGGCTCAATCCCGCCCCGCCCGCCGCCGGCGCCGCCGGGGTGAGCTTCGAGCACGACCCCGCCCACCCGGTGCCCACCATCGGCGGGGCGTTTTCCAGCCTCGAACCGCTCGCCACCGCCGGCGCCTT
>JBMFXF010000084.1:0-12441 GCA_049964515.1 Acetobacteraceae bacterium | reverse complement strand
ACTCCCGCAGCTCGGGCCAGGCCGCCACCGTCTGCTCGAACGCCGACAGCACCGCCTCCTTCTGGCTGTCCAGCCCGACCACAGCGAAGAAGGTGATCTCCCAGCCCAGCTTCTGCGGGTCGGGATCGGCGTGGTAGCCGCGGATCACCCCCGCCTCCTCCAGCCGGCGCACCCGGCGCAGACAGGGCGGGGCCGAAATCCCGGCGCGGCGGGCCAGCTCGACATTGGTGATGCGCCCGTTCGCCTGCAACTCCGCCAGGATGCGGCGGTCGATGGCGTCCAGCACGGGCGTCTCGGCGGGCGAGGGTTTCATCGGCATGGCCAGTCGGAATGGACGGGGGAAGCGGCGGGGCGGGACTATCCGCAGCCCCGGCCCGGCCCGCAAGATGGGCGGCGACGTTAGCACCGGATTAAGCATCCGCGGTCAGGGTGCGGCCCATGGCAGCGCGCGAACGTAGTGGCAACGGGAAACCCCGTCCGATCATCATCAAGCGGGAGGAGGTGAGCGGCGGCGGCCACCACGGCGGGGCATGGAAGGTCGCCTACGCCGATTTCGTCACCGCCATGATGGCGTTCTTCCTGGTGATGTGGCTCATCAACGCCACCACCGAGGCGCAGCGCAAGGGCCTGGCGGATTATTTCAGCCCCACCAATCTGCTCAGCCACAATTCCTCCGGCACCGGCAAGCCGTTCGGCGGGGAGACCGCCTTTTCCAACGGCGCCATGGTTTCCGACAAGGGCGCGGTGGAGGTCACGCAGGGCCTGCACCCGGTGTTGGACAACCCGATCCCGCCGCGCCGCAAGCCCAGCCGCCGCGCCCCGCACGGCGGGCGCGGGCAGGGTCGCCAGGGGGCAACGGCCGCGCCCGGGGCGGGTGGCGGCGGAGTCACCGCCGCCGCCGCCGTCGGGCCGGCGGGGGTCGCGCACAAGCCCGGCGCGCCGCCGCGCCCCGCGGGCGCCGGGGGCGCGCCGCCGCTGCACCTGCCGTCCGGTCCGGCGGCCGGGCCGCGTCCGCTCGCCCCGCCGGCCGCCGCGCTTGCCGCCGCTGCCGCCACCGCCGCCGGTCAGCAGGCCGCCTTCGCCGCGGCCCGGGCGGCGCTGCGCAGGGCGCTGAGCCAGGATCCCGCCCTGGCCGCCATCGCCGGCCAGCTCGCGGTCGATATCACCCCGCGCGGGCTGCGCATCCAGCTGCTGGATTCCAAGGCGCACGCCATGTTCGCCCCCGGTTCCACGGTGCCCAACGCGCTGGCGCGCCGCGCGCTGCGGCTGATCGGCCAGGTGGTGGCCAAACTGCCCGGGCCGGTGCGGATCGCGGGCTTCACCGATGCCTCGGCCCCGACCGGTCCCGCCGCCAACTGGGCGCTCTCGGCCGGGCGGGCCAATGCCGCGCGCGGGGTGCTGACCCGGGCCGGCCTCGCCGATGCGCGGGTGGAGGCGGTGACCGGCCATGGCAGCCACGACCTGCTGCTGCCGGCGCAGCCGCTGGCCGCGGCCAACCGGCGCATCTCCATCCTGGTGCTGCGCGCGCCGCCGCCGCGCTGAGGGGGAGCCATGTTCACGATCGGCGGCTTCGTGTTCCTGCTGATCTGCGTGTTCGGCAGCTTCGTCATCACCGGCGGCAAGATCGGCACCGTGCTGGCCGCGCTGCCGTTCGAGATGATGAGTATCGGCGGCGCCGCGGTCGGCACCTTCCTGATGGGCAACTCGCTGCACGACGTGAAACACACGCTGGGCGGCATCGGCAAGACCCTGAAGGGCGCGCGTTACGGCAAGGCCGACTATCTCGAGCTGCTCAGCCTGCTGTTCGTGCTGGTGCGGCTGGCCGCCACCAAGGGGGCGATGGCGCTCGAGGCGCATATCGAAAAACCCGAGGAAAGTGCCGCTTTCCAGAAATTCCCCAAGGTGCTGGGCAACCACCACGCCACCGTGATGATCTGCGACTATCTCCGCATCGTCGGCATGAACGCCGACGATCCGAACCAGATCGAGGACGTGATGGCGCGCGAGATCAAGAAGACCCTGGCCGAGGAGCAGCATGGCCCGCACGCGCTGCAGACCATGGCCGATGCGCTGCCCGCGCTCGGCATCGTCGCCGCCGTGCTCGGCGTCATCAAGACCATGGGGCATATCGACCAGCCGCCCAAGGTGCTGGGGGCGATGATCGGCGATGCGCTGACCGGCACCTTCCTCGGCGTGCTGCTGGCCTATGGGCTGATGGCGCCGCTGTCGGCGCGGCTCGGCGGCATCGTGGACGAGGAAGCGAAATATTACGAGGTGATCCGCGCCGTGCTGGTGACGCATCTGCACGGAAACGCGCCGCAGGTCAGCATCGAATCCGGGCGCAAGATGGTGCCCAGCACGCATATGCCGACCTTCCAGGAGCTGGAAGCGGCGGTGCAGAACGTGCAGATCTGACGGCCCCGCCCGCACCGCCGGCGCGGCCGGCGCGTTACGACCAGCGCGCCAGCCGTGCCGCGGCCTCGCGCATGTCCGCCTCCGGCCCGCAGTAGCTGAAGCGGACGAAGCCGCCTCCGCGGGCGGCATCGAAATCCACCCCCGGCGTCGCCGCCACCCCGGCCTCGGCCAGCATCCGCGCGCAGAACGCCACCGCATCGTTGCTGCGGGCGGTGATGTCGGCGAACAGGTAGAACGCGCCCTCGGCCGGGCTCAGCCGGTCGAACCCCGCCGCCGGCAGCGCCGCCAGCAGATGCGCGCGCGACCGGCGATAGCGCGCGACATTGGCCTCCAGCTCGTCCCGGCAGTCGAATGCCGCCTCCGCCGCCAGCTGCGAGATATGCGGCGCGGAGATGAACAGGTTCTGCGCCAGGCACTCCACCGGGCGGACCAGATCCTCCGGCAGCACCAGCCAGCCCACCCGCCAGCCGGTCATCGAGAAATATTTGGAGAAACTGTTCACCACCACCGCGTTCGGGCTGGCCGCGGCGGCGGTGGCGATCGGCGCCGTGTAATGCAGCCCATGATAGATCTCGTCGCTGATGAGCCGCGCCCCGGCCGCGTCGCACCAGCGCGCGATCGCCGTCAGCTCCTCCGGGTGGAGCATGGTCCCGGCCGGGTTGGACGGGCTCGCCACGATCACCCCATCGGGCGGCGGATCCAGCGCGTCCAGCGCCGCGGGGGTCAGCTGGAAGCGGCTCGAAGGCCCGGTCGGCACCACCACCGGGCGCATCCCGAGGGCGGTGAGGATGTTCACGTAGGGCGGGTAATAGGGCGCCGCCAGCGCGATCCGGTCGCCCGGATCGAAGGCGGCCAGGAACGCCAGCGGAAACCCGCCCGAGGCGCCCACCGTGACGGCGATGCGCGTGGCGGGCACGTCGAGCCCATACCACTCCCGGTAATGGGCGGCGATGCGCGCGCGCAGGCTGGGCCGCCCGAAGGCTTCCGTGTAGCCCAACGGATCGCCCGAGCGCAGCGCCGCGGCGGCGGCGGCCAGCGCGCCGGCCGGGGCGCCGGTGCCGGGCTGGCCGACCTCCATGCGGATGACCCCGGGCGCCCCCGGGGGCAGCGCCGCCTGGCGGGCGTTGGCCGCGGCGATCACGTCCATCACGATGAACGGCGGCGCGCTGGCGCCGCGGCCGATTTTCAGCACATGCCTCTCCCGGCCTCAGAAATCTTCGGGGGCGATGACGTTCTGCGGCGCCCCGGCGATGAAGGCGCGCATCGTCTCCGCCCCCTTGGCGCGGATGTCGTCCCACGCCTCCGGGGTGTGGAACGCGGAATGGGGGGTGATAATCAGGCGCCCCTCGGTCCAGGCCTCCCGCGCGCGATAGGCGCGCACCAGCTCGGGCAGCGGGTCGGCCGGCGGTTCCACCGGGATCACGTCGAGCCCGACGCCGGCGAGATGCCCCGATTTCAGCGCCGCGGCCACCGCCGCGATATCCAGGATCGGCCCGCGCGCGGTGTTCACCACCACCGCCCCGCGCGGCAGCAACGCCAGTTCCCGCGCGCCGATCATCCCCTGCGTCTCCGGCGTCAGCGGCGCGTGGATCGAGAGCGTGTCGGTCTGGGCCAGCAGGTCATCGAGCGTGGCCGCGCGCGCCACCCCGATCGCCAGCTCCGCCCCGTTCGGCCGGTAGGGATCGAAGAACACCACCCGGTAGCCCAGCGCCTTGGCGCGCAGCATGGCGGCGGTGCCGATGCGGCCCTGGCCGATCACCCCGAAGGTGAGGCTGCCGGTGCGCCGGATCAACGGGTCGAACACCGCCTTCCACGGCGCGCCCTGCGGCCGGCGCTGCCATTCGTGATGCAGCAGCAGGCCGCGCCGCAGCGCCATCGCCAGCGCGATCGCGTGGTCGGCGACCTCGGTGGTGCCGTAGTCGGGGACGTTGCAGACCACCACCTGGCGGGCGGCGGCAGCCTTGCGGTCGATCTTGTCGTAGCCCACGCCCATGCGCACCACGCAGCGCAGCTTGGTGAACCGCGCGAGGTCGGTGGCCCGCACCGACTGGCGCAGGATCATCAGCCCGTCGGCGGCGGCGCAGTCGGCATCCGACAACTCGGCGAGTTGCTGGGTGTCGCGCACCAGCACGGTGACGTCGGGGCCGAACACGCGGCGTTCGACGCTGTCGTCGGCGTAGAGTTTCTCGGGGTACAGAACGGTGAAGGTCATCTTCGGGTTCCCTGGACGGCGGGCCGAGAGGGACCAGGAAGCGCGGGCGGCGTCAACTCCGGGTATACCGCGCGCAGGGTTGGCGTGGCGGCTGCGCGCAGAACAAGACGATACCCGTCTTCCGCAGGGAGACGGGTATATCAGACCCGCCGCACCGGCATACTCGCCGCGGCGGCGACGATGGTGAGCGAGAACACCGCCACCGTCAGGAACACGCCGCGGAACGCCCAGCCGATCGCCGCCGCCGCCGCCGCCCGCGCCGGCGGGGCCAGGGCTGCGAGCGCGCCCGGAGCGTGGCGGACCAGGGCCGCGAACACCGAGGGCGCGCGCGCATCCTGCCAGCCCAGCAGCCCGAACAGCACCGCCCCCGCCACCGCCGCGCCGAACGCCGAGCCTAGCGAGCGCGACAGCTGCACCGACCCCGCCGCCGCGCCCAGCATCCGCAGCGGGGCCACCAGCTGCACCGTGAGCTGCGCGGTCAGCATCGCCGATCCCTGCGCCAGCCCGCCCAGCGCCAGCAGCCAGGCCACCCCGGTGACCCCGAGCGCGGGGGCGAACCAGGCCGCCGCGACCAGGGTCAGCGCGGTGAACCCCAGCCCCAGCATAGGGAAGATCGCGGTCCGCCCGCTGCGCGCGATCAGCCAGCCGGTCGCCACCGAGCCCAGGCTGACAGCCATCGTGAGCGGCATCAGCAGCATCCCGGCGCGGCCCGATCCGAGCCCGCCGACCACCCCGAAATAGAGCGGCAGGAAGGTCACCATCGCGGAGAGCGACGCCCCCGAGCAGGCGGAGATCAGATCCGCCCGCCAGAACGAGGGGTTGCGCAGCAGCGGCAGCGCCATCACCCCCGCCGCGCCGGCCCCGCGTTGCTGGCGCAGCAGCGCCACCAGCGCCAGCGCCGCCAGCGCCGCCTCGGCCAGCGTCCCCGGCAGGGCGTCCAGATTCGGCCGCTGCAAGCGGGAGACGGCAAGCAGGAACGGCACCACGAAGGCAGCCAGCAGGGCGATACCCGGCACATCGATGCCGCCCCGCCCCGGGGCCGCCGCCCTGGGCAGGCGGGCGATCAGCCAGAGCGCGATCAGCCCCGGCGCCAGGTAGGACAGGAACACCGCGCGCCAGCCGAACGCGCCGGCCAGCACTCCGCCGGCCAGCGGCCCGAACGCCGAGCCGGCGACGATGCAGGCCGCGTAGTAGCTCTGGTAGCGCCCCCGCTCCGGCGCCGGGACCAGCGCGCCGATCACCGCCTGCGACAGCGTGGTCAGACCGCCCCCGCCGAAGCCGGCGAGCACCCGCCCGGCAATCAGCCAGTCGAGGGTCGGCGCGGCGGCGCAGAGCGCGCCGGCGGTCACGAAGGTTCCCATGGCCATCAGCAGCATCCGCCGCTGCCCGAACAGATCGGCCAGCCGCCCGTAGGCGGCGGCGGCGATCGTGGTCGCCATCAGATTCGCCACCACCATCCAGGGCAGCAGCCGCACATGGCCGAAGGCGGCGCCGATCGCGGGCAGGGTGGTGGCGACCACGGTCGGGTCCGCCGCGCCGAGGAACACCGGCAGCATGATCGGCGGCACCACGGCGAGGAACAGGGCGCGCGGGGAGACCTCGGCCGGGGAGTCGGGCATCGGGCGGTGCTTGCACGTTTCGTCCGCCCGTGGTGTTGCATGAACCGCCCCGGCCGGCCAGACGGCCGGGAAGGAGGAGCATGGGGATGGAAACCACCACCGCCGAGGTTGCCCGCGAGCCGGGCCCGGATGCCGCTGCCTGGGATGCCGCGGCCCTGGCCGGGCTGGCCACCGAATTGTCCGATCTGCTGCGCCTGCGCACCCTGCCGATCGGGATGAAGCTGTTCGAGGACCTCGCGGCGATGGCCGCGGTGCCCGGGCTGCGACGCCCGCCCAAGGGCAAGACCTTCTCCACCTGCCAGCTGGTGACGCAAGCCAGGCTGGCCGGGTTCACGCTTGGCATCACCACCGAGAACGTGCCGGAGTTTTCCTCCTGCTCCTCGGTGATCGGGCTCGACGCGCCGGGCGAGATCTACACCTCGGGGCGCAAGATGGAGGGGGTGTGGTTCGAGAACCGCGAAGCCGCCGCCGCGCATCAGGCGGGGATGCCGCGCGTCCCGCCGGGGCGCTACCACGGGCTGGTGGTCTCGCCGCTGCGCTCGGCCCGGCTCGACCCGCCGGATATCTGCCTGTTCTATGCCAACCCGGCGCAGATGATCCTGTTCATCAACGGGCTGCAATGGAAAAACTACCGGCGCTACGATTTCTCCATCACCGGGGAAAGCGCCTGCGCCGATTCCTGGGGCCACGCGCTGAAGACGCGCAGTGTCAGCCTGTCCATCCCCTGCTACGCCGAGCGCCGCTACGGTGGGGTGGCCGATGACGAGCTGCTGATGGCCTGCCCGCCGGCGGATCTCGCGCGCGCCGTGACCGGCCTCAAGGGGCTGGCGAAGGCGGGGCTGCGCTACCCGATCATGCCGTTCGGTCCGCAGGCGGAACCGGCCGAGGGCATGGCCAAGAGCTACGCCGGCAAGAGCTGAGGACGTACCGCATGGAAACGAAAATCTCTCCGCTGGCGGTGCCGCTGCCGGCGCTGCCGCCGCTGGCCGGGGTGCGGCTGGGGGCGGTCGCGGCCGGCATCCGCTACCGCGAGCGCACCGACCTGGTGATGCTGGAGCTCGCCCCCGGCACCAGCGTGGCCGGGGTGTTCACCCGCAACCGTTGCCCGGGCGCGCCGGTGGACTGGTGCCGCGCCGCGCTGAAGGGCGGGCGGGCGCGGGCGGTGGTGGTGAATGCCGGCAACGCCAACGTGTTCACCGGCCGCGCCGGGCAGGCGACCTGCGCCGCCACCGCCGAAGCCGCCGCCGCGCTGGTCGGCTGCAAGCCCGGCGAGGTGTTCATCGCCTCCACCGGCGTGATCGGCGAAGTGCTGCCCACCGAGCGGCTGACCGCCGCCCTGCCCGGGCTGCACGCCGCCCTGCGCGAGGACGCGTGGGAGGACGCCGCGCGCGGGATCATGACCACCGACACCTTCCCCAAGGCCGCCACCGCCACCGCGCACATCGGCGGGCAGGCGGTGCGGATCACCGGCATCGCCAAGGGCAGCGGCATGATCGCCCCCGACATGGCGACCATGCTCTGCTTCATCGCGACCGACGCGAAACTCTCCGCCGCCGCGCTGGACAAGCTGCTGCGTCGGGGGGTGGCGGGCAGCTTCAATGCCACCACGGTGGATTCCGATACCTCCACTTCGGACACCGTGCTGCTGTTCGCCACCGGCCAGGCCCGCCATCCACGGGTGCCGGCCGCCGGCGGGCCGATGCTGCGCGCGTTCGCCCGCGCGCTGGATCAGGTGCTGCTGGACCTCGCGCTGGCGGTGGTGCGCGACGGCGAGGGCGCCAGCAAATTCGTGCGCATCGATGTCCAGGGCGCGGTGACCGCGCGCTCGGCGCGCAAGGTGGCGATGGCGGTGGCGAACTCGCCGCTGGTCAAGACCGCGATCGCCGGCGAGGACGCCAACTGGGGCCGCATCGTCATGGCGGTGGGCAAGGCGGGCGAACCGGCCGACCGCGACCGGCTGTCGATCGCGGTGGGCGGGGTGTGGATGGCGCGCGACGGCGCGGTGGTGCCGGGTTACGACGAGACGCCGGTGGTCGCGCATATGCGCGGGCGGGAGATCGCGATCGCGATCGACCTCGGCCTAGGCAAGGGGGCGGGCACCGCGTGGACCTGCGACCTGACGCACGGGTATATCGACATCAACGGGTCGTACCGATCGTAGCTACCACCCCGCCAGCAGCGCCTCCACGGCCCCCGTCCCGCGCCGCGGCAGGGCCCGCAGCGCGGCCAGGTCTTCCGGGGTGTCGATATCGAGGCCGATCCCCTCCTGCGTCACCACCACCGGGCTGATCCCCGCCGCGTGGGCGGCGGCGAGATGGGGAAAATAGCTGTCCTCGCCGAAGCGCAGGCCCACCGCGTCGGGCGGGGCCAGCAGAATCGCGTTCGAACCCTGCGCATCGCGGGCCGGGCAGATGGTGAAGCTCGGCGCCGGCGCGGCGGCGGCGATCACGGCGGCGATCTCGGCCGCGGTGACGCGCGGGATATCCCCCGGCACGGTCAGCATCGCGCCGTGGCCGCGCGCGATCAGCCAGCGCCCCATCGCCGTCACCGCCCCGGTGTGGCCGGCGGTGGCGCCATCTTCGGTGATGGCGGCGCCGAAACCGCGGGCCAGGGCCGCCGCCTCGGGATCGGCGGTAGAGACCAGGATGCCGGCCAAAGGTGCGGCGGCCAGCGCGGTCAGCACATCGGTCAGCATCGCCCGCGCCAGCGCCCGGCGTTGCGCCGGCGACAGCGCCGCGGCCAGCCGCTGCTTGGCGCCGGCGAAGCCCTTCACCGGCACCGCCGCCCACACCGGGCCCACCCGCGCGCCCGTCACGCCAGCGCGTCCAGCACCCGCTGCGCCAGCGCGCGCTTGTCGGCCTGCGTGCGCATCAGGATCGGGGCGGGAATGATCCGGGCGGGAAACCCGGCCAGCGCCGGCGCGTCGGCCGGATCGACCACGAACGCATCGATCAGGGAGCCGTAATGTTCCGCCACCGCGCGGGCGCTGACCGGCAGGCCGAGTTCGGCCATCATCTTCGCGGTCGGTCCCTTCACCGCCTGCCCGCCGATGATCGGTGAGACCGCCAGCACCGGCGCCGCGCCGGCCGTGAGCGCGGCGCGGATGCCGGGCACGGCCAGGATCGGGCCGAGGCTGATGAACGGGTTGGACGGGCAGATCACCACCGCGCGCGCCGCCGCGATCGCCTCGGTGACGCCCGGGGCCGGGCGCGCGGTCTCGGCGCCGGCGAAATGCAGCGCGCGCAGCACCGGCGCGCAGCGGCGGTGGACGAAATACTCCTGGAACGCGAGCCGACCCTGGTCGGTGTCCAAAACCGTGCGCACCGGATCGTCGGTGGCGGGAAGGATGGTGCTGGCGATGCCCAGCCGGCGGGCGAATCCGGCCGTCACCTCGGAAAGCCGCGCGCCGCCCGCCAGCGCCGCGCTGCGCAGCACATGCAGCGCGAGATCGCGGTCGCCGAGGCGGAACCAGTCCGGCCCGCCGAGGGCGGCGATCGCGTCCATCGCCGACCAGGTCTCGTCGCGCCGGCCCCAGCCCTGCTCGGGGTGGTCGAGCCCGGCCAGGGTGTAAAGGAGCGTGTCGATATCGGGCGAGATGGCGAGCCCGAGATGGGTGAAATCATCGCCGGTGTTGGCGATCACGGTCAGCCCGCCGGGCGCCAGCACGCCGGCCAGGCCGAGCGCCAGCTTGGCCCCGCCGATGCCGCCCGACAGCGCCACGATCACCGGAACAGATCCTCCTCCGGCGGGCGCACCAGGGCGGCGGCGGGCGCCTCCGGGGCGGACCAGGCGAGCCCGCGCAGCAGCACCGCCGGCTGGCCCTCCGCGCCCTGGCCTTGCAGCAGGGAGGCGGCGGCGGCGATCTCGTCGGCCAGCCCGACCAGGGTCACTTCCAGGGTGCGGCCGAACAGGTCCGGGGTGCCGCGCAGATCGACCAGCGCCGGCAGCCCGGCGGCGCCGATCGCCACCCCGGCGCTGCCGCGGCGGAACGGGCGGCCGAAGCTGTCGGTGATGACCACCGCCAGCGGCATGGCGAAATGCGCCATCAGCGCGGCGCGCAGCCTGGCCGCGGAGGCGTCCGGGTCGCGCGGCAGCAGCAGCACCTGCTCGGCCCCGCCCGGAGCGGCGAGGTTGGAATGATCCACCCCGGCATTGGCCATCACGAAGCCGAGGCGGTGCTGCATGATGAGCAGGTTGGGCCGGTGGCGGACGACGCGGATGGATTCGTCGAGGATGACCTGGACCAGCCTGGGGTCCTTGGCGGTCTCGGCGGCCAGCCGGATCGCCTCGGCGCCCGGGATGACGGTGGCGAGATCGACCAGGCGGGATTCCGCCTTGGAGACGATCTTCTGCGCGAGCACCAGCACATCGCCCGGTTCCGGAGCGGGCCCGGGGGCGGTGAGGCGGGCGATCAGCAGCGCGGCGAGGTCCTCGCCCGGACCGACCAGGGGGAAATCCGGCAGGGCGAGCAGGGTCAGGCGCGAAATGCGGGACATCGGGGCGGAGGGTAGGCAGCGGCGGGAAGGGTGGCAAGCGGGCGGGTATTATTCCGTCATAGAAACATCATCCCCGCCACCGGCGCAGCACCGCCAGCCCCTGCTCAAGATCCGCGATCAGATCCGCCACGTTCTCCAGCCCCACATGCACCCGCACCAGCGGGCCGGCGAATTCCTCCCCGCCGGCGGTGCGGGTGATGAAGCCGGTGGTCGGCAGCACCAGACTCTCATAGCCGCCCCAGGAGGCGCCGATCCCGAACAGTTCCAGCGCCTCGGCCATGGCATGGGTCGCCTCCGGCGCATACTCGGGCTGGAACACCACGCCGAACAGCGAACAGGCGCCGGTGAAGTCGCGCTTCCACAGCGCGTGTCCGCGCGCGCCGGGCAGGGCGGGGTGCAGCACCTCCGCCACCTCGTCACGGTCCCGCAACCATTCCGCCACCGCGATGCCGGCGCGCATCTGCGCCTCCAGCCGCACCGCCAGCGTGCGCAGCCCGCGCAGGCACAGCCAGCAATCGTCCGGGCTGGCATACTGCCCCAGGCCCGAGGCGCCGGCGTGCAGCCGCTTCCAGTCCGCCTCGTCGGCGACCGTGACGCTGCCGATCAGCAGGTCGGAGTGTCCGCCCGCGTATTTCGTCAGCGCCTGGATCGAGACATCCACCCCGTGCGCGAACGGCTGAAAGAAATGAAACCCCCAGGTGTTGTCCATCAGCACCTTCGCCCCGCCGGCATGGGCGGCGCGCGCCAGGGCGGGGATGTCCTGCATCTCGAACGTATGGCTGCCCGGGCTCTCGGTATAGACCACGGCGGTGTTCGGGCGCATCAGCGCGGCCAGCTCCGCCTCGGTGATGCCGGGGCGGTAGAAAGTCGTCTCCACGCCGAAACGGGCCAACATGCCGGTGGCGAAATTGCGCGCCGGGCCATAGACGCTGTCGGGCATCAGGCAGTGATCGCCCGCCTTCAGGAACGCCAGCAGCGGCACCGTCACCGCGGCCAGGCCCGAGCTGACGATGAAGCTGTGCGTGCCGCCCTCGATCTCGGCGATCATGTCGGCCAGCGCCCAATGCGTCTCGCTGCCGCCGAGCCCGTAGGTCAGCACATGCGCCCCGCGCTGCGCGGCCAGCGCCACCCGGTCCTTCATGGTCGGGTAGAGCACGGTCGAGCCGCGCAGCAGCGGCGGGTTGACGAAGCCGTGCACCCGCTTGCCGGCGCGGGCGGCGTGCGAGAGCCGGGTGCGGAAGCCGTGTTTTTCGGGATGGTCGGTCATGCCGCGTCGCTCTCCACCGGCGTCGCGGGATGCGCGCCCCATTCGCTCCAGGACCCGTCATAGACAGCCGCCGGCGGCAGGCCGGCGAGCTGCATCCCGAGCGTCAGGATGCAGGCCGAGACCCCGCTGCCGCAGCTGGTCACCACCGGGCGGGCACCGTCGATCCCGGCGGCGGCGAAGCGGGCGCGCAACTCAGCAGGCGGGCGGAACGTGCCGTCCGGGTTGAGTAGCTCGGTATAGGGCAGGTTGCGCGAGCCGGGGATGCGCCCGGCCTTCATCCCCGGGCGCGGCTCCGGCGCGGTGCCGGCAAAGCGGCCGGCGGCGCGGGCGTCCAGCACCAGCTCGGTGCCTTCCTGCAGATTATGCAGCATGTCGCCGATGCCGCGCAGCCGGGTGGGCCGGAAATGCGGGCGGAACACCGCCGGCGCCGGT
>JBMFXF010000083.1:0-12497 GCA_049964515.1 Acetobacteraceae bacterium | reverse complement strand
AGCGCGTTCGCCGCCGCGCTCGGCGGCACGATCCGACGCCGGCTGGGCGGCGGCGGTGGCACCGGACTCGGGCGCGGCCTCCGCCGTCGGCGGGAGCGCGGGTTCGCCGGCCTCGGCGCGCCGCGCGGCCTCGGCCTCGGCTTCCTGCCGCGCCACCTCCGCGGCTTCCGCCGCCCGCTTCGCCTCCTCCTCGCGCCGACGCGCTTCCTCGGCCGCCGACAGGATCAGGATCTTCTCCTGTTCGCGCCGCTCGGCCTCGCGCCGCGCCGATTCCTTCTGCTGTTCCTCGAGCACCCGCTGGCGGGTGGCGAGTTCGGTCGCGGTCAGCGCCCGCACCGGGCCGGACGGCCCACGCCCCCCCTGCGGGCGGGCACCCCCGGACGCCGGCGCGGCGGGCGTGGCCGGCGCGGTCGCGCGCTTCTTGCGCACCTCCACCTGCACCACTTTCGAGCGGCCGTGACTGAAGCTCTGCCGCACCGAGCCGGCATCGACGGTCCGCCCGATCTCCATCCGCCCCGCTGGCCGAAGCGAAAGCCGGTTCTTGCCCGCGTCCTGATCCTTGCCGCCGTCGCTCATTACCCCGCCTGTCGGGCCATGCCCGCCTGTCTGTCGTCTGGACCGGAGCTGCCCCCGGCCGGATTCGTCGTCGTCCCCAGAAGCCCGGCCAACCGGCCGGCTTCAGTTTGCAGCATCCCGGCCAACCGGCCGGGGGCCACCGCCACATGCACCGCCCGCTCGCGCCCGAACGCCGCGCCCAGCGTGGCCGCCGGCAACGGCGTCACGACGGGCGTTGCATGCCCGCCCAGAAACCGTCGCCGCTCCTCCGGGCTGCCGTCGCAGGCCTGGACCACCAGCGCCGCCCGCCCTTCGCGCAGCCATGCGCCGGCCTTGTCATGGCCGGCCACAGCCTGACCCGCGCGACGGGCCAGCCCGAGCGTCTCGACAATCCGGCGCTCCACCCCCTCCCGCAGCCGGGCCGGCAGATCGACCGGCACCGTCACCGCGGCGCGCGCGGCCTTGGCGAACACCCCGCGCTTGCAAGCGGTTTCTATCACATCGGCGCGCGCGCTCAACCACAGCCCGCGGCCGGGCAGCGTTGCGGCCAGGTCCGGCACCACGCTCCGGTCCGGGCCGATGACGAAGCGGATCATCTCCGCCTTCGGCCCGCGGACGCGGGTGACCAGGCAGCGCCGGAGCGGGCCGGTCTCCTCGGGCTCGGACGCGGGGTCAGCAATCGTGGTCCGGCTCCTTCGCGCCGTCCGCGGCGTCCGCTTCGCCCTCGAACCAATGCGCGCGGGCGGCCATGATGACCTCGTTGGCGGTCTCGGCGTCCATCGCGCCCACGCCCAGAATCTCGGTCAGCTCGTCGGAGGCCAGATCGGCCAGATCGTCCAGCGTCTTCACCCCGGCCTCGCCCAGCGTCACCAGCATCGCCGGCGTGAACACCTCCATCGCCGCGAGCTCGTCGGAGACGCCGAGCGCCACCCGCCGCTCCGTCAGCTCGCCGTCGCGACGCTCCAGGAACGCCTCCGCGCGGCGGATCAGCTCGCCGGCGATCTGCTCGTCGAACCCTTCGATCGAGGCGAGCTCCTCGAGCGGCACCGCCGCCAGCTCCTCGACCGAGCCGAAATCCTCGGTCACCAGCAGGCCGGCGATCACGTCATCGACATCCAGCGCTTCCACGAACACCGCGCTGCGGCGGCGGAACTCCTCCTGCCGGCGCTCGCTTTCCTCGGCCTCGGTCAGGATGTCGATATCCCAGCGGGTCAGCTGCGAGGCGAGGCGCACGTTCTGCCCGCGCCGGCCGATCGCCAGGCTGAGCTGATCCTCCGGCACCACCACCTCGACCCGCCCGGCCTCCTCGTCCATCACCACCTTGGAGACTTCCGCCGGCGCCAGCGCATTCACCACGAAGGTCGCGGCCTGCGGCGACCAGGGAATGATGTCGATCTTCTCGCCCTGCAATTCCGCCACCACCGCCTGCACGCGCGACCCCCTCATGCCGACGCAGGCGCCGACCGGGTCGATCGAGGAATCGCGGCTGATCACCGCCATCTTGGCGCGCGAGCCGGGATCGCGGGCGACCGCCTTGATCTCGATGATGCCGTCGTAGATCTCGGGCACTTCCTGGGCAAACAGCTTGGCCAGGAACCCGGGATGGGTGCGGCTCAGGAAGATCTGCGGGCCGCGCATCTCGTCGCGCACGTCATAGATAAAGGCGCGCACCCGGTCGCCGTTGCGGAAACTCTCGCGCCCGATCAGCTCGTCGCGGCGCAGCAGCGCCTCGGCCCGGCCGAGCTCGACCATCAGGTTGCCGTACTCGGTGCGCTTGACCACGCCGTTGACGATCTCGCCGACCCGGTCCTTGAACTCCTCGAACTGCTTCTTGCGCTCGTATTCGCGCACCCGTTGCACGATCACCTGCTTCGCCGTCTGCGCGGCGATGCGGCCGAAATCGATCGGCGGCAGCGGATCGACGATGAACTCGCCGACCTCGATCCCGGGCTTGAACTTGCGGGCGATGTGAACGGGGATCTGGGTTTCCTCGTTCTCCACCGTCTCCACCGCCTCGGTCCAGCGCGACAGGCGCACGTCGCCGGTCTTGCGGTCGATGGTGGCGCGGATGTCCTTCTCGTGGCCGTATTTGGCGCGGCCGGCCTTCTGGATGGCCTGCTCCATCGCCTCGATCACCTCGTCGCGGTCGATGTTCTTCTCACGCGCGACGGCATCGGCGACCAGCAGCAGCTCGGGGCGGGCAACGGCGGTATCCATGGCGGGTTCCTCGGGTTCGGGAACAGGGTCAGTGGGCGGGGGCGCCGGGCGCGGTGGCCGCGATCAGCGCATCGGTCAGCAGCAGCCGGGCGCGGCGCAGCGCGGCGAAGGGCAGCGTCACTTCGCGCCCGTCGTCAAGCCGGAGCCGGGCTTCGGTCTCGTTCGCCCCCAGGATGGTGCCGGAAAATCGCTTGCGCCCGTCGATCGGAACATCGGATTCGGCGCGCGCGACATGGCCGGCGAAACGGGTCCAGTCCTTCGGCCGGGTCAGCGGCCGATCGATGCCGGCCGAGCTGACCTCGAGCGTCCAGGCCCCCGGCAGCGGGTCCTCCACGTCCAGCAGGGCACCGATGGCGTGGCTGATCGCCTCGCAATCGGACACCGCGATCAGCGCGCCGTCGGCCTTGTCGGCCATGACCTGCACCGTCGGCCGGTCTTTGCCCAGCACGGCGACGCGTACCAGCTCGTAGCCCATCGCCTCCAGCGCGGGGGCGATCAGCGCGGACAGCCTGGCTTCCAGGCCGACGGGATCTGGGTGGGGTGTGGGCAATAAAAAAGGTGGCCACCTGGGCCACCCTCCTGAAGGTTGGAGAATGTATTGTTGGCCCCTCCTACCCCTTCCGGCGGCGGTTGGCAAGCGGTGGTAGTGTCTCAGTTTGAAAAGCAAGTCGGCGCCGGCCCGCACCCCCGCCCGGCCACCCAACGGCAGTATATTGGCATTGGGTGGCCGGGCGGGGGTACGGGCCGGCGCCGTCTTTCAGGCTGAGACACTACCCAAGCGGTTTCCGCGGCGGCATAGACACGCCGTGCCCACCGCCCCCTCCGCCACCCGCTGGCCAGCCCGCCTCTGGCGCCTGCTGCCGGCGCCGGCCCGGCGGCGCTGGCTGAGCCGCGCCGGTGCGTTTCTGGCCCCGCGCGCCGACCGACCGGCCCCGCTCGCCGCCGGCGGGGTGGTGGTGGCGGGGGAACTCTCCCGCGCCTCTGGCCTCGGTGAAGGCGCGCGACGGATGCTGGACGCGCTGGCCAGCCTCGGCATCCCCGCCTGGGGGCTGGATCTCGGGCCGCTGCTGCCCGCCCACACCCCGGATCTGCCGCCACCTCCCTGGCCGCCACCCCCGCCTGCCGGAGCAGCGCTGGTGCTGCACGTCAACCCGCCGCTGCTGGGGCTGGCGCTCGCCCGCCTGCCGCGCCCGCTGCTGCGCGGCCGCCGCCGGGTCGGGTATTTCGTGTGGGAACTGCCACGCGCGCCGGCCGACTGGGCGACGGGGATCGGCCTCGTTCACGACGTCTGGACCCCCTCGCGCTTCGCCGCCACGGCGCTGGCCCCGCTCGGCCCGGCGCCGCACGTGGTGCCGCACCCGCTGGCGGCGCGTCCGCTGGCGCCGGCGCCGCTCGGCCGGGCCGATTTCGGTCTGCCCGAGGATGCGCTGGTGGTGCTGGTCTCGGCCAACCTCGCCTCCTCCTTCGTGCGCAAGAACCCGCTGGCCGCGGTGGCCGCGTTCCGCGCCGCCTTCGGCAACCGCCCGGACCGGCTGCTGCTGCTCAAGCTCGGCCATGCCGACCACGCGCCCTCCGACCTCGCGGCCATCCGCGCGGCCGTTGCCGGGATGGAAAATATCCGCATCGAGACCCGCAGCTTCCCCGCCGCCCACTCGCTCGCGCTGATCCGCGCCGCCGATCTGGTGCTGTCGCTGCATCGCAGCGAGGGCGCCGGGCTGGTGCCGGCCGAAGCGATGCTGCTCGGGGTGCCGGTGATCGCCACCGGCTGGTCGGGCAATCTGGACTTCATGGACGCGGACAGCGCCGCGCTGGTCCGCTACCGCCTGGTGCCGGTCGCGGACCCGCGCGGCGTCTACGCCGGGCCAGGCGCGATGTGGGCCGAGCCGGACGTCGCCGACGCCGCTGCCTGGCTGCGCCGTCTGGCCGAGGATGCCCCCGCCCGCCACGCGCTGGGCTTGGCCGGGCAGGAAATGGCGCAGGCGCGGCTGGGCGCGGCGCCGCTGGCCGCGGCGGTGCGGGCGCTGGCGCAGCCGCCCGCCTGATCCCCCGGCTCAGCCCGCTGCGGCGTCGGCTTCGATCCGCCACACCGCCAGCCGCGCCGCGCCATGCGCGCGTTCGGCCAATGGCACGGCGTCCGGGGGGAGCGCCAGCGCCTCGTCGCGGCCGGTTTCCACCACCACCACCGTTCCGGGACCAATCCATCCGCCGGCACGCAACCGCGCCACCGCCACCGCCGGCAACCCCATCCCGTAAGGCGGGTCCAGCATCGCCAGGTCCCGCCGGCTGCCGGGCCGAGCCGCCAGCACGTCCCCGGCCAGCACCCGGGCCCGCTCGCCCGCGCCCAACGAGGCCAGATTGCCGGCCAGCGCCGCCAGCGCCGCCGCGTCCTGCTCGAGAAACACCACCTCCGCCGCGCCGCGCGACAGCGCCTCGATCCCCAGCGCGCCGGTGCCGGCGAAGCCGTCCAACACACGCGCGCCTTCGATCAGACCGCGCCCGCCCCAGGGAGCGTGCCACAGCATGTCGAACAGCGCCTGTCGCACCCGCTCCGCGGTGGGCCGGGTGGCAAGCCCGGGCGGGGCGACGAGTTTCCGCCCTCGCCACGCCCCGGCGATGATGCGCGGCCCCGGGGGCCGGCTCAGGCGTAATCCTCCGCCACCGTGCTATCCCGCGCCTTGTCCGGCGCCACCACGTTGAACACCACCGACAGCACCACCGCCACCACCAGATTCACCACCAGCGAGGACAGCGCGATGTAGCAGGGGATCACCACCCCCAGCACATGGATCGGATAGATCGGGGTGAAGCCGACCGAGGCTGCCATCGCGGTGCCGGAGACGAACCCCACCGCCCAGCCGATCAGCAGCGCCCAGCCGTTGAGAAACCGCGTGTAGAGCGACAGCAGCACCGACGGCAGGGTCTGGATGATCCACACCCCGCCCAGCAGCTGCAGGAACAGCGCGAATTTCAGCGGCAGGGCGAAGATGAACACCAGCGCCCCCGCCTTCACCAGCAGCGAGACGATCTTCGCCACCCCGCTTTCCTGCGCGTCGGTGCAGTCGGGATTGATGAAGGCGCGGTAGATGTTGCGGGTGAAGATATTGGCGGTGGCGATCGACATGATCGCCGCCGGGACCAGCGCGCCGATGGCGATGGCGGCGAAGCCCACCCCCACGAACCAGGACGGGAAACTGTGCAGGAACAGCGCCGGCACCGCGAAATTATTGGCATAGAGCTTGAAGCCGCCGGCGAACTCCGGAAGCTTCGACACCCCCGCGGCCACCGCCATGAACCCCAGCAGCGACAGCAAGCCCAGCATCAGCGAATAAGCCGGCAGGATGGCCGCGTTGCGCCGGATCACCCGCGCCCCGGAGGACCCCAGGATGCCGGTGATGGAATGCGGATACAGGAACAGCGCCAGCGCCGAGCCCAGCGCCAGCGTCCCATAGGCCCCGAACGCACCCCACGACCCCGCCGGCGGATGCGCCAGCAGCAGCTTGGCCGGCGGGATCGCCGCGAAAATCTTGCCGAATCCGCCAAGCTGGGTCGGGATCACCACGATCGCCACGATCACCGTCAGGTAGATCAGCAGGTCCTTGACCACCGCGATCATCGCCGGCGCGCGCAGCCCCGAGGTGTAGGTGAACGCCGCCAGGATGACGAAGGCGATGATGAGCGGCAGATCCCCCGCCAGACCCGCGCCATGGATGCCCATGGCCCCGATCACCACCTGGATGCCGACCAGCTGCAACGCGATATAGGGCATGGTGGCCAGGATGCCGGTCAGTCCCACCGCCAGCGCCAGCCAGCGGTTGCCGAACCGCCCGTTGACGAAATCGGCCGCCGTCACATAGCCCTTGCGGTGACACACCGCCCACAGCCGCGGGAACACCAGGTAAAGGATGGGATACACCATCACCGTGTAGGGCACGGCGAAAAACCCGATCGCCCCGGCGCCGAACATCAATGCCGGCACCGCGACGAAGGTATAGGCGGTGTAGAGATCGCCCCCCAGCAGGAACCAGGTCACCCAGGTGCCGAACCGCCGCCCGCCCAGCCCCCACTCATGCAGCTGCGACAGGTCTCCCCGCCGCCAGCGGCCGGCGACGAAGCCCAGCACGGTGATGCCGGCGAACAGCAGGATGAAGACGACCAGCGCGGTGGTGTTCATCGGTCGGCCCCCCGGTCCTGATGTTCCATCCGATAGACCAGACCGATGACGCCGACGCTGAGCACCACCCAGACCAGCTGCCACCAGTAGAAGAACGGAAACCCGAGCCACGCGGGCTGGATCCGGTCGAAGAACGGCACCGCCAGCACGGCGATGAACGGGATGATCAGCAGCACGCGCGCGATGTGCCAGCGATGCATGGCGGTATCCTTTCCTGGCATTCCAGCGCCCCGAGGCGGGCGGGAACGCTCTAGCCCTGCGCCGCCGCCGGGTAAAGACTTGGTAACGATTGCCGACGGATCAGCCGCGCGCGCCGCCAGCACAGGCCCCGCCAGGCCAGCCGCGCCGACAGCGCGGAAAGCCGCCCGCGCGGCTTCAGCCCCACCGCCTTGAAGATCATGCCGACGCCGCGCTCCACATGGCGGAACCGGTAGCAACGCATCGCCCCGGCCAGATAGGCGGCGGTGCAGCGCCCGCGGTCGAACGGCGCCGCGGCGGCCTCGTTCGCGCAATGCCAGGCGAAGGCCAGCTCGTCATCCTCGCTCTCGCCGATCCGCCCCGCCGCGATGCGCAGCCGGCGCGGCAGGCCGATCCGCTCCCGCCCCAGATAGCGACGCAGATGGTCGTAGAACAGCTTGTAATGACGGAACTCGTCGGCGGCGATCTGCGCGCAGATGCGCCCGAGCAACGGCTCGGCCGCGCTCTCGGCCAGCGCCGTGTAGTAGGAGGAGGTGCCGGTCTCCACCATGCAGCGCGCGATCAGCTCCCCGGCGCGGGAGCCGCGGATGGAGGCGGTGGCATCGACCGCGATGTGATACCCCTCACGGTAGCGGGCAAAGGCGGCGTCGAAATCCCAGCCCGGATCGGCCAGGCTGGCCCAGCGGCCCAGCGCCTCTCCGTGCTGGATCTCCTCCTCCGCCCAGAGCGCGGCGGCGGCGCGGAAATCCGGATCGTCGGCGAACACCCGGTCCAGGTAGATGCCGTAATCGCCGCCGTTGCGCTCCACCATCGCCGCGGCCTTGACCAGCGGGATCAGCGCCGGATCGACCCGCGCCGGGTCGAAGCGCTCCCACGGCAGTTGTTCCAGCCGCCAATGCTTCATCGCCGATCCCGGCGCCGGCCGATCATCGCAGCACCGCCTCCGTCCGGGCCGCGATCAGCGCGAAATCGATGTCGGCCCCCAGCCCGGGCCCGGTCGGCGCGTACAGCAGGCCCGCGGCGTCGATCTCGAGCTCCCGCGCCAGCCCGTATTTATGCGCCCCATGCGGCAGCAGCACCTCGAACATGGTGGTGTTCTTCACCGCCATGCACAGATGCAGGTTGGCAAGGTTATTGAGCGAATTGCCGGAGTGGTGGACCTCGTAGTTCACCCCGAACGCCTCGGCCAGATGCGCGGTCTTGAGCATGGGCGTGAGCCCGCCCTTGTTGGGCACGTCCCCGCGCAGATAATCGGTGGCCCGCTCGGTCAGCCAGATCGGGTAGCTGTCGAGGCCGCCCGCCGGGTATTCGGTGGCCAGGATCGGGATATCCAGCTTCTGGCGCAGCTTGACGTAGTTGTAGATGTCCTCGTCGGCCAGCGGGTCCTCGTACCAATAATAGCCCATCTCCTCGATGGCGCGGCCGACCCGCAGCGCGTCGGGATAGGTGTAGGACCAGGTGGAATCCAGCATCAGCCGGTAGTCGTCGCCCACCGCGCGCCGCACCGCCGCGCAGACCTTGATGTCGGTCGCCGGGTCGCGCGGCGGATGGATCTTGTAGGCCTGCCAGCCCTGGGCCCGGAACGCCTGCGCCTGGTCCACATAGGCGGCGATGTCGGACAGCACCTGCGAACTGGCATAGGCCGGAATCGCGGTCCGATAGGTTCCCATCAGCGCGTGAACCGGCAGGCCGGCCAGCTTGCCGGCAAGGTCCCACAGCGCCACGTCCACCGCGCCGATCGCCCGGTAGCTGATGTTGCGCGACTGCATCCGCATCGCCTGATGCAGCCGCTCGCGCTCGCGCGGGTCGGCCCCCATCAGCATCGGCTTGAGCGAGCGGATCAGCTGCGCCCCGTCCATCGCCGCCGGGTTGGTGGCGGTGCCCAGGAACGCATGACCCTCCAGCCCCTGGTCCGTATGGATCCGCAGCAGGCCCAGATTGCTGTCCGCCCCGGCGGTGGCCGAGGCGGCGGTGTAGCGGGTCGGCGGAATCCCCGGCCAGGTGAAGATCGTGAGGCTGACCTCGTCGATCTTCATCGCGATCACAAGGTCTTATGCGTGCCGTCGCAGCGCGGCGCCTTGGCGCTGCGCTTGCAGCCGCAGAAGCTCACCATGCCGGCGACATCGGGCTTGAACTCGATCGGAGCGAAGCCGGTGCCCTTGTGCGAGCCGTCGCAGAACGGCTGCTTGGCCGATTTGCCGCAGGCGCACCACCAGTAGGATTTGCCAGCCTCCACTTCCAGCCGGTACGGTTCCTTCTGGGCGATGACGGGCAGGGTCTCGGACATCGGCTCACTCCCTCGACGGTTTGCCCGCTCAGGGTAGCGCCGCCGGGCGGGGTTCGCCAAGCACCCGGCGCGCCAGCAGAAACCGCCCGGCCAGCAGCAGCTTGCGCCAGGCCGGCACCGCCGCCGGCAGCTCCACCCGCCCCAGCCCGCGCCGGCGCAGCGCGCGCAGGATCTCCCGATACCCCGCCGCCATCAGCCGCGCCGGCGCCATCGCCTGCCGATCGCACTGGCGCATGGCGGCGAAGGCGGCGGCGAAATACCCCTCGGCCATGCGCGCCACTGGCTCGCAGGCCGCCGCCAGCCCTGGCGAGCGCAGCGCCGCCGCCGGATCCGGCGGCACGCCGGCGGCCTCGAGGAACTCACGCGGAAGATAGAGCCGCCCGCGCGCGGCATCCTCGGCCACGTCGCGCAGGATGTTGGTCAGTTGCAGCGCCCGGCCCAGCGCATGGGCAACCGCGTCCGCCGCCGGCGAGGCATCGCCGAACGCCCGCACCGAAAGCCGCCCCACCGCCGCGGCGACGCGGTCGCAATAGAGGTCCAGCGTGGCGAGATCGGGCGCCACGATCGCCGCCTCGGCATCCATCGCCATCCCGTCGATCACCGCTAGGAAATCCACCTCGCGCAGCCCGTAGCGCGCCGTGGCGGCGGCCAGCACCCGGGTCACCGCGTCATCGCCCTCGCCGCGCCCGATCCTGGCCACCCGCGCCCGCCACGCCTCCAGCGCCGGCAGGCGCTCGGCCAGCGGTCCTGGGTCGTCGGCGATGTCATCGACCGCGCGGCAGAAAGCATAGATCGCATACATCGCCGCCCGTCGCTCCGGCGGCAGGACGCGCATTCCGCGATAGAACGAGGTCCCGGCGGCGCGCACGATCGCCTCCACCGCCGCGAGGTCATCCGCCGTGGGGTTCAACGGGGCGGTCATCGGTGGATGCGGATGTAGCGGAGGGTGAACACCGCGGCGATCAAGACGTCGGTCGGCCGCAGCTTCACCCGCCGGCGCAGCGGGTCGCCGCGCTTGAGCCGCCGGCGCAGCCGCTTGGCCAGTCCGACGATCATGCCGGTCTCGAGCTTGAGCCGCCACGACCGCGTGCGCAGCGGCAGCGCGTCGGCGTGGCGGTTGAGGGAGGCGCACATCGCCAGCAGCGCATCCAGCACCGCGCGCAGCTGCGGGGAGGTCCGGTTGGCGCGCAGATCCTCCACCCGCGCGCCATGGCTTTCCAGCAGCGACTGCGGCAGGTAGCAGCGGTCCAGCGCCGCCAGGTCGCGCGCGCAATCCTGCAGATGGTTCAGCACCTGGAGCGAGACGCAGAGCGCGTCCGACGCCCCCCAGGTGTTTCGGCCCTCCCCATGCAGGTCCAGCACGTGCCGCCCGACCGGCATGGCGGAGTAGCGGCAATAGTCGTGCAGCTCTTCCCAGCTCGCGTAGCGGCGCTTGCTGGCGTCGCGGCGGAACGCGATCAGCAGGTCGCGCGCGTGCCGGTCGGTGACGCCGGTCTCGGCGAGGCTCGCGCGCAAGGCGGCGGCCGAGGGCGCCAGCGCCGGATCGGCCTGCCCGAGCAGCACCGCCTCCATCGTGTCCAGCCGGGCGATCTTCTCCGCTTCCGGCAGGGTGGGGCTGTCGGCGATGTCATCGGCGTTGCGGGCGAATGCGTAGAACGCATGGATATGCCGGCGCAGCCGCGGGCGGATCAGGATCGAGCCGACCGGAAAATTCTCGTCGTCGCGGTCCTTGCCCGACCAGGTTTCCACCGAGATCGCGCTCACCCGCCGCCCCCCGCATAGGCGCGTCCGCGCCAGGCGACGCCGGCGCCGGCGTAATGGTTCCAGGCCGAGCGCAGGGTCGCGGCAAGGTAGAAGGCCGCCACCGCCGGCAGCGTCACCGCCCGCCAGCCGCCGAGCCCGGCCCGGCGCAGCGCGGGACGGAACGAGGCCGCCATCGCCACCCAGCCGCCGATCCCAAGCGCGCGCGCGAGCCCGGTACCGAACAGCGCGGCCAGCGGAGGCAACAGGAACACGAGACTCATCGCCGCCACCGTACCCGCCAGCCGCCATGGCGAGAAGCGCAGCTGCACATAGGCGGTGCGGGCGATCATCGCCCCGATCGCGCCCCAGCTGTCGTAGCGGCGCACCGAACGCGCCAGGGTGGAATGGCCGAGCCAGATGCGCCCGCCGCGCTTGATCGCCCCGGCCAGCGCGACATCGTCGATCAGCGCCCCGCGCACCGCGGCGATGCCGCCGATGCGGGCGAGCGCACCGGCGCGGACCAGCATGGTCCCGCCGGCGGCGGCGGCGGTGGCGCGCAGCGGGTCGTTCACCCAGGCGAACGGGTAGAGCAGCTGGAAGAAATAGACGAACCCCGGCACCAGCGCCCGCTCGGCCGAGGTGTTGCAGGCAAGCGCCACCATCTCCGAGACCAGCTCGGCCCCGGTCGCTTCCTGGCGCGCCACCAGCGCCGAGAGATGGCGCGGGTCATGGACGATGTCGGCATCGGTCAGCAGCAGCAGCGGCGCGTCCCCGGCCGCCTCCACGCCCTGCGCCACCGCCCACAGCTTGCCCGACCAGCCGGGCGGGCGGGGCCGGCCGCTCAGCACGGTGAGCCGGGCATCGGCGACCGCACCGGCGGCCGCGCCGGTGCCGTCGGTGCTTTCGTCATCGACCAGGATGACCCGGAACCGGCCGGGATAGTCCTGCGTCAGCAGGCTGCGCAGGGTGGCGGCGATGCCGGCGGCCTCATTGCGCGCCGGCACGATCACGGCGACCGGCGGCGCGGCGCGCGGGACGGCGGCGGCCAGCACCGGTCCCGCCTGCCAGAACCGCCCATGGGCGAACAGCAGCCACAGCCAGATCGCCAGCGCGAGGGCGGCGAGCGCGGTCATGCCGGCAGCATCCCGGCGGCGCGGCGAAATCGGCACGGCGGCTCGCCAATTACGCGCCACCCGGCCGCGTCGATCTCGATTGCCCGCCAGGTTTCATCGCCGAGATCGAGATAAAGCCGCTCGTCATGTTCACCGATACGCAGGAAAATAGGCCGTTCTGGCGCGTCATAGTGCGCCACGGCTTCGAGATGGG
>JBMFXF010000082.1:0-12545 GCA_049964515.1 Acetobacteraceae bacterium | reverse complement strand
CCGCGCCGGAAGGGCCAGCGCGGACGCTCCCGGCTGAAGGGCGATCGCCTGCCATCGCTCAAGAGCGTGCTGGACAGCAAGCAAACCGTCTGGACCCGCGTGGTCGTCTCCCAGTGGTACAACGCCCGGCAGCGCACGCTGCTGACCGCCACCGGTACCGCGCTCTGGTACAAGGCCGGTGTCGCGCCCGTGCCAATCCGATGGGTGCTGGTGCGCGACCCGACCGGGGAGCACGAACCGGCGGCCTTCCTCAGCACCGACCTCAAGGCGACGCCGGCGATGATACTCGGCTGGTTCGTCTCCCGCTGGCGCGTGGAGACCACATTCCAGGAGGTGCGCACGCACCTCGGCGTCGAAACCCAGCGTCAATGGTCCGACCTCGCCATTCTGCGCACCACCCCGGCACTGCTCGGTCTGTTCTCCCTGATCACCGTGTGGGCCG
The DNA here is from genome assembly GCA_049964515.1 of Acetobacteraceae bacterium. GTDB lineage: Bacteria > Pseudomonadota > Alphaproteobacteria > Acetobacterales > Acetobacteraceae > JAJZVS01. The sequence goes on along the minus strand of JBMFXF010000082.1, from coordinate 12,103 downwards.
ATGATCTGGCTCGGGACAGCGCCGCGGCGCTGCGGCCGAACATCGCGGCCTGGTACCGCAAGGAGGAACCCACGTTCAGCGATGCCATCGCCGCCGTGCGCCGCGTGCTTTGGTGCCCGCCGGATTTTTCCATGTCGCGGAAGCCCGGGGAAACCACGGAAATTCCCCCCGACTGGCTAAACCGAGTCTTCCAGACTCTCTGTCTCGCCACCTGAATTGCGCAAAGTCGAGCTCAGGCCGCCCGCAGGTATTGCACCGGCAACTCGGGCTTCTGCCCCAGCGCCCGCGCCGCCCGCAGCGGCCAGGCCGGATCGGCCAGCAGCGCGCGGGCCAGGAACACCAGATCCGCCCGCTGGTTGGCGACGATCTCCGCGGCATGGGTGGGTTCGGTAATCAGCCCCACCGCCCCGGTGGGGATGCCGGCCTCGCGCCGCAGCGTCTCCGCGAACGGCACCTGATAGCCCGGATGCAGCGAGGGGATCCGCACATCGGGGCTGATGCCGCCGCCCGAGCAGTCGATCAGGTCCACATCCCCGCGCGCCGCCAGCATCCGTGCCAGGCTCACCGCGTCGGCCAGCACCAGCCCGCCCTCCTTGTAATCGACGCAGGAGAGCCGGACGAACAGCGGCAGATCGGCCGGCCATTCGCCGCGCACCGCATCCAGCACCTCCATCAGCGCACGGGCGCGCCCGGCCAGATCGCCGCCGTAGGCGTCGTTGCGCCGGTTCGACAGTGGCGAAAGGAACTGGTGCAGCAGGTAGCCATGCGCGGCGTGAATCTCGACGATACGGAACCCGGCCTCGCGGGCCATCCGGGCCGCGGCGGCGAATTCGCCGACGATGCCGGCGATCTCCCCGGTGCTGAGCGGATGCGGGTCGGTGGCGCCGGGAACGAACGGGATCGCGCTCGGGGCCAGCGTGACCCAGCCGCCCGCCGACGGGGCCACCGGCTTGCCGCCCTCCCATGGCACCTGGCTCGACCCCTTGCGCCCGGCATGGGACAGCTGGATCGCCGGCACCGCGCCGTTGCGCGCGATAATGGCGGCCAGCCGCGCCAGCAGCGCCTGATGACGCGCATCCCAAAGTCCCAGGCAGCGCGCGCTGATGCGCCCGGGGGCGGAGACATGGGTCGCCTCGGTGAACACGATCCCGGCCCCGCCGGCCGCGCGCGCGCCCAGGTGCTGCACATGCCAGTCATCGCCGAGCCCGTCGGTGGCGCTGTACTGGCACATCGGGGACACCGTGATGCGGTTGCGCGCGCTCACCGAGCGGAACGTGACAGGATCGAACAGGCTGGGCATCGGCGGCTCCGTTTCAGGTCTGGCCGGCTTCTAGCCTGCCCGGCCGGACCTGGACAGGGCGGCCCGCGCGGTGTGACCTGGGCCACGGACACACAAGGACGAATCATGGCGAACACGCTGACCGCGGATTCCGCGACCCTGCTGGCAGAGCTGGAAACCTGGGTGCGGATGGAGACCCCCACCACCCACCCGGCGATGGTCAACGCGCTGATGGACGTGGCGGAGGCCAGCTTGCGCGCGGCCGGCGCCGAGGTCACCCGCCATCCCGGTACCGACGGATTCGCCGACACGCTGGTGGCCCGCACCCCGGGCCGGGCGGCGGCCGACGGGCGCGTCGGGCTGATCGCCGGGCATCTCGATACGGTATGGGACCCCGGCACCCTGGCGCGGATGCCGTTCCGGGTGGAGGGCGACCGCGCCCACGGCCCGGGCATCTTCGACATGAAAGCCGGCAGCTTCCTGGCGCTGCATGTGTTCTGCGCCATCCTCCGCCAGCGGGTGCCGACCGCGCGCCCGCTGGTGCTGCTGCTGACCCCCGACGAGGAAATGGGCTCGCCGAGTTCCCGCGCGCTTATCGAACGCGAGGCGCGGCGCGCCGCCTGGGCGCTGATCCCCGAGCCCGCCGGAGCCGGCGGGGCCTGCGTGACCGCGCGCAAGGGGGTGGGGCGGTTCGTGCTGCGGGTCACCGGGCGCGGAGCCCATGCGGGCAACGGGTTCGCCGACGGCGCCTCGGCGGTGGTGGAGCTGGCCGAGCAGATTCGCGCGGTCCACGCCATGGTGGATCAGGAGCGCGGGGTCACGCTGAATGCCGCCCCGGTCTGGGGCGGAACCCGGCCCAATGTGATCGCCCCGGAAGCCGGCTGCGAGATCGACCTGCGGGTGAGCACCGCGGCCGACGGCGCCGCGCTGGAAGCGGCGCTGCTGGGCCTCGCGGCGCGCACGCCCGGCTGCGTGGTAGCGGTGACGGGCGGGATGAACCGGCCGCCCTACGCGGAAACCGCCGCCGAGCTCGGCCTTTATGAAACCGCACGAACGGTGGCGCACGGGCTCGGCATGAAACTGCCGAAGCAGAGCCGGGGCGGCGGATCGGACGGCAATTTCACCGCTGCCCTGGGCGTGCCCACCCTGGACGGGCTGGGCTGCCCGGGCGGCGGGGCGCATGTGGCCTCGGAGCATATCCTGTGGCCGGAGCTCGGCCGGCGCGCCGCCCTGCTCGCCGGCATCATCGAGGCGCTTCCATGACCCTCGCGCGGGAGGGGGACGCCCGCGGCACGCCGCCGCGCGCGTCCCCGCCAGGCTCGCTCAGCTGTGGACCAGCGGGCAGCCGGTTTCGGCCAGCGGCTGGAACGCATCCTTGCCCGGGGTGGTGGCCAGCAGCTTGTAGAAATCCCACTTCTTCTGTCCGGCGGTGGGCGGCTTCACCTGCCACAGGTACATGTTATTGAGTACCCGCCCGTTCGGCTCGATGGCGACATCCTTCATGTAGAAATCGTTCACCTTCATGGCACGCATCTTCGCCGCCACCGCCGGTCCCTCGGTGGTGCCGGCCGCCTTCACCGCCTTCAGCCAGTGGAACACCGCCGAATAGAGCCCAGCGTGCTGCTGCGCCGGCGGCTGGTTGATCTGCGACCAGAACCGCTTGCTCCAGGCGGCGGCGGCCGGCGACATGTTCCAGTAGAACGAGTTGGTCAGCACCAGCCCCGCGGCGTTCTTCTGCCCGACCGAAATCACGTCCTCGATCGACATCAGCAGCGTGGCCAGCCGCTGCCCGCCCTTGGTGATGCCGAACTCGGCGGCCTGCTTCAGGCAGTTCTGCAGATCGGTGCCGGCGTTGGCGAAGCCGATCACCTGCGCGCCCGAGGCCTTTGCGCGGATCAGGTAGGAGGAGAAATCCGCGGTGCCGAGCGGGGCGTTCACGTTGCCCAGCACCTTGCCACCGGCCGCCTTGATGAAAATCTCGGTGTTGTCGCGCAGCGAGTAGCCGAATTCATAGTCGGCGGTGATGAAGAACCAGGTCTTGCCGCCCTGTTTGGTCAGCGTGCCGCCAGTGTTCCTGGCCAGCGCATAGGTGTCGTAGCCGAAGTGAAAGCCGACCGGGGAGCACAGCTTGTCGGTGAAATCGGTCGCCGCCGGCCCGGTGATAAGGAAGATCACATTCTTCTCGCGCGAGACCTGCTGCACGCCGAGTCCCGACGAGGTCGCCGACCCGTCGCCCAGCACGTCCACATGATCTTCGGCGATCCACTGCCGGGCGATCGCGCTGGCGACATTGGGCTTGTTCTGGTCGTCGGCCTGCAGGATCTCGATCTTGCGGCCCAGCACGGTGCCGCCAAAATCCTGGATCGCGAGCTCGGTGGCGATCTTCGAGCCTGGCCCGCCGACGGTGCGATAGGGCCCGTTCATATCGGAGAGCAGCCCGATCTTGACGGTCTTCGAGACCGAGGCGGCGCGCACCAGCGCGGGTGCGGCGAGCGGTGCCGCGGCAAGCGCGCCCAACGTGGCGCGGCGGGTCAGTTTGTTCACGGATGTCTCCCCGTATGGTGATTGCAGGCACGCCGCCATAGCGGATTCCGCCCGCCGCGCAAACCACCCCGTTGCCGGATCGGCGCCGCCTTGCCAGTCTGTCGGGGCAACCGAGGAAACCACGCCATGCCCGTGCTCGCCGGCAAGACCGTGCTGCTGGAGCTGCTGAAGCAGGAAGGCGTGCGCGTGCTGTTCGGCAACCCCGGCACCACCGAACTGCCGCTGATGGACGCGCTCGCGGTGGAACCCGCGATCCGCTACGTGCTCGCCCTGCAGGAAGCCCCGGCGATGGCGATGGCGGACGGCTACGCCCAGGCCTCGGGCGGGCTGGCCGCGGTCAATCTGCACGTCGCCCCCGGCCTCGGGAACGCGATGGGGATGCTATATGACGCGCAGAAGGCCGGCTCGCCGATCCTGGTCACCGCTGGCCAGCACGAGCAGACCTTCAACTTCACCGAACCGCTGCTCTGGGCCGACCTGCCCCGGATCGCCCAGCCGTTCGTGAAATGGGCCCACGAGGTGCGCCGGCTCGAGGATCTGCCGCGCGCCATCCACCGCGCCGCCAAGACCGCGCTGGCCCCGCCCACCGGCCCGGTGTTCCTCTCCCTCCCCGGGGACATCCTGACCGGCTCGGCCGAGGTCGCGCTTGGCGCGCCCTCCCGCATCGCCCCCCGGCTGCGCCCGGACGCGGCGGCGCTGGCGGAGGCGGCGCGGCTGATCGCGCGCGCCGAGCGCCCCGTCGTCATGGCCGGCGACGCGGTGCCCGCCGCCGGCGCATTGGCCGAGCTGGTGGCCTTCGCCGAGGCGATCGGTGCGCCGGTGTGGGACGAATGCATGGCCAGCCGGGCCATGTTCCCGGCCTCGCACCCGCTCTGCCGCGGCAGCTTCGCACGCCTGCCGCATGTGATCCGCGGCATCCTGGCCGAGCACGACCTGCTGATCTCGATCGGCGCCGATCTGTTCACCCTCTCGCTGCCCGGCGCCGTGGAATCCCTGCCCGAGGGGATGGGGATCGTGCATCTGGACACCGATCCGTGGGAGCTGGCGAAGAACTACCCCGAGCAGGTCTCGCTGCTGGCCGACCCCAAGGCGGCGCTGCCGGAGCTGACCGCCGCGGTCACCGCCGCCTTCGGCCCGGCCGGGGCGGCGCGGGCGGCGGAGCGGCTGGCCCAGCATCGCGCCCACGGCATCGCCAGCCTGGAACGGCTGCGCGCCGAGGCGGCGGCGCTGGCCGACCGGACCCCGATCGCCCCGCTGGCGCTGCTCGGCGCGGTGGCCTCGATGCTGCCGCCGCGGACCATCGTGATCGACGAATCGGTCTCCAGCGGCGCCGGGCTACGCCGGCTGATGCCCTGCGATGACGCGGCGAGCTTCTTCGGCCTGCGCGGCGGCGGAATCGGCTGGGGCTTGCCGGCGGCGATCGGGGCCAAGCTCGCGCAGCCCGAACGCAAGGTGGTGGCGCTGATCGGCGACGGCTCGGCGATGTACACCATCCAGGGGCTGTGGACCGCGGCGCAGCAGAAGCTGGACGTGGTGTTCATCATCATCAATAACAGCTCGTACCGGATCCTGAAGCAGCGCACCAACGCGATGGGCGGTTTCGCCCAGCAGACCGACCGTTACGTAGGCATGGAGCTGGACAACCCGGCGGTGGATTTCGTCGCCGTCGCCGGCGGGCTGGGGCTCGCCGCGACGCGCGCGCGCAACATCGCCGAGGTGCGCGCGCAGCTGGCCGCGGCGCTGGACGCCGACGGACCCAGCCTGATCGACGTGATGGTGGACCGCAGCTTCAAGCCGCTGTGACCCGCAGCGAGGGCTTGCAGTCGGCGCGGGGCGTCATCCGCGCGCGGCGCGCTGGCCCATATCGGAACAGGGCTTGCCTCGGTCACGGCGCCCGGGTGTAAGACGGCTGTCATCATGTTGAAGCTGCGCGTCATCCCGTGTCTGGACGTCAAGGATGGCCGGGTCGTGAAGGGGGTGAATTTCGTCTCCCTGCGCGATGCCGGCGATCCGGTGGAGCAGGCGGCGTTGTATGACGCCGCCGGCGCGGACGAGCTCACCTTCCTCGACATCACCGCCAGCCATGAGAACCGCGACACCATCCTGGACGTGGTGGCGCGCACGGCGGCGCGGGTGTTCCTGCCGCTGACCGTGGGCGGCGGGGTGCGCAGCGTGGAGGATATGCGCCGGCTGCTGCTGGCCGGGGCCGACAAATGTAGCATCAACTCGGCCGCGGTGGCCCGCCTGACGCTGGTGACGGAGGCGGCGGAGAAATTCGGCAGCCAATGCGTGGTGGTCGCGGTGGACGCCAAGGCGACCGGTCCGGGGCGGTGGGAGGTGTTCACCCATGGCGGGCGGCGCGGAACCGGGATCGATGCGGTAGACTGGTGCCGGCGCACGGCGGCGGCGGGAGCCGGCGAGATCCTGCTGACCAGCATGGACCGCGACGGGACCGGGGCCGGGTTCGACCTGCCGCTGCTGGGCGCCGTATGCGGCGCGGTGCGGGTGCCGGTGGTGGCCTCCGGCGGGGTCGGCACCCTGGCGCATTTCGTGGAGGGCGCGCAGGCCGGGGCCACCGGATTGCTGGCCGCCAGCGTGTTCCATTTCGGGACCTTCCGCATCGCCGAGGTGAAGCAAGCGCTGGCCGCAGCCGGGTTGCCGGTGCGGCTGACCCCGCCCGCGACGGCGGCCTGAGCATGGCCAAGGCAGCCCGTAAATCCGGCACCAAGAAGCGCGACGGGGCGGAGAAGCGTCGCCGCCGCAAGCCCGCCGCCGCCACCCCACCGCCGGCGGCGCCGCTTTCCATCGGCCCCGGGGCGGGGGTGCTGGACCGGCTGTTCGAGGTCGTGCTGTCGCGGCGGGACGCTGACCCCGCGGTCAGCCACTCGGCGCGGCTCTTGTCCCGCGGCATGCCGAAGGTGGCGCAGAAATTCGGCGAGGAAGCGGTAGAATGCCTGATCGAGGCGGTTGCCGGCAATCCGGAGGCGGTGGTCGCGGAAAGCGCCGACGTGCTGTATCATCTGCTGGTGCTGTGGGTGGCCGCCGGGGTCGCGCCGGACCAGGTGTGGGCGGAGCTGCGCCGGCGCGAGGGGATCAGCGGCATCGCCGAGAAAGCCGCCCGCGCGCAGGCGCTGCCGGCCCGGGCCGGCGTCGCCACCACCAAAATTCCGTGAGGGCAAGATTCCGTAAGGGGAACCGCCGATGGCCGTATCCGGACTGCCGCCTTATGACGATTCCAACATCTTCGCGCGCATCCTGCGTGGGGAGATCCCGTGCCGGAACGTCTATGAAGACGAGTGGGCGCTGGCGTTCCACGACATCAACCCGCAGGCGCCGGTGCATGTGCTGGTGATCCCGAAGGGGCGGTATTGTTCGTTCGCGGATTTCTCCGCCACGGCGTCGGAGGCGGAGATCGTGGGGTTCGTCCGCGCGGTGGGGCATGTGGCGCGGGAACTCGGGCTGGAAGCGCCGGGGTATCGGCTGCTCGCCAACGCTGGGCCGGATTCGCACCAGGAAGTGCCGCATCTGCACGTGCATCTGTTCGGCGGGCGCAAGCTGGGCCCGATGCTGACGCGGGCGGGATAACCGGACGACACCGAGGCGCCCGCCTGGCAGATCCGCGCGCCGCGCGGCAGGGGCTCGATGTGAATCCGTGACGCGGACCGACCGTGGTCTGGACGGCGCGGCCCAAATGTTGGTAGATTATTCCTGCAACAACGCGGCGGCGCCCGAAGCGGGTATGTCGCAGCGCAACAATCGGTCAAAGGGGATCCGGCCATGGGCGAAACCGGGCGCGCCGCGCCGCAATATCGGCTCATCCGAGCGGTAGGGGTGCTGGCAATCGTCGCCTCGGCTGTCGCCGGGGAATACGGTGCCGGGATCAACTTCGTTTCGGTCCAGAGTCTCAGCGTCTATCCCGCCGTGCAGGACCTGGTGCCGTTGGCTATGCTGGTCACCGGATTGCTGGTGCTTCCGAAGGTCTTTCTCTACCAGCGCTTTTCGCAGGTCATGCCGCGCGCGGGCTCGGCCTATGTCTGGATCGGGCGCAGCCTGGACGGCTGGGTGGCGTTCGCCCTCGGACTGGTCTGGTGGGTGGGGCTTTGCGGGTCGATCGGATTCCTGTCCTTCGCCTTCGGCACTTTCCTGGGCCAGGCCTGCATCGCCGCCGGCCTGCCGATCGGGGCATGGCTGCTCACGCCAACGGGACATATGCTGGCAGGACTGGCCGCGATCTGGGCGATCCTGTGGCTGCATTCAACAGGGGTACATCGTTACGGCGCCTTCGTCGTCACCCTGTTCGTCGTGATCCTGCTGACCGCGGGCGTGATCGTGGCCTACGGCCTGGCGACCCCCCCGGCGCAGTTCGTCCTCGCCGCCAGCTCCCGCGCCGGCGTGAGCCTGGTTCCGCCACCCGTCGCCACGCCGCCGAGCTGGGCCGACTTCGGCTCGGTCTGTGCGCTGTTCATTTTCGCCTATGGCGGCATCAGCGCCGCCCCGGCGCTGGGCGGAGAGACGCGCGACGCCGAGACCAACATGCCGCGCGGCCTGGTGATCGGCTGGGCCGTCGCCGTCGTGCTGTTCACCGCCGTCGCCTACGCGCTGTTCCATGCCGCGCCGTGGTGGGCGGTGATCGGGCTTATCCATGCCCACAAGGCGAGCTTCGCCACCGCGCCGGGGCTGATGGGGCTGATCGCGCCCGCCGCGGTGAGCACGCTCCTCAATTTCGCGGTCGCGATCATCGTCGGCAAAACCATCGCCCCGGCGATGCTCATCAATTCCCGCCTGCTGTTCGCGTTCGCGCAGGATCGGATCCTGCCGGAGCGCTTCGCCAGCACCTCGGCTTCGCGGGTGCCGATGGCAGCGCTGCTGCTCACCGCCTGCGTGGGGTCGCTGTTCCTGATCCAGTCCGTCACCATCGGCTGGGCGCTCGGCGTCGTGGTACGCGCCTTGAGTATCCTGCTGGTCTGGCTCGGGGTTGCCCTCGGCGTGCTGGCGGTGTCGTTCGGCATTGGCGTGGCGAGCCGGGAACCCTGGGCGCGGCAGTTGCGGGCAAGCCCGCTCACCGTGCCCGCAGCGCTGGCATCCGTCGTGATCACGCTCTATCTCATCTCCACCGTGATCGTGGTGCCGCATACCAAGCTGTGGTTCCAGCCGATCTTCCAGACCCTGGTCACGGTGATCGTCGCCGGGGTGATCCTGCTGGTCGCGCGGAGCCGCGCCCATGCCCGCGGGGAGCGGTTGCGCGACGTGATGCGCACGGTGCCGCTGGAATGATCTGGCAACATCACCCCGCCGCCATCCCCCTTGCGGGGACGGGAATGTAGCGCTGGGGATCGATTGCTGCTGTCGCGACAGACGCGAGAGCGCCGGTCCCGGATGGAGGCGGAATTGCTTGCACGAGTGTTCCCTCCGAATGGTGGCGCCCCACACACGCCGCTCCGGGGTGCAATCTTCATGATCGCGTGAGGCCGGGTTGCCGGCTGCAGAGCGCTGAGCACTTACAGTGTGCTGCCCGCAAACCCTTTCCCGCAACCCACCCACAACCCGGATTCGGGCATCCGGTGCCCATCTCATATTGCGTCAACCAAGCCACGGATTTGACATGCAACCCCGCGCCCCGCGCTTCACCTGATGGACTTCACACCCGATCTGCGGTACCTTTCCCATCATGCGCTATCCCGTCCCCCCCATCCGCCGATGAGCGCCCGCGCCGCCACCAACCCGATCGACGTCGCCCGTCTGATCGTGACCACGCTCAACCTCGACCTCGGCCCCGAGGCAATCGCCCCGGATGCCCCGCTGTTCGGCGAAGGACTCGGCCTCGATTCCATCGACGCGCTGGAACTGGCGCTGGCGATCTCGCGCGAATACGGGCTGGAGCTGCGTTCCGACGACGCCCGCAACCGGCAGGTGTTCGCCTCGCTGGAATGCCTGACCGCCTATATCGACGAGACCCGGACCCGGTAGCGCCGATGCCCGCGCCTTCCGCGGTGCCGCTTCTGGCCCGCCCGTCCGGAGCGGTGCTGTTCCGCCGGCCCGGGGGCGATGTCACCGCCGCCGCCTTCCTCGGCGCCGCCCGGGCGCTGGCGGCCAACCTCCCGGACGCGCCGCTGCTCAACCTCTGCACCGACCGCTACCATGTGGCGTTGGGCCTCGCCGCCGCCGCCCTGGCCGGCCGGGTCTCGCTGTTCACCGGAGACCGCTCGCCCGCCTGGCTCGCCGCCCTGACCGCCCGCCACCCCGGCCTGAGCCTGCTCTGCGAAACCCCGGTCGCTTGCCAGGCCGCGCAGATCTCCCCGGTGGTTGCCGCCGCCGCCGATCCCGGCCCGGCACCGCTGCTGCCGGCCGGGCGGCTGGTGGCGATCGTCTTCACCTCCGGCAGCACCGGTGAGCCGGTCGGCCATCGCAAATCATGGGGGGCGCTGGCGGCACGCTCGGCGGACGCGGCGCGGCGGTTCCGCCTGCGTGGGGCCAGCGTGGTCGGCACCGTCCCCGGCCAGCACATGTACGGGTTCGAGACCACCATCCTGCTGCCGTTCCATGCCGCCACCGCCAGCTGGTGCGGACCGGCGTTCTACCCGGTCGATGTCGCCGCCGCGCTCGCCGCCTGCCCGGCGCCGCGGGTACTGGTCACCACGCCGCTGCAGCTGCGCGCCCTGCTCGCCGCCGGGGTGACGATGCCGCCGCTGGCGCGCGTCATCTCCGCCACCGCCCCGCTGGAGGCGGCGGTGGCGGGGGAGGCCGAGCACGCCTGGAACACCGAAGTGTGGGAGATTTTCGGCGCCACCGAGGTCGGCTCCATCGCTTCCCGCCGCACCGTTACCGCAACCGACTGGACGCTCTACCCGCGGGTCCGGCTGCAAGCGACCGGCGCCGAAGTCCGGGTCAGTGCCCCTTTCGCGGCGCCGTTTCCGCTGGCCGATCGGGTGGAATTGCAGGGCCCGACCGGATTCCGGCTGCTCGGGCGAGGCACCGATCTGGTGAAGCTCGGCGGGCGACGTGCCTCGCTGGCGGGCCTCACCCGCATCCTCACCGGGATCGACGGGGTGGAGGATGGCATCTTCGTCGCTCCGCCCGACCTTGAAACCAGGCCCACGGCACGGATGCTGGCCTTCGCGGTGGCACCGGCGCTGTCGGCCGAGGCGATCCTGGCGGCGTTGCGCGAGCGGATCGACCCGGTGTTCCTGCCGCGCCGGGTGATGCGGCTGGACCGGCTGCCGCGCGACCCGCTGGGCAAGCTGCCGGCGCGGGCGCTGGAGGCGCTGCGGTCCGAGGCGATGGGCGCCGAGATCGGGGCAGAGGAACGGGCGTGAGCGCAGAGTTCACTATCCCCGCCGACCACCCTGCCCTGCCCGGCCATTTCCCCGGCCGGCCGCTGGTGCCCGCGGTACTGATGCTGGACGCGGCACTGCGCGCGGTCGGTGCCGACCGCCCCGGCGTACGGGTCATAACCGCGCGATTCACCGCCCCGCTGGAGCCCGCGCAGACGCTGACACTGGAATGGGACCCCGCTCCCTCCGACGTGGTGACCATCCGCGGGCGGATCGGGGCCGTCCCGGCCCTTCGCGTGCGCATCCGCCCGCCACCGGACGGGTCCGGGTGAGCGGCGCGCCAACCGTCATCGTGCCCGCCTGGAACCGGCGCGCCGAGCGCGGCTCGGGCTGGCTGATCGCGCTGATGGTCTGGCTCTCCCTGCATCTGGGCTGGCGGTTCGGGCGGGTGTTGCTGGTGCCCATCACCGCCTATTTCGTGGTGGCGGCGCCGGCGGCCCGGCGGGCCTCGCTGCGGTTCCTGCGCCACGCCACCGGACGCACCCCGGGGCCGTGGCTGCGGTTCCGCCATGTGTTCGCGTTCTCCACCATGCTGCTCGACCGGCTGTTCTTCCTCACCGGCCGCACCGGGGGATTCCGGCTCGAGGCCGAGGGGGTGGCGGCGCTGGAAACCGCGCTGGCGGAAGGACGGGGAGCGATTCTGCTCGGCGCCCATCTCGGCAGCTTCGAAGCGCTGCGCGCCTATGGGCGCGGGGCGCCGGTGCCGGTACGGATGATGATGTACCGCGCCAATCGCGGCGGGTTCTCGGCGCGGCTGGAACGGTTGGATCCCCGGTTTGCCGAGGCGGTGATCCCGCTCGGCAGGCCCGAGGCGATGCTGGCCGCGCGCGAGGCGCTGGCGCGCGGCGAAATCCTTGGCATCCTGGCCGACCGCGCCCCCGACCCGACCGCCCAGCCGGAGCGGCTGGTCGCGGTGCCGTTCCTCGGCGCACCAGCCGGCTTCCCCACC
>JBMFXF010000081.1:0-12577 GCA_049964515.1 Acetobacteraceae bacterium | reverse complement strand
TGCGCGGCGGCGAGGCGTTCGACATGCTGCAGGCGATGAACACCGGCCACGACGGCTCGATGTCCACCATCCACGCCAACACCACCCGCGACGCGCTGACGCGGATCGAGAACATGGTGCAGATGGGCAACATGGGCCTGCCCTCGCGCGCCATCCGTACCCAGATCGTGGGCGCGGTCGATCTGATCGTGCAGGTGGAACGCCAGCGCGACGGGCGCCGGCGGGTGACCCAGGTCACCGAGATCTGCGGCATGGAAGACGAGGTGGTGGCGCTGAACGACGTGTTCATGCTGGAAATCCAGGGCCAACGCGAGGACGGGACGCTCTACGGCCGCTACCGGGTGAACAAGGTGCCGCCCGCCTTCATCCGCCGGCTGTCCTATTTCGGTCTGGATACCGCCTGGAACGACGCGGTGGCGGAGGCGGCCGGGTGAATCTGTTCTCCCCCTTGGTGCTGCTGCCGGTCGGTCTCGCGGTGCTGGTGGGATTCGCCACCTCCGGGCTGATGGTGGCGCGCGCCCAGGCGGAGATGCAGCGGCTGGAAAAGCGCATCGGCGCGGTGCTGCGCCCGCACGCGCGGGCAAGGCGCTTCGTGTTCGCCTCCGCGCTGACCAAGGCGGCGGCGCCGCGCCAGTCCGCGCTGTCGCGGCTGTCGCGGCTGTTCGGATATGATTCCGAACATCCCGAGCATTGCCCGCTGCCCTGGTGGGCGGTGGTCGGCATCGCGCTGGCGTTCGCCAAAGGGGTGCAGGTCGTTGCCACCCTGCTTTTGGGCCGGATCGGCTGGATCGCGCTGCCGGTGGTGTGGATCTACGCCGCGCGCTGGCTGTTCGACTGGTTCATCTCCCGCCGCCGCACCCGGCTGCTGGTGCAGTTCCCCGACACCCTCACCATGATCGTGCGGTCGGTGCGGGTGGGCGTGCCGGTGGCGGAGGCGATGCGGGTGGTGGCGCGCGAGGTGCCGGCGCCGACCGGGCCGGAGTTCGAGACGGTGATCCGCCGGCTGTCGATCGGCGCCCAGCTCGACGACACGCTGCACGAGCTCGCCGCCCGCTCCGGCCTGTCGGAATACCGCTTCTTCGCGATGGCGCTGGCGCTGCAGAACCAGACCGGCGGCGGGCTGTCGGAGGCGCTGGAGGGGCTGGCCGACATGATCCGCCGGCGGCTGGCGGTGAAGGAGCGCGGCAAGGCGCTGGCCTCGGAAGCGCAGATGAGCATCTATGTGCTGAGCGCGCTGCCGCCGCTGTGCGGCCTCGCGCTGTCGGTGATGAACCCGCAATATTTCCAGGTGCTGCTGACCGACCCGACCGGTCGGCGCCTGCTGGGCGGGGCGGTGGCGCTGCTGGCGCTGGGCTGGTTCGTGATGCGCCAGATGATGCGCAAGAGCCTGTCATGACCGGACTGCCGCTCCCCCTCGCGCTCACCTTCTCCGCCACCCTGGTGATCGTGGGCGGATTCGTCGCGCTGCGCATGACCCACCGCGAGGCGCGCATCGATGCGCGCATCCGTGCCCTGCACATGCGACCCCGCGCCACCGGCCCGGCGATCACCGCGCAGCGGGAATCCGTGCGCGAGACCCTGCTGCGTGCCGTCTCCGATCTCGGCCAATGGGTGCTGCGGCGGCGGATGCTGTCGCGGAAAATGATCGAGGGGTTCGAGAAGAGCCTGGCCGGCGCGGGGCTGCGCGGCGGGGCGGCGATGCGGCTGTTCATCGGCGGCAAGCTGGCGCTGATGCTGACCGTACCGCTGCTGCTGTGGCTGGCGGCGTTTCAGCTCGGTCTGTCGCCGGCGCTGCGGCTGTGGCTACCGGCGGGCGGCGTCGTGGTCGGAATGCTGATTCCGGATTTCATCATCGGCCGGCTGCGCGACCGTCACGCCAGGCGGATCGGGGTCGAGCTGCCCGACGCGCTGGATATGATGGTGATCTGCGCCCAGGCCGGTCTCGGCCTGGGACCGATGATCCTGCGGGTGGCCGAGGAGCTGCAGAACTCGCACAAGAGCGTCGCCATCGAGTTCGGCCAGACCGCCGACGAGTTGCAGATCTCGACCGACGCCCAGGTGGCGCTGACCCGGCTGGGCGAGCGCTCGGGGGTGGAGGCGGTGCGGCGGCTGGCGACCACGCTGGTGCAGTCGGCTCAGTACGGCACCCCGCTCTCGGGCGCGCTGCGCGGGCTGGCGGGCGAGCTGCGCACCGAGCTGGTGACCCGCTACGAGGCCAAGGCGGCGCGGCTGCCGGTGCTGCTGACCGTGCCGATGATCCTGTTCGTGCTGCCCAGCCTGTTCCTGGTGGTGGGCGGCCCAGCCGTCCTGGAGGTGATGCGTGCTCTCAGCAAACATTAGCCGGACCCTGCGATCGGCCGCCGCGGTGCTGGCGTTGGCCGCCCTTGGCGCCTGCGCGGCGCAGCCGGGCGGGCTCGCCCGCACCGGGGCCCGGGTGGGGCTGGCGCGGGTCGCGCTGCAATCGGGCAACCCTTCCGCGGCGCTGCGGCTGGCCGACAAGGCGCTGGCCCGCCATCCGGGGGATCCCGCCGCGCTGCTGCTGCGCGGGGAGGCGCTGAGCCGCCTCGGCCAGCCCGGCCCCGCCCGCGCCGCCTTCGCGCAGGTGCTGGGTGAGCGGCCGGATTCGGTGCCCGCCCTGGTCGGGCTGGGACGGCTGCGGCTGGTGGATGCCCCCGACCGCGCCGCCGTGCTGTTCCGCCATGCGCTGGCCGAAGCCCCCGGCAACACCGCCGCGCTGACCGACCTTGGCGTGGCGCTGGACCTGCAGGGCGATCACGCCGCCGCCCAGGCATCCTATCGGCTGGCGCTGGCGGCCAACCCGACCCTGGTGCCGGCGCGGGTGAACCTGGCGCTGTCGCTGGCAGAGAGCGGGCAGGGGCCGGCGGCGGTGGCGATGATGGCGCCGATGGCGGGCAACGCCGCCGCCGGGCCGAAGCTGCGGGAGGATTACGCGGCGATCCTGACCATGGCCGGGCAGTCGAACCGGGCGCGCGCGGTGCTGGCCGGGGTGATGCCGCCGGCGGAGGCCGCCGCGGCGCTGGCCGCCTATGCTGCCGGGCCGGGGCGTTAACCGGATGTTAAAGACTTGACAGGGCCCGAAAAATCCGATCCGATTCGCTCCCGGAAAACGTTCAATGCCCGGTTCGTTCCGACCCGCCGCCGCAAGGACCGAGGGTCGGTGCAACCCCAACCAGCCTGACCCCGAGGTCTTCGTGCGTGTCATCATTGCCGATCGTAAGCCGCTGCTCCGGGACTCGCTTGCCGCGCTGATCCGCCTCGGCCGGCCCGGAACCGAGGTGCTGACCAGCGCCACCCTGGCCGAGGCCACCGCCTCGATGGGCCTCATCCCGCGGGGTCTGCTGATCCTGGAAGGGGAGCAGGCCGGGTCGGGCGAGGTGCTGCGCGCGGTGCGGCTGATCCATCCCGGCTGGCAACTGGCGGTGCTGGGCCGGCTGCCGGAGCGGACCGACCCCGCCCGCCTGGCGATCGATGCGCATTGGAACGACGAGACCGACAGCACCGCCATGCTGGCCGACATCGCGCGGCTGATGGGCCGTCCGGCGGTTGGAGCGACCCAGCCGGCGGCGCCGGCGATCGCGATGGCCCCGATGCTGCCGCCGGCGGAACCCGCCGCCCGCGGCCTGACCCGGCGCCAGCAGGACGTGCTGGGGCTGCTGGCGGAGGGCCGCTCCACCAAGGAAATCGCCCGCTCGCTCAATCTGGGGGTCGGCACCATCAAGGCGCATCTGGACGGGCTCTATCGCACCCTGGGCGTGCACAACCGCACCGCCGCGGTGCATCTGGCGCGGCGGATGGAGGGGGCGAACGTGGTGCGGCTGGAGCCGCGCCCGGCGGCACGCGCGGCGCTGGCAGCGGTGGGGTAGTCCTGCTCGCGCGGGTGATGAACCCGGTGAGACCCGAACCCACGGCCCCCGGACTTTAGCAGGCTCCGCAAACAGTCTCCATCTTTCGCGAGTTCCCCGCGGCCTCCGGCAACGCGATGGCGGCGGAGGAGGATGCGGCGCAGCGATGGGGGGCACGGGGGAACGAAAGCAGTTGAAGGCGGACGCATCCGGCCGCATATAGACGGCAAGTCGCGCGGATGCCCCGCCGCCGAGGATAGGGACGGAAAGCCGTGAGCGTGATTCGCTTCACCTTCAACGCCCCCAAGACCCTGGAGGCCGTGCTTTTCCTTGTCGGCAGGCGGCAGGGGGGGATGGACCGTCACAGCATCCTCAAGCTGCTGTTCTTCGCGGACGTGGATCACCTGAACCGCTACGGGCGCCCGATCACGGGCGATCAGTATCGGGCCCTGACATATGGCCCGGTCGGGCAGGGGGCCTATGACCTGCTCAAGCTTGATCCCCTTGCGCTTGAGGCGTTCGACGAAGAACCATTCCCGCTTGAGGCGGTGGGACGCTTCCACATTCGCCCCGGCCGGGCGTTCAACGCCGCACTGCTGTCGCGGTCGGACGTCGCGGCGCTGAGCCGTGCATTCGAGACCTATGGGGCACTGGATTTTGATGGTCGCACCGATGCGTCGCACCGGCATGTGGCCTATCAGCGGGCGCGGGACGCCGGCGCGCTGCTGATACGGTATGAGGATTTTCTTGAGCCTGGCGAAGATTCGGCGGAGCGCGCCGCCGAGCTTGCGGAGGCCGGGCCGCTGATGCGGCTTTGATGGTCCCGGTCGGCGCCATCGTCCGCTGGCGCACGCTGCATACCCGGCCGCCCAAGCACAAGCGGTTCCTGTGCGTTGTCCCGGACCTCGGGTGGTTCTTCATGCTCAACACGCGTGACCTTTTGGGGGGCGAGCGTGGAACTGCCGGCGGCCGATGCGGGGGGCGGTTTGGACCATGACAGCTTCGCGGAACTGGGCGGCTTGATCGAACTGCCCGCTGCCGATCTGGCTGCCATGCTTGATGACGGGCGGGCGCGCCGGCTTGGCGCGGTGGGGCGCGCGACATTGCGCCGGGTGCGGGCTGCGGTGGAACAGGCCGACACCCTGAGTGAAGCTGACCGGGCGATTGTGCTGGCAGCAATAGAATCTGCCCTGGCGGGCGCCGCCTGAGCCGCCGCGCAGGCTGTCCGAGGCGGCTGTAACCACCCCCGGAGTGCGGACTTTCTGCGGAGATTGCGGAGTATGATACGGGTATTTATCAACAAACTGTCGATTTATTGGGGCATTTGGTGAGCCCGGTGGGACTCGAACCCACGGCCCCAAGATCATTGATCTTGGGCCGGACGAGAAGGTTATTCGCCCGGATGGAACGGTCCGCGCTCTCGGGCCGAGGCGGCAGGAGATATGACATGCGAGGAAGTCCTGTGATTACGACACCGCTTTTCGAGACCTGCCACGACTCTTCGTTGCCAGTCGGGGCCTTCGCCGCGAAGTTGACCAGCGATCCGGCGCGCGCATGGAGCAGCCTGCCGGGCGAACGCCTGGTGGCGTTCCGTAGCAGAGTCGCGGCGGACCTCGGCCGGCCAGCACCGGGCGGCCCGCCATGGTTTGTGCAGGTTCGTATGAATCCAGCGACGCATTTGGATTGACCCGATGCCGCCAGCCCCGACGGCTGCGGCGGCGGCCGAGGCCATGCTGGCGCGGCTCTACCAGCTTGCGACCGCCAGCCCGGACGAAACAATACGGATGTCCGCCGCCGAGGCACTGTTGGACCGCCTGCAAGGGAAGCCCGTGGCGGAGGCGCAGATCAGGAATCGCGGGATATGAGCGGGATGCCCTCCGTGCCTCGCTTTCGCATGGCAGCGCCGGCGCCGGCCGAGACCGATATCCATGCCGCTGTTGCCGATGCCCTTGCCGTGCTGCTGCTGCCCCCTGCCGCTTGGACCACATCCCCGGCGGGGCATGTGGCGCTTCCCCCTGCCGTCGCCGCCAAGCTCGCCCGGCTGGGGTTGAAGCGGGGCATCCCGGACGTGCTGATCTGGCACGGCGGACGGTCCTACGGGATCGAATTGAAGCGACGGGGCGGCCGGTTGTCGCGGACGCGGACGGTGCGGACGCGGCACGGGGCGTTGCGGGTGGTGGAGGGGCAAACGGAGACGTTTCCGCGCCTTGAGGCGGCGGGGATGCAGATCGCCGTATGCGAGACGGTGCCGGCGGTGCTTGCGGCGCTGGCGGAGTGGGGCGTGCCGGTGCGGCGGTGGGCAGTATGAGCGAGCGGCTGGTGCCACGCCTGCCGCCTGCCGCCGGCATCCCGGCGCGGCTGGCCGAGATCGCGGAGGCGGTGCGGCGGCTATCGCCCGACTGGTGCAACCCGGAGCGGTTCTATGAACGGCGGAGCGAAATCGCGGGCGAGCTGCGCCGCGTGGCGGCCGAGGCGGAGCCGCGCCGAGGCGCATCTATATAGAGGGGGGCCGATGCCGGGGATCGCCGCCGCCCGCGCCGCCCGCAGTGCCGCCGATGTTGGCCTGACGTGGCGGGTGGTGGCGCGCCAGCCGATCGCGGACGGCACCGCCCCCCTACTCTGGCGCTGGACGATGCCGGATGCCGAGGCCGAGCGGCTGCGCGCCGAGCGGGATGCGGGTGCGGTGCAGACGATCACGGGCCGGGACGCTGGCGGGCGGGTGCTGTATGCGCGGAGGCTGCGCGCTGCGCCCGCGCCCGACCCCGAGCCGGCGGAGGCGCGCGATCCGGTGCTGGCGGCGATGGACCTGCTGCGGCTGCTGGCCGAGGACCCGCTTGTCCGGCCGAGCTACCGGGCGGCGGCACGCCGGCACTTGGCCCGCCTGGCACCGCCGGCGCCGCGTAAGACGGTTGCGGCAGGGGAGGATGACGGGGAGGAAGCCGGGGCGCCGTAGCGGTTCCTTCACTAATCTGCGGTAGTGTTCCATATTGTGCGCCATGTGCGACATTGCGCGCCGGAGTGCATCGCTATGCAAACACAACCCGCCTCCCCGCCTCGGCATCCCGAATTGAGTCTGGTCTCGCTTGCCTTCCCCGTGGAGGCGGACGGCCGGCTGCTACCGCGCGGCGCTGGCGGCGGTGGGGTAGTCCTGCTCGCGCGGGTGGTGAGCCCGGTGGGACTCCAACCCACGGCCCCGGGCCGGCTGTCCAGTGAATGGCGGCCTCGGATTTGTCGGGGAGTACTACCATGATACGGATAGCACTCGTAATCGTTAGTTTATCGATGTTAGATGCGCGCCCGACATTAGCTGCGCAGGCGCCAGATTGGCATGGACCGCCGTGCAAAGTTGGTGCGGCAACGTTCAAGGTGTGTAGCTCAGAACCACTCCCTCCGTTTAACATGCCATGCTACGTAAGTCACTTCGCAAATTATAGGCCAGACCGTGTAGAAATGCGCCTATTCGCCCTCTGCCATGCGGCAAGAGCAGCGGTAATAGCTGGGAGGGGGTCCTCTCTGCTGAGGATCGGCAGGAGGTCGTTCCGAATAGACTCTTTCTGGATGGCGCCCTTGTCTTTTGATCAGGTTTCCCCGGCATTGTTTGCCGTGAAAGCGGCCGCTCAGAAATTATTATCCGTTATCCGCAATGATCCGCAAGATGCATCTAACCATCGCGCAACAATCCACTCGGTTAGCCGTGACTTGATCGCATTCGGGGATGACCTCAGCGTATGGGCTACGACAGACTCGACCCACGACGAGGAGAATGTGGGCAAGGCTCTCGATAGGATCGTTGATGACTCAGGAGTGTGGGGTCCATCGTCGCGTTGACATGAGGCGTTCCGATGCTCTCGATAGGATCGTTGATGACTCAGGAGTGTGGGGGGATGGAGGTTTTAGTGACTAACAGCGATTCCGCAACGGAGCCGGCAGCAAGTAGCAGTGCCCAATTCGTCCCCCTCCCCCCAAGGCGGTCTGTGGCCCACCCATGGTGGGCCTCCGGAAACAAATAGGGGGCCGACACATTGTCCGGCCCAAGGGGGGCAACGCCGACACAGCTATTTCAACACCGGGCGGGACATACCCCGCGACACCACGTGATGAGGGAGGCGGCCCTTATCAGTGGTTATGTCATCTATAATGTGGGGGTATTAGTAAAAGCGACGGTAGGATGCGTTGTCAGCAATCACTTGGCCGACTCCGCCTGCAAGATGGCGGTGGTGCCGGCTCCTCGTGGGGCGAAGTGTTGGGCAGTGATGGCCCCGGCGCGACGCTTTGCCCGCCCGCCTCCCGCTCCCTTGGCTTGGCAGTAGAGCGGCCCCGCCTCGGCCGCGCTGATCCCGCCTCTAACCCTTCGCGCCGCCCGATCCCGTCCGCTGGACGCTTCGGGCCGAGGATGTTCCGGGCCGCGCCACCAGCCCCCCCCGGCCGAGGCTTCCGGGATGCCCCAAGTCACTCGTGTCCGCGCACGTGTCCGCACTGGCGGGGCGGACCGGCCAGACCTGGCAGCCGACGCGCCGCGAGTCGGGGACAGTCCGCCGATGGCACCCCGAGCAGATCGGGCACCGGCATGGCCGCCCCGTGCTGATCGAGCAGCCCGGAAACCCGCAGCCGGCCGTGGCGCGGGCAGCGGTTGCCGGCGCTTCCCGTGCCCGCAGCCGCCACCGCAAGCCGTCCGACGCGGACATAACCGCCCCCCGTTTGCGGACACTGTGCGGACATTATCGGGCGCCGTTACGGTAAATTATCGACCCGGTGCCACAAACCGTTGGTTTATTTAGGGAATTTGGTGAGCCCGGTGGGACTCGAACCCACGGCCCCAAGATTAAAAGTCTCGTGCTCTACCAGCTGAGCTACGGGCTCCCACGCGCCGGTATCAACCGCGCCGGCGCGGCGCGGTCAACCCGGTTCAGCTGCTCTCATGGGCGATGGTGCGCATTCTCACGATCCGGTCCGGGTCCTGCACCATCCCGGAAGCGCCCGAGCCGCGCTTGATCTCATCGACGAACTCCATCCCCTGCACCACCTGGCCCCAGATGGTGTACTGCCCGTCCAGATGCGGGGCGGGGGCGAACATGATGAAGAACTGCGAATTGGCGCTGTCCGGATCGGACGTGCGCGCCATGCCGCAGGTGCCGCGGATGAAATGCAGCTTGTCGGTGAACTCGGCCGGCAGGTTGGGCAGCGGCGAGCCGCCGGTGCCAGTGCCGGTCGGATCCCCGCCCTGCGCCATGAACCCCTCGATCACGCGGTGGAACGGGGTGTTGTCGTAGAACCCCTCGTTCGACAGGGTGATGATCCGCTGTACCGCCAGCGGGGCGATGTCGGGGTAGGTGCGGATGACCACGCGCCCGTATTTCAGGTCCATATAGATCGTGGTGTTGGGATCGAGCGCGGGCTCGGCGGCTTCGGTCATGGAAGGTCCGATGGCAAGGGCGATCGCGGCGGCGACCAGGGAACGGCGGGGCAGGGTCATGGGAAAAATCCGGGTCAGGCGCGGCCGAGCTTGGCCAGCGTCCGGCCGAGGGTGAGGGGAGGCACGAAAGTGGAGATATCCCCCCCCAGCGTGGCCACTTCCTTGACCAGCCGCGAGGCGATGAACTGGTGGCGCTCGGAGGCCATCAGGAACACGGTTTCGATGCCGGGATCCATCCGGTAGTTCATCCCGGCCATCTGGAACTCGTAGTCGAAATCCGACACCGCGCGCAAGCCGCGCACGATCATGCAGGCGCCGATGGTGCGGGCGAACTGCACCAGCAGCCCCTCCATCGGCATGACCTCGATCGCGGTGCCGCGGGTGGCCAGGGCGGCGGTTTCGTCGCGCACCATCGCCACCCGCTCCTCGAGCGAGAACAGCGGCCCCTTGCCGGTGTTGACCGCCACCCCCACCACCAGCCTGTCGAGCAGGCGCGCGGCGCGGCCGATCACGTCCAGATGCCCGTTGGTCACCGGATCGAACGTGCCCGGATAGAGCCCGATCCGCAGCGGCTTCGCGTCAGCCATCGTTCGCGTCCTCCTTCGGCGGTGCCTCCGCCTCGTCCTGTTCCAGCACCGGGAAGACGCTGGTGACGTGTTCGCCGGCGTCCAGGCGGAACAGGGTCACCCCCATCGCCTGCCGTCCGGTGATACGCACCTGATCGGCCGGCACCCGGATCAGCCGCCCGGCATCGGTGACCAGCATCACGTCATCGCCCGGATGCACCGGGAAGGTCGCCGCCACCGCCCCGCCGTTGCGCTTGCCGAGCGTGATGTTGGCGATGCCCTGGCCGCCGCGGCCGGCCACGCGGTATTCATAGGCCGAGCTGCGCTTGCCGAACCCGCCGGTGGTGACCGCCAACAGCAGCTGTTCCTGCGCCGCCAGCGCCTGCTCGCGCGCCTCGTCCAGCACCAGATCCTCGCCCACCGGCTCCTCGTCGTTCTCCGCCTCGGCGCTCTCCTCCTCCCCGGCGGCGCGGCGGCGCGCGGCGGCCAGGCGCAGCCAGGCGGCGCGCTCCTCGTTGCTCACCTCCACATGGGTCAGCACCGACAGGCTCACCACCTCGTCGCCCGGAGCAAGGCGGATGCCGCGCACGCCGGAACTGTCGCGTCCGGCGAACACGCGCAGGCTGTCTTCGGTGATCTGGAAGCGGATGCAGCGGCCGTTGCGCGCGGCCAGCAGCACGTCATCGCCCTCCCGGCAGGTGGCGACCCCGATCAGCCGGTCGCCCTCGTCGAGCTTCATGGCGATCAGGCCGGAGGCGCGCACGTTGCGGAAATCCGACAGCCGGTTGCGCCGCACGTTGCCCGAGGCGGTGGCGAACACCAGATGCAGGCTGTCCCACAGCGCCTCGTCCTGCGGCAGCGGCAGGACGGCGGTGATGGTATCGGCGCCGAGCTCGGGCAGCAGGTTCACCAGCGCCCGGCCCTTCGCCGCCGGCGCCGCTTCCGGCAGCCGCCAGACCTTTTCGCGGAACGCCTTGCCGCCGGAGGAGAAGAACAGCACCCATTGATGCGTGTGCGCGTTGAAGCTGCGGGTGACGATATCGTCGCCGCGCGTGCCGGCCCCGGTGCGCCCGCGCCCGCCGCGGTTCTGCGCGCGGTAGGTTTCCAGCGGCGTGCGCTTGATGAACCCGTCGCGGGTGATGGTGACCACCATCTGGCCGGGTTCGATCAGGCTCTCGTCGTCCTGATCGGCCTCGGCCTCCTCGATTGCGGTCAGCCGCGGCGTGGCCAGCAGCGCGCGCGCCGCGACCAGCTCCTCCTTCATCACCTCCAGCCGGCGGATGTGCGAGCCGAGGATGTCGAGCAGGTCGCGGATGCGCGCGGCCACCTCAGTCAGCTCCTTCTCGATCTTCTCGCGTTCCAGGCCGGTCAGGCGTTGCAGCCGCAGCTCCAGGATGCCCTCGGCCTGCGCCTCGGTCAGCCGCACCGTGCCGTCGGGGGCGATGGTGTTGCCCGGCGCGTCGATCAGCGCCAGCAGCGCGCCGGTATCGGCGGCCGGCCAGTCACGGCCCATCAGCGCGGCGCGGGCGGCGCGCGGGTCGGCGCTGGCGCGGATCAGGCGGATCACCTCGTCGATATTGGCGACCGCGATCGAGAACCCGACCAGCAGATGCGCCCGGTCGCGCGCCTTCTCCAGCTCGTGGCGGGCGCGGCGCAGGATCACGCCCTCGCGGAAGGTGACGAAGCAGGCGAGCGCGTCCTTGAGCCCCATCAGCCGCGGCTGGCCGTTGTCCAGCGCCAGCATGTTCACGCCGAAGCCGATCTGCAGCTGGGTGAAGCGGTAGAGCTGGTTCAGCACCACCTCGCCGGTGGCGTCGCGCTTGAGCTCGATCACCAGGCGCATCCCGGAGCGGTCCGATTCGTCGCGGATCTCGGCGATGCCCTCGATCTGCTTGGCGCGGACCAGCTCGGCCATGCGTTCCTGCAGCGAGACCTTGTTCACCTGGTAGGGGATTTCCGTGACCACGATGGCCATGCGGTCGCGGCGGATCTCCTCGATCGTGGCGCGGGCGCGGATCACCAGCGAGCCGCGCCCGGTCTCGAAGGCGGCGCGGATGCCGGCGCGGCCGAGCAGGATGCCGCCGGTGGGGAAATCCGGCCCCGGAATGATCCGCATCAGCGCGTCAAGGCTGATGTCGGGATCGGCGATCAGCGCCAGGGTGGCGTCGATCACCTCGGCCGGGTTGTGGGTGGGGATGTTGGTCGCCATGCCGACGGCGATGCCGCCGGCGCCGTTGACCAGCAGATTGGGGAAGCGCGCCGGCAGGACCTTGGGTTCCTCGGCCGATTCGTCGTAGTTGGGCTGGAAATCGACGGTGTCCTGGTCGATGTCCTCGAGCAGCTGCATCGAGGCCTTGGCCAGCCGCACCTCGGTGTAGCGCATCGCCGCCGGCGGATCGCCGTCCACCGAGCCGAAATTGCCCTGGCCGTCGATCAGCGGCACCCGCATGGAGAACGGCTGGGCCATGCGGACCAGCGCGTCGTAGATGGAAGCGTCGCCGTGTGGGTGGAAGCGGCCCATCACCTCGCCCACCACGCGGGCGGATTTGCGGTAGGGTTTGTCGGGCGTGTAGCCGGCCTCGTTCATGGCGAACAGGATGCGCCGGTGGACCGGCTTCAGCCCGTCGCGCGCGTCCGGCAGGGCGCGGGCGACGATCACGCTCATGGCGTAGTCGAGGTAGGAGCGGCGCATCTCCTCCTCGATGGTCACGGGCAGCTGGCCCTCCGGGGGCACC
>JBMFXF010000080.1:0-12628 GCA_049964515.1 Acetobacteraceae bacterium | reverse complement strand
CCCATCTCCGCGCGCTGCGCGACGGCACCGTCCGCTCCGACCGCGTCGCCTTCGCATTCACCCCCATCGCCCCCATCTCCCGCGCCTTCCGCCCGATGGTCCGCGAACTCGCCTTCGATCTCTCGGAAATGGCCGTCGCCACCCTCGCCCAGGCTCACGCCCGGGGCGTCCCGATCGTCGGCCTGCCGATCGTGCTGATGCGCGGCTTCCACCACGCCGCGCTGATCTGCCGCGCCGACAGCGCGCTTCGCCCCACCGACCTGGCCGGCGCCCGCATCGGCGTGCGCGCCTTCTCGCAGACCACCGGCGTCTGGCTGCGCGGCATCCTCGCCGAAACCTACGGCCTGCGCCCCGAGCAGAGCCGCTGGATCACCACCGAGGGCGCCCATGTCGCCGACTGCCCCGACCCCGATTTCGTCACCCGCGCCCCCGCCGGCGCCGACCTCGCCGCCATGCTGCGGGCTGGCGAGATCGATGCCGGCATCGCCCTGACCGGTCTCGCCCCGGGGGAGACCCGCAGCGTGATCCCCGACGCCACCGCCGCGGCCGCCGCCTGGTATCGTCGCACCGGCATCTACCCGGTCAACCACGCGATGGCGCTGCAACGCCGGCTGGTGGATCAGCATCCCTGGCTGCCGGGCGAACTCGCCACCCTGTTCGCCGCCGCCAAGGCGGCCGCGCCGCCCGCCCCGGTGCCCGCGCTCGCCGGCGCCGACCCGCTGCCCTATGGCCTCGCCGCCAACCGCGCCGCCATCGAAGCGCTGATGCGCTACGCCGCCGCCGACGGGTTGATCCCGCGCGCTTACGCGGCCGACGAGATCTTCCTTCCCCTCTGACCCGGAGCCGCCGCCATGCCCGATCTGCCGCGCCTCAACGGCGCCATCCGCACCCTCGAATCCGGCAAGCCCGCCTTCACCACCTTCGCGCCGCCCGAGATCGGCACCGCGGTCTCGCTGGCCACCACCGCCTACGATGCGGTGGTGTTCGAGATGGAACACAATCCGTACGACATCACCGCGCTGCGCCACTGCCTGCAATACATGCTCAACCGCGGCCAGATCGCCGCCGCCGGCAGCGTCGCCCCTGCGGTCACGCCGATGGTGCGCATCCCCCCCAACGGCGGCGAGCACAGCCAGTGGATCGCCAAGCAGGTGCTGGATATCGGCGTCTATGGCGTGGTCTGGCCGCATGTCTCGACGGTCGAGGACGCCCGCAACGCGGTCGCCGCCTGCCGCTACCCGCGGCCCGAGGGTGCCCCCCGCTTCCACCCCGCCGGCCAGCGCGGCGACGCGCCCACCGCGGCGGCCCGCTACTGGGGCATTGCCGCGCAGGACTATTACCAGCGCGCCGATGTCTGGCCGCTGGCCCCGGAGGGCGAAATCCTGGTCGCCATCATGTGCGAGGAGAAGCGCGCCATCGCCAACCTGCCGCGGATGCTCAAGGACGTCCCCGGCATCGGCGTGGTGCTGGTGGGGGAGGGCGATCTGTCGCAGGACCTCGGCCATCCGCGCCAGTACGACCACCCCACCGTCGCCTCGGCCATCGCCGAGGTGGTTGCCATCTGCAAGGATGCCGGCGTGCCCTGCGGGCATCCGCATGTCGATACGAAGAACGTCGATGCGGTGCTGGCGCAGGGGTTCCGCTGGCTGATGGCCGCCCCGGTGCCCTCCTACGCCGCGCTCGAACGCGGGCGCTCGGCGAGCGGACGATAGGGGTCAACCCGGCCGGTCCGCCGCCGCGCGGGCCAGCCGGTCGTTGATCGCGCGGCCGAGCCCGTGGCGGGGTACCGGCATCACCGCGATCCGCGCCAGGCCCGAGCCGTCCAGCGCGCGCAGCCCGGCGAACAGCCGCGCCGCCGCTTCGGTCAGGTCCCCCGTCTCGCTCAGCGCGAACACCGCCCCCGCGCCGGGCAGCGGCGGGCCGAACGCCAGCAGCGCCTCGTCGGGCGCGACCGAGCGGGCCTCGAGCCGCACCGGCAGGCTGGGCGCGTAATGCGAGGCGAGCTGGCCCGGCGCGCGCACCGCCTCGGGCCCCGCGACCGGTCCCGCCTCCGCGATCGGGCCGACCGCCTCGCGCAAGGCCTCCGCCGTCACCCCGCCAGGGCGCAGCAGCCGCGGGACCGCCCCGGTCAGGTCCAGCACGGTCGATTCCACCCCCACCGCGCAGGGGCCGCAGTCCAGCACCGCCGCGATCCGCCCATCCAGCTCGGCCAGCACATCCTCGGCACGGGTCGGGCTGATCCGCCCGGAGCGGTTGGCCGAGGGCGCCGCCACCGGCCTTCCCACCGCCGCCAGCAGCGCGCGCGCCAGCGGGTGCGCCGGCACCCGCACCGCGAGGCTGGGCAGCCCCGCCCCGGTCAGCAGCGCGACCCGGCCCGGCTCGCGGCGTGGCAGGATCAGCGTCAGCGCGCCCGGCCAGAAGCGCCGCGCCAGGCGTTCGGCCAGCTGGTGTCCGACCACATCGGCGAACGGTTCCTCGGGCGCGGCGTAGTGGCAGATCAGCGGGTTGAAGCGCGGTCGCTGCTTGGCCGCGAAGATGCCGGCCACTGCTTCCGCATTGGTGGCATCGGCGCCGAGGCCGTAGACCGTCTCGGTACCGAACGCGACCAGCGCGCCGGCGCGGAGCAGGGCGGCGGCCTCGGCGATGCCGGTCGCGGTGGCGGGCAGGCGCAGGGTCGCCATGCTCAGCCGCCCGGGACGCCGGTGGTGGTGGAATAGGCGAAATGCAGGGCCTGGCCGGGATGCAGCAGGTCCCAGATGGCGTGCGCCGCCATCGCCGCTTCCGAGAATCCTTGCAAAATCAGCTTGAGCTTGCCCGGATACAGCGCCACGTCCCCGATCGCATACACCCCGGGCAGCGAGGTCGCGCAGGTCGCGGGATCGACGGTGATCCGGTGCTGATCCAGCGCCAGGCCCCAGGACGCGATCGGCCCCAGCTCGGCGGCGAGGCCGAAGAACGCCAGCAGCACATCGGCCGGCAGCATCCGGGTCTCGCCGGCGAGGGTCGCCACCTCCACGGCCCTGAGCGCGCCCGCCTCCCCGTGCAGCGCGTGCAGCTGATAGGGGATGACCAGCTCCACCTCGCCGCGGGCGGCGGCGGCCTCCAGCGCGGCGGCGGTCTCGGGCGCGGCGCGGAAGCGCGGGCGACGGTGGACCACCGCCACCCGTGCCAGGTCCTTGAGTGCCAGCGCCCAGTCCACCGCCGAATCCCCGCCGCCCGCGATCACCACCCGCCGGCCGCGCAGGGCTTCGCGATCGCGCACGAAATAGCGCACCGCCCCGGTGGCCTCGTAGGCGGCGAGCCCGGCCAGCGGCGGCCGGTTGGGGCCGAACGCGCCGGCGCCGGCGGCGATCACCACCGCGCGCGCCGCGATCTGGCTCCCGGCGTCGGTCTCGAGCGCGAATGCCCCGGGCCCGCCGGACAGCGCCACCACGCGCTGGCCCAGCAGCCGCGGCGTGGCGAACGGGCCGATCTGACGCTCCAGCGCCACCACCAGCGCCCCGGCGTCGATCGCGGGATGGGCGGGAATGTCGTAGATCGGCTTTTCGGGATAGAGCGCCGCGCATTGCCCGCCCGCCTCGGCCAGCGCATCGACCAGCACCGCGCGCAGCTTCAGCATCCCGAGCTCGAAGACGGCAAACAGCCCGGCGGGGCCGGCGCCGATCACGGCGACATCGGTTTCGAGCGTCTCGGGCACGGGCGAGCTCCGCAGTCTGGCGGGCGGTTCTACGCAGGCACCGTGACGGCGCCAAGCGGGCTTGTCCGCCTGCCCGCCAGGCGGTAGCGAACCCGGCGATCAGGAGGGTGACGATGGATTGGAAGGAACACGGCGTGAAGGTGATCCCGGGCAGCAACCTGGACACCAACACCGCGCAGACCCCGGGGATGAACCGCGCCGCGGCGATCACCTACGCCCGCGTCGGCGCGCAGAAGATCTGGGCCGGCACGGTGCATATCCACCCCGGCGCCAAGACCGGCGCGCATCATCACGGCGAGTTGGAAAGCGTGATCTATGTGCTGAAGGGCCGGGCCCGGATGCGCTGGGGCGATCACCTGGAATACACCGCCGAGGCGGGGCCGGGCGATTTCATCTACGTCCCCCCCTTCGTGCCGCATCAGGAGATCAACGCCAGCTCCGAGGAGACGCTGGAATGCGTGCTGGTGCGCAGTGATAACGAGGCGGTGGTGGTCAATCTCGACATCGCCCCGGCGGAGGCGCCGGAGCCGGTGGCCTGGATCGACCCGATTCATACCGGACGCCATTGACCCATGAAGGATGGGTCAATGGGTCCGGTATTGAGTCTTGTTTCGCGCGCCGCCGCCCGCCAACCCGGCGCGCGATCTCGCCCGCGCGCATGGCCGGAAGGGTCGGCCATGCGCGCGGGCGAGATCACAAAGCCTGATCGGGCGCCCGCGCCTCGGCGGCCAGCGCCGCCGCCGCCGCGTCCAACCCCAGCACCTCCTGCGCCGCCCCGCCCAGCCGGCGCAGCGCCACTTGCCGCGTCTCCGCCTCCTTCCTTCCGACCACCACCAGCACCGGCACATGCGCCAGGCTGTGAGTGCGGATCTTGGCGTTGATCTTCTGGTTCGAGGTATCGAGCCGCACCTCCAGCCCCGCCCGTCGCAGCGTCTCCGCCACCTCGGCGGCATAGGCGTCGGCGTCGGAGACGATGGTCGCCACCACCGCCTGCACCGGCGCCAGCCAGAGCGGGAAGCGGCCGGCATATTGCTCGATCAGGATGCCGAGGAAGCGCTCGAAACTGCCCAGGATCGCGCGATGCAGCATGACCGGCCGCCGCCGGGTGCCGTCCTCGGCGGTGTATTCCGCGTCCAGCCGCTCGGGCAGCACGAAATCCACCTGCAAGGTGCCGCACTGCCAGTCGCGCCCGATCGCATCGCGCAGCACGAATTCCAGCTTCGGGCCGTAGAACGCGCCCTCGCCCGGGTTGAGCGTGTAGTCCACGCCGGCGGTGGCGCAGGCCTCGCGCAGCGCCGCCTCGGCGCGGTCCCAGACCGCATCCTCGCCGGCGCGCACCGCCGGACGGTCGGAGAATTTCACCGCGAACTCCGCGAAGCCGAAATCGCGGTAGATCGAGGACAGCAGCGCCACGAAGCGCACGGTCTCGGAGGCGATCTGCTCCTCGGTGCAGAAGATATGCGCGTCGTCCTGGGTGAACGCGCGCACGCGCATGATCCCGTGCAGCGCGCCCGAGGGTTCGTAGCGGTGGCAGGCGCCAAACTCGGCCATCCGCAGCGGCAGCTCGCGGTACGAGCGCACGCCCTGGCGGAAGATCTGGACATGGCACGGGCAGTTCATCGGCTTCAGCGCGAGGGTCTTATCCTCGTCCTCGACCTGCGCCACGAACATGTTCTGGCGGAATTTCTCCCAATGCCCGGAGGCTTCCCACAACGCGCGATCGACCAGCTGCGGGGTGCGGACTTCCTGGTATCCCGCCGCGTCCAGCCGCCGGCGCATATAGGCCTCGGCGGTGCGATAGAGACGCCACCCGTTCGGATGCCAGAAGATGCTGCCGACCGCCTCCTCCTGGATATGAAAGAGGTCCATCTCCTTGCCGATGCGGCGGTGATCGCGGCGCTCGGCTTCCTCGAGCTGATGCAGATAGGCATCGAGCTCCTTCTGGTCGCGCCAGGCGGTGCCGTAGATGCGGCTCAGCATGGCGTTGCGGTGATCGCCGCGCCAATAGGCCCCGGCCACCTTCATCAGCTTGAAGGCGGTTCCCACATCGGAGGTCGCGCGCAGATGCGGGCCGCGGCAGAGATCGACCCATTCGCCCTGCGAATAGAGGCTGATCGGCTCGGTTTTCGGCAGGTCCTGGATCAGCTCGGCTTTGTATTTCTCGCCCTTCTCCTGGAAGAAGCGGATCGCGTCCTCGCGGTCGATCACGCGGCGGCGGAACGGCGCGCCACGCGCGACGATCTCGCGCATCTTCGCCTCGATGGCTGGGAAATCCTCCGGGGTGAACGGCTCGTTGCGGGCGAAATCGTAGTAGAACCCGTGCTCGATCGCCGGGCCGATGGTCACCTGCGTGCCGGGGAACAGCGATTGCACCGCCTCGGCCAGCACATGCGCGGCGTCGTGGCGGATCAGCTCCAGCGCCTCCGGGTCGCGCCGGGTGATGAACACCACCGTCGCGTCATGTTCGATCTCGGTCGCCAGATCGACCAGCCTGCCGTCGAGGCGCATGGCCAGCGCGGCGCGCGCGAGCCCGGGGCCGATCGCCTCGGCCACCGCGGTGCCGGTGACGGGCGCGGCGAAATGACGCACGGAACCGTCGGGCAGGGTGATGGCGGGCATGGGCGGCGATGCTCCGGAAGTGACGCGGGCCGGTTCTATGGCGTCAGCCCGGCGGTCGGGCAAGGTGGGCCGGGCGGGAGCGCCAGACCCGCTCACTCCAGCGCGCGCGCCACCGCCTCCGGCTCGCGCTCGATCACCGTGAGGTATGCCTGCAAGGCGCTGTCGGGGCGGCTGCGCCCCTGTTCCAGGTCGCGCAGCCGCGCCAGCGAGATGTGATAGGCGCGCGCGAAGGCGGCCTGGCTGAGCCCGGCGCGGGCACGCACCTCGCGCACCCGCATCGCCCCGCGCAGCCGGGTCAGCTCGGCCTCCGACAGCGGCGGATTGTCGGGATCGGCCTCGGCGCCCCGGGTGATGTCGGCATCGGTGAGCCCATCGAGCCGCGCCTGTTCGGCTGGGTCCAGCGCCGGCGGGTGCCGCGGGTCAAGGGTGAATCGGGCCATAGGCACGCGCCTCCGTGGCGTTGCAGCGGCGCGCCGAGATCAGGCGGATCGCGCCGTCGCGTTCGGTGACAACCACGGTGAACACCCGGCTGCCGAGCGCCCCGACCAGCTTGCACCGTCGTTCCCCGTCCT
Source organism: Acetobacteraceae bacterium (assembly GCA_049964515.1). Lineage (GTDB taxonomy): Bacteria > Pseudomonadota > Alphaproteobacteria > Acetobacterales > Acetobacteraceae > JAJZVS01. Next base: position 5,740 of record JBMFXF010000080.1, on the reverse strand, counting down.
CCGGCCGCGAGGCGTCCACCGCGACCCGGTCGGGGTCGAGGAAGACCCGGGTCGCGTAGGCGAACGACACGCCGTGCTTGGCCAGATTGGCGGCGGCCTTGGTGTCGTCCCAGGTGAACCGGAGACCATCCCCCATATACGGAATTCCCGTAGTGATGTCGAGCCCCATCATGGCCCCCCCGGCTTGCTGGCCACCTTGTGGACCCGCAGGATCGGGGCCGGGGCGACCCAGCCGCCATCGGCGAGCTGCGGCGGGTGGTCGCGCAGCTTCGCCGGGTCCGTCCAGCAATCGGCATCGCCCAGGCTGCGGGTGCAATAGGGCGCCGGCGGCGGCGGCGGCGGCGGGCAGGGCAGGCCGGCCAGGGTCATGCGCACCGCCGTCAGCACATCGCATCCCGGGGTGCCGGCATAGGAGAGCGGCCCGGAGGCCGCGCAGCCCGACAGCGCGAGCAGGCAGAGCAGGGCAGGGATCGGGCGGATGCGGCGCATCGGCGCAGCATCCGCCCGAGCGGTGAACGAGAGGTTTCCGCCCCCGGACGCGAACGGGGCGGGCCCCGGGGGGGTCACCCCGGGATCCGCCCCGCGCCGTCCCGGCCGACCGGCGGCGGAAAGGCTACTCGCCTTCCACGCCGATCGCGTAGGCGGTTTCGCCGTGCACGGCGTCGTCGCCCACTTTCAGCGTCGCCTCGTCCATCCTGAGCGGGGTGAAGAACGAGATCACCTTGAGGATGATGAAGGTCGCAATGACGTTATAGACGATGATGAACACCGCGGCGTAAACCTGCACCAGCAGCTGGTGCGGGTTGCCGTAGAGAAGGCCGGTGACGTTCACCCCCGGCGCGTCCTTGGCGGTGCCCACATATTCCAGCATGTCCGGGGTCGCCAGGATGCCGGTCAGCAGCCCGCCCATCAGCCCGGCGACGCCATGGGTGGAGAACACGCCGAGCGTGTCATCGACCTTCATCATCAGGGCGGTCTTCTGAATCTTGTTCATCGCGAACCAGGGGATGATGCCGGCGCAGACGCCGATGATGAGCGCGCCCCAGCCGCTCACGTAACCGGCCGCCGGGGTGATGGCGACCAGCCCCGCGATCATGCCGTTCACCGCGCCGATGACCGACGGTTTGCCGTAGGCCATGTAGTCCATCAGCGTCCACACCATCACGCCCACGCAGGAGGCGATGTTGGTGTTCAGCACCGCCGCCCCGGCGTCGGCGTTGGCGAAGTAGGGGTCACCGCCGTTGAACCCGTTCCAGCCCAGCCACAGGATGCCGGCGCCGACCAGCGCCACCAGCAGGCTGTTGGGCGGGAAATGGTCGCGGTCCTGTTGCAGCCGCGGACCGATCACGGCGGCGGCGGTGAACCCGGAGGCAGCGGCGGCCAGATGGATCACGTAGCCGCCCGAGAAATCCGCCGCCCCCATGCCGGCGAGCCACCCGCCGCCCCAGATGCTGAACGCGCCCACCGTATAGACCAGCGTCATCCATACCGGGCAGAAGATCATCCAGGCCTTGAAACTCATCCGGCCCAGCACCGATCCGGCCAGGATGATGACGGTGATGGCGGCGAACACGAACTGGAAATAGACCAGCGTCGCCATCGGGAAGCCCATCGGCGGCATGCCCGAAGCCGCTGCCGGAACGGTGGCCTGGCCGAGTTCGAACGCCGCCGACAACGCCGGGAACGGCTTGCCGAGGAACGGAAACCATTGCGGTCCGAACGCGAGATTGTAGTCGAACAGAATCCAGACCACGAGCACCGAGGCGAACGCGTAGATCGACATGAAGGCGGAATTGATCGCCCATTTCTTCTTGACCACGCCGCCGTAGAGCACGACCAGCCCGGGGATGCTTTGCAGGCTGACGAAGGTCGCCGCCGCTAACTGCCAGGCATTGTCGCCGGTATCGAGCCATTTGGGTGAGGGTACGAGCACGAATCTTCCTCCAACCTGTTGATAAAGGTTCCGACGGCATCGTCGGCCGAAGCGCCGGCGTCCTGCTCCCCGTGATGTGTCCAGGCCGGAGGGAACGCCGGAACGATCGCACCACGTCAGGCTAAGCAAGCGACATGCCATCCGCTTCTGGCGCGGGGCTTGCTTGACAATCCCCGCGCCCGCGCGGCGCCATCAGACCCGAAGGCCACCCCATGACCCCGACGGCGGAGGAAGCATCGGTCCCGCGCGCCGGCATCGGCGTCGCCTCGCTGCCCGGCCCGCGCCCGCGCAACGAGGATTTCGCCGGCGCCATCCTCGGCGCGCGCCCGCCGGCGGAACGCCGCGACGTCGCCTGCGCCATCGCTGACGGCATCGGCAGCGCCCGCGGCGGGCGCGAGGCGGCCGAGAGCGCGGTGCGCGGCTTCCTCGACGGGCTCTGGGACGTGCCGGAGACGATGGAGCTGCGCCGCGCCGGGGCGCGCATCCTCAACGCCCTCAATTCTTGGATCCATGCCCAGGGCCGGGCCGATGCCGGCCTGGTCGGCATGGGCTGCACCTTCACCGCGCTGGTGTTGCGCGGGCGGCTCGCGCATCTGTTCCATGTCGGGGACTCGCGCGCCTACCGCCTCAGCGCCGACCGCCTGACCCGGCTCACCGACGATCACGTCCGCGACGATCGCGGCCAGTCGCCGGTGCTGACCCGCGCGCTCGGGATCGAGGCCGAGCTGCGGCTCGACTACACCACCCTCGCGGTGGCGCTGCACGACCGCTTCCTGCTCTGTACCGACGGGGTCCACGGCGTGCTGGTCGATGAGACCATCGCCGATCTGCTGCGCGTTCGCTCCGCGCCGGAGGACACCGCGCGCGCCCTGGTCGCCGCCGCCCTGGACGCCGGCAGCACCGACAACTGCACCGCGCTGGTGCTGGACGTGGTCAGCCTGCCCGAGCTGCGCTCGGATGACGTGGGCAGCGCGATCCGCGCCCTGCCGCTGATCCCGACGCCCAACGTGGGCGATACGGTCGACGGCTTCGTGCTCAACACGCTGCTCTCGGACGGCACCTTCTCGCGCCTGTTCGGCGCCATCGACGAGGCCGACGGGGCGACGGTGGTGCTGAAATTCCCCAAGCCGCAGGTCGCCGCGGACGCCACTTTTCACGCCGCCTTCGTGCGCGAGGCCTGGGTGGGCAGCCGGGTCACCAGCCCCTGGGTCGCGCATGTGATCGCGCTGCCGCCCGGGCGGCAGACCTGCCTCTATACCGTCATGCCGCTCTATGTCGGCGAGTTACTGGAAACCCGGCTTTCCCGGGCCCCCGCGATGGGCCTCGAGGAGCTGCGCGCCATCGGCATCCGCCTGGCCCATGGCCTGGCCGCGCTGCACCGGGCCGGCATCATCCATCGCGACGTGAAGCCCGACAACATCATCATCGAGCCCGGCCTGTCGCCGCGGCTGCTCGATCTCGGCGTGGTGCGCCTGCCCGGGCTCGAGGATTTCCCGCCCGAGAACATCCCCGGCACCCGCGCCTACATGGCCCCGGAGATGCTGGCCGGCGCGGCCGGGGACGCAGCGACCGACCTGTTTGCGCTGGGGGTGAGCCTGTTCCGTGCCGCGACCGGGGTGTTTCCCTACGGCAACCCCGATGCCATCAGCCCGCCGCGGCAGGACCGGCCGCGCGACCTCGCCCCGCTGCGCCCCGATCTTCCGGCCTGGCTGGGGGCGGCACTGGCCCGTGCGATCGCCGCCGATCCGGCCGAGCGCTTCCGCGACGCCGCCGCCTTCGCCGCCGAGCTGGAAGCAGGCCCGGCGCACGCGCCCGCGGCGCCCCCCCGGCCGCCGACGCCCTACGAGCGCTACCGCCTGGTGTTCTGGCAGGGTCTGGCGGCGGCGCTGGCGCTGGCGCTGGCCGCCTCGCTGTGGCTCCGGTGAGGGGCGCCTGAATTATCGGCAATCCCGGCCGCATTAATGACCATTCACCCGGGGAGAGTGGTCAAACTTCGACCACCACATACTCATCCTCGATCGTGACCGGGATGGTCTCGGCGACATAGGGGCCTTTCGCCACCGCGGCGCCCGGGGCGACCTCCACCTTGTACTGGCGCAGCCCGACATGCCCCGGGTCGCACCAGGACTGGCCGGTGCGGATGTCGAACTCCCAGCCGTGCCAGGGGCAGCGCAGCACCTCGCCCTGGCGGGTGAAGCGGTACTCGCCCGGCGTGTCGGCCTCGACCAGGCCGGTGAGGATGCCCTCGCACATCGGCCCGCCCTCGTGCGGGCAGCGGTTGAGCAGGCCGAAAAACTCCCCGCCCAAGTTGAACACCGCGATCGGCCGGCCGCGCACGCTGACCAGTTTGCGCGCCCCGGGGGGAATCTCGGCCACGCGCGCGATGACGTGCCTGGACATGCTGGCCTCCTTCGTCCCGAGGGAGGCTACCGGGCGGCCGGGGCCGCGGCAATGGCGGCGGCGACGGAACAGACTTGCGGAGATCGGCGGATTGGGGGAATATCGTGCCACGAAAACCATATCAGGGAGGTTGAAAATGCCCGGTTCCCGAATCCTCGCCATGCTCGGGTTGCTCGCGGCGCTGCTCGCGCCGGCGGCGGCGCGGGCGGACGACCGCTCGATGCTCAAGAGCTTCGATTTCGCCAAGCCGGCCTATGCGCACCCGCATCCGTTCGCCACCGCCCATGTGGTGATCCAGGTCAGTTCCGGCAGCCCGGCGGTGTGGACCCAGGCGCTCAACAACGTCACCAACATCCTGCAGACCCTCGGCACCGACAAGGTGCAGATCGTGGTGGTGGCCTACGGGCCGGGGTTGATGATGCTGTTCCACGACAGCATCATGGCGCCCCGCATCGCCTCGCTGGACGCGCAGAAGGTGGAGTTCGACGCCTGCCACAACACCATGCTGCGGATGCGCAAGCTGAGCGGGCATCTGCCGAAGCTGCTGCCGCAGGCGGTGGTGGTGCCGGGGGGCGTGATCCGGATCATGCAACTCGAGCAGCACGGGTTCGTCTATCTCAAGCCGTAACCGCCCGGCTACGCCGCCGCGGCATCCACGATGGCGAAGCCGACCCCGGTGTTGCCCTGCCATTCCTCCAGCCGCAGCTGCCCCGCCAGGTGGACCGGCACGCCGGAGCGCGCCAGCAGCCATTCCGCCAGCGCGCCGTCGCGGGCCCGGAACAGCATCGCCTTCAGCCGCGGCCCGCCGCCCTCGCCCTCGATGAAGCTGCGGATGGTCGCCCCCTCCCGCCCCACCCGGTCGGCGCGGACCACCCGGGCGCGCGCCAGCGCGAACACCGGCTCCTCGTTGCCCGGGCCGAACGGGGCCAGCCGCGCCAGCTGGGTGGCGAGTTCGGCGGTTGCGGCGGGCACCGTCAGCGTGCCCTCCAGCAGCAGGTCCGCCGCCGCGGGCAGGCTGGCGGCGGCCGACAGGCGCTCGTCCAGATAGGCCGCGAAGGCGGCCAGCCCCTCCGCCGGCAGCGAGAACCCGGCCGCCATCGGATGCCCGCCGCCGGTCGCCAGCAGCCCCGCCTGGCGAGCGCCGATGACGGCGGCGCCGAGGTCGATCCCCGGCACCGACCGGCCGGAGCCTTTCGCCACCCCGTCGGCCACGCCGGCCACGCAGGAAGGGCGGTTGAAGCGTTCCTTGATCCGCCCGGCGACGATGCCGACCACGCCCTCGTGCCAGGCCGGCGAGTACAGGCAGATCGAGGCGCGCTGCGCCAGGCCCTGCGCGTCCTGCAGCGACCGCAGCGCCTCCTGCGCCTGTTCGCGCATGCGCTCCTCGATGCCACGGCGCTCGCGGTT